>CAILYI010000018.1 GCA_903838415.1 uncultured Anaerolineae bacterium | reverse complement strand
TTCGCATCTGGGTACTTTCGAATAGGTCGGTGGCGCGGTCGTTTCTCCATATTGGCTGTCTCCTTGGTAGGCTTTTTCTATTATATATCTTTTAGACAGTCAGGGTGGAATACCCCTATATGTGGAATTAAAATATGTAACACCATTTTTCACGAAAGCAGGCCGTGATATACTGCGCCAATGTTTGAGCTGGATTGCTCCGCCCCGCTGCATCCGCTGGCCCTGCGCGGGCTGGAACTTTTCAACGCGGGAGATTATTTCGAAGCTCACGAAGCCCTCGAAGACGCCTGGCGCGACGAAACCGGTCAAATCCGCGTGCTTTATCAGGCTATTTTGCAGGTGGCCGTCACGTATTTGCACGTTCAACACGGAAACTATGATGGGGCGATCAAACTTTACGCCCGCTGTCAGCTCAAATTGGAACAATGCCCGGACCTGTGCCGGGGCGTGGAGTTGGCCGTTCTTCGCCGCAGCCTTGCCGCCGTTATGGAAACGGTAACTCGCCTCGGGCCGGAACGAATCCACAGTTTCGACGAGTCCCTCTTTCAACCGGTGAAATTTACAGCTTGAGCCTGAATCCGGATCCCCTTTCCCCTTTTTTCTATGCCATCTTCTCATCTTCTCAATAAAACTGTACTCATCACCGGCTCCGGGCGCGGAATTGGCAAAGCGATTGCCCTGCACTTTGCCCAAAACGGCGCGGACGTGGTCATCAACTTTTTCCGCAACCGCGCCCCGGCGGAAGAAACCGCCCGCGAAGTGGAAGCGCTCGGCCGCCGGGCGCTGCTAGTCAAAGCCGATATCGGCGACCTGGACGATTTGAATCGTCTGTTCGACGAGACCGGAAAAACCTTCGGCGGGCTCGATTTTTACATTCACAACGCCGCCTCCGGCTACAACCGCCCCGCCATGGAGCAAAAAGTCAAAGGCTGGGATTGGACGATGAACATCAACGCGCGCTCACTGCTGTTCGGCGCGCAAAAAGCCGTCCCGTTGATGGAAAAACGTGGCGGCGGAGCCATCGTCAGCATCACCAGCGCCGGGAGCACGCGCGTCCTGCCCGATTACGTTGCCGTCGGGGCCAGTAAAGCCGCGATCGAATCGCTGACACGCTATCTGGGCGTGGAGTTAATTGGGAAGAACATCGCCGTCAACGCCGTTTCGCCCGGCGTCGTCGAAACGGACGCGCTCAAGCACTTCGCCGCCATGGAAAGCAAGGAAAATATCCTTGAGCGTTTTGTGGCGCAAGTCCCTGCCGGACGGCTGATTCAACCCGAGGAAGTAGCAGAAATCGTCGGCTTTTTATGCTCGCCCGCCGCGCGGATGATCGTCGGCCAGACCATTACCGTCGATGGCGGCTTTACGCTCCCCATTCCAAAATAAGGTTAAGCGGAAGCGATCATCCCGGCTTTGAGCAACACCGTCTGAGCCGGAACAAGGGAACTATGAGATTTTTCTCGCACACTTTTATCGTTATCATCATCCTGAGTCTTTTTCTGCCAAGCTGCGCCAGCCTCCCGCTGCCGACGATTCCACTCAAGCCAGTAGACACTCCCATCCCCGCCACGCCAACCTTAACCCCCGAACCCGCCACGCTGACTCCGACTCCCAGCCAGACGGCCACTCCGCTGCCGCCGACAACGGTCGCAGCCACACCAGAACCAATCCGCAACACCCCGGCCACTTTGATGCTGCACCGGCGCAACATCAAATTCGATTCAGTGAAATTCTTGCAGGATTTCATCGCCATCCTGCAGCAGCAGGATTTGCAGGTTGTGACCTACCGTAAGCTGGTCAATGAGCCGAATCTGACGGCCGTCAAACAGGGCCGGTTGTTCATCATCAGCATCGACGATATTTACCTGCGCTACCCGATTGATCCCAGCGTGCTGGAGATGATCGCCATGCTGGTGGATGCCGGTTATCCGGCCGTGTTGGGCGTGGTTACCGACAGCGATTATGCCTATCCTGAAACCGTCGAAACTCTGCGCAAGCTGCAAAACATCGGCTGGGAAATCGCATCCCATTCTGATACGCACCGCAACCTGGCCGAAATTGAAAAAGTCGCGCCCAAATCGGTGTATCCGGAAATCAAGGCCAGCCTCGATAAACTGGAGAAAGCCCTCGACCTGCGCCCAATCACGCTGATTCTGCCTGAAGGCCAGATGACACGCGGCGATGAGCAAATCAAACGCAGCGGAGTCTTGTGGGTGGTGGGGATTAACGGGGGAAATCAGTATGACCTGCGCAAAGCCTATTTATTCGTCGGCCGCGAAGGACCTGACGGGAATGCGCAAAATACCTTTGCGATCATGCTGAAACGCTTCAATCCATAACGTCAAACTACCAGCCGCTCGCCGCGAAATATTCCTTCAAAAACGACTCGCGCTCCTCAGCCGTCATCGGGCGCGGACGAGAATAGTCTTCGAGCATGGCTGTCAATAATTCCGTGCTGACCAGTTTCCCGTCATAAAAGACATGCCGGTCCAGAAACTCGTGACGCGTGTTCGTGGTACGCGAACCGTCAGCGTAATCGTATCCCATCTGGTCGAAAAACAAATTTCCCAGCCCGTAATGGATGAACGCGCCCTGGGAAAACTCCAGCGACTGCGAGTAGTGCGCCTGCGAACCACTGACCACGTCCGCCCCGGCTTCGGCCAGGCGACGAAAATCTGTCAGCTGGTTGGGGCGCGGCTCGGGGGTGTAATATTCATAATGCTGCAAGCCCACCATCACCACGCAGCCTTCAGCCTTCAACTGCCGAATCTCAGCCACCAACCAGTCATAATCATCGCAAGGCGCCGCGCCCGGGCCGTCCGCCGTTGCCCAGGTGAAATCGGGGCCGGGCGCATTGCAGCCAAGAAAGGCAAATTTCACGCCGCCGCGTTCGATCATCGCAGGCTGACGCGCCGCTGCTTCATTAACTCCCCCACCGAAAGTCGCCCAGCCGCGCTGACGGTACATTTCCAGGGTACCGAGCAGCGCCGGCTGGCCCCAATCGTTGAGGTGGTTGCCAGTCAACTCAATCACGTCCGCGCCCACGGCTTCGAGCAAGCCAATATTGTCCGGCGCGCTGCAAAAGCGCAAATGACCGTCCGCCAGGGCTGGCGGCGGGCAATCCGGCGTGAACGAAACTTCATTGCTGATGTGCAGAATATCCGCGCCGCGCAGCCAAGCGCCAATTCCACCCGCCGGATAATACACGCCATTTTGTTGCATTTTGAACGAAATGGCGCGCACTAACGCCGTAGTGCCGGTCATCAAAACGGTCGTCAATTTTTCCGGATCGCGATTGCTGGGGGGCAAAGCAAAAACCGGCGGATTCAAGCGAAAAAACGCTTTTAACGGGTAACTTTCAGGGTCAAATTCCTTGTGGACTGGGGATTGGCCGTCAATTTCCAGCACTTTCAATTTTGGATTAAGCTGCTCGAACGGCACAATGCCCCACTGCGAGCGATTCTGCCACAAAGCCTCGGTCAACCCTGCGGCGGGGACAATCTCCACGTCTGGGCTTGCCTCGCCACCAAAGACGGTTTTCATCGCCCCGTAAGTGGATTCCGTCATCAGCAGTCCCTGGCCGTTTCCGTTCCAGGCGGCTTTCAACTCGCTGAAAGCAATTCCATCGCGGACGGTGGGAAAAGCCGCGACAAGCGCATAATGCCAGACGATTTTTGGGAGTCCGCCCGAAGATTTGGGCGCGCTTTCGAGCCAGATCGTTGCTTTTTCTTTCGATTCAGCCAAAAGGACGCCATTTCCCTTAATGGTTACCCGCAGTTTTTCTGGAATTAACGGGTCAACCCACAGCGAATTGGGAATTTCGGTAGCGGAAGCAGGCCCCGGCTGGAAGGGCGTGAACGTCGCTGCAGGCGCCGCGACAGGTTCGGGGCCAGAATCAACTGGCAGCGGCGCGCAGGCCATTATCCAAATCAAAATTAACAAAAAAAATCGGGGCAGGACCGCTTTGGTCATACCCCGATTATAAGGTCGGATTACTTTAGTACCACCTCGCCAAACGCAAAGTCTTTGACGGCGGCTTCATCGACCGTCACGCCCAAACCAGGGCCGGTGGGAACGGTGATGGTGCTGTCGGCGTTGAGCGTGAAGCGTTCGAGGGTCACGTCTCGGGTGTAATAGCGGTCGGAGGCTGAGATATCGCCGGGCAGTGTGAAACCTGGCAGCGAGGCCATCGCCAGGTTTGAAGCGCGGCCAATGCCGGTTTCAAGCATGCCGCCGCACCAGACCGCCAACCCGGCTTTCTGGCACAAATCATGGATTTCGAGGCCCTGACTCAGGCCACCCACCCGCCCCGGCTTGATGTTGATAATGCGGCAGGCTTCCATCTCGATCGCGTACCGCGCGTGACGCGGCGAAATGACACTTTCGTCGAGACAAATGGGCGTGCGAAGCTGCTTTTGGAACAAACGATGATCCCAAATATCATCTTCGAAAAGCGGCTGCTCGATCAACAGCAAATTCAGGTCGTCGAGCGGACGCAGAACGTGAGCAGTTTCCAGGCTATAGGCGGAATTGGCATCCACCTGGAGCTTGATGACGGGGTAGGCTTTGCGGACGGCCTCGGCCTCGCTGATATCGCGTCCCGGCTTGATTTTGATCTTGATGCGCCAATAGCCCTTCGCCACGTAACCGTCAACGGCCTTGACCAGATCGGCGGTGGTGTCCTGCAGCCCGATGGAAACACCCACGTCGACAGAGTCTCTGACGCCGCCCAGCATTTCCTTGAGCGATTTGCCATCACGTTTGCCGAGCAAATCCCACAGCGCCATTTCAATTCCGGCCTTGGCGAGGTGATGTCCGCGAATGGCACTGATGCGGCGCTGAAAATCGGCGGCGTCAACCACATCCTGACCGACGAGCAGCGGCAAGGCAAAATCCTTGAGAATGTGCATAACCGTGCCGGTCGTCTCGTAGGAATAGCCGGGATCGCGGTCAGCGGCGCACTCGCCCCAGCCCACCAAATCGTCAGATTCGATTTTTACCAGGACACATTCACGATCATAAATCCGCCCGAAGGATGTCTCAAAATGCGAGACGAGCGGCATTTTTAGCGGATAGATGGTAACACGGTCAAATTTCATGGGGTTTTCTCCTCGTTATGGACAGGCCAAGTCGCTTTTGGCCTGCGCTATGATGGCGGAATCAGCGGCGGGCAGACTGGCATAGCCCGACCATTTGGCGCACAAATTCGGCTGCAGTTCAGCCGCCAGCGCAATCACCTGCTGACTGGTCTGGCGGGCTTGCTCCCATTGACCAGTGCGGGCATAAGCCTCCAGCAATGGCAGGATTTCGCCGCCCTGTACCGGCGTAAACCCGGCTGATGCGGCCTGCTGATAACGTTGGATGACTTCATCCCAGCGGGAAAGCTGGCGCGCCAGGTCTGCTTTTTGGTAGTAGTAACACCAGCTTTTGGCAGGTTCCGAGCCAAAAATCGCCTGTGGCGGCTGATGCGTGGACCCGGTTTCAATCAGTGACAGGTCGGAGTAGCCTAATAAATTGTTCTGCGGGCCAAGCGCCGGGTCACCGGCATAAAACCCGTCAGCCACGCGGATGCAGCCGGGAGCGGGCTGATACATCACCATCACGGATTGGCCTACAAATCCGTGAAATTTCAGGTTACGGAAAGCGGCACCAGCCTGTGCGCCAGCCTTCAGCTTGACATATTTCATGCCATCCCAGGTGAAATACCAGTAAGGTAGCTGTCGGTCGGTATTTTTATCCGCATATAAGAGCGCCAGCGCGAAACTGGCGTCGTAATCCGGCAAGACCGGCGAAGGGACATAGCCAGCAAAAATCGCCGTGCCGGGCAGGATGCCGGGCGCGCGCCAGGAGAGCTGCCAGAAATAATTGCGCTGGTTGACCCATTCGCGCCGGTAAAAGTTGACCAGATGAACCTGTGTAAAAATTCCCATCGCCAGCAGAAAAGCAAATAGCCAGGGCCGCCAGTGAGGCTGAACCAGGATATTGATGAAGGCAACAATTAACAGGATGGCGCCAAACATCGGGCCAATGGCAAAGCGTTGATCAAAAGCCCCGCCCCCCGTGACCTGCCTGCCGATAATCCAGACGGGAATCCCGCCCGCGAAAAATGCCGTTAAACCGAGCCAAAAGGCTTGAGTCCCAAAACTATCGGCGGATTCGTCCTGTTGACGGGTCAGGAAAACCGCCAGGAACGCCAGCACAGCCGCCAGCGCCAGCCCAAACCAGGTCGACAGCGCCACAAAATCCATGCGCTCGGGGTCGGTCACTAGCGAAAGCCAGTTCTGTCCAATCAGGTAGGCAAAATCCAACCAGATGGATTCCAACAAGTGGGCAATCGCGCCAAACGGGGCCGCTTGTAAATCCGTCAGAAAACGGGTGCGGCTGACAAATTCCTGCGTGACAAGCAGGGTTGGATAGTAAACCACGCGCCACCAGCCAAAAGCCAGAAAAACGCCCAAAAACGGAAGCCAGCGCAGGCTGGTTTGCTTGAGTCGCTCTTTGAAGGGTAAATTTCCCAGCAGCAGCCAGATGAAAACGGGACGAACCAGTTCCAATCCGGCGAAATATTCAATGGTGAAGATTTGCGCCGCGCCCGTGACCCACGCCAAAATCCAAAAAAGTTTGGGACGGTTGGTGCGAAGCGCGAGCGCGGTAAAGTAAAACGATAATCCACACAGCATAAAGGCGGTGAAATGACGGCTGAAAGCCGTAGCGATCATCTGCTGCAAAAAGGCCGGATAGACCATCATCAGCAAGCCGCCCCACTGCAAAGCGGAGCGGTTTTTGGGCCACAATTGCACCAGGGCTTGATAGAAGCACAACGTACCCAGCCAGCGCAAGACTAGGGTCAGCAGATGCCACAGGTAAGGCTGCGCGCCCAATAGCGCGGCATAGACCGGGTACGGCCAGGCCAGCGGACGGTCAAAGAAAAAGTATTCTTCGAGGATTCTGGGCGTGGCGAGCCGCGTGAGATAGACGACTTCCCAATCATCCCAGAAATAGCCCAACTGTAGCAACGGATATAAATAAGCCAAAAAGCCAACCAGCAGCAAGAAAAGCGGAAATCCCCAGCGTGAGCGGTAGGCGCGCTGAAAGCGATCTGAAAGTGTGCGCAGAAATGACATGAACGAACCTACTATTCCCCTTCTTTTCTCATCCCGGGAGCAGGTGTGCCGCAGTACGGACAGATATTCCAGGGTAGTTCCATCAGCTTGTGACAGGATTGACAGCTCTTTTTCAGCCGAGTGTGGCAATTTGGACAGACCTGCCAGTCTTCCTTAACACGGCGCTCACAGCCGGGACAGAGCGTCTGGTCTTCGATGGAGGCCAGCAGGGCTTCTTCTTCCAGCGTGCGTTGATATTCTTCTTCCAGCGTATGCGCCGGACGCAAAATCAGGTAAACCAGCACGCCCGGCAAGTTGAGCGCCGCCACCACCAGCACCGCCAGCGCCTGAGACAAAGGATCGCGCGCGCGATTACGGATGTCGCGCCAGGTCCAGATGACGAGCGCCAGCCACAGCGCCGCCAAAAACGCGCCACCAAAAGCCGTCAGAATCAAGAGCACACTGCTCATAAAAGTTGGGTCAAGGATCATAAGTTCTCCAAAAAATTACCCCGGCAGCCGGGATTTTATCGCCGCAGCCGCCGAAAATCGCCATCTCGAATTGTAACCCCAATCGCATCCAGATGCTCCAGCAGAGCCAGCGCATATTTGCGACTCGTGCCGAAAAGGTCGCGCACTTCCGCGGCGCTGACCTGTCCATTTTTGGCGATGGCCTCGCGCACCTGCGCCATCATCAGCTCAACATCCGTGCGGCGAAAAACGACTTCGGGCGAAACCAGCGTCAAATGGCCCAATTCCAGCAGCGCGGCGAACAAGTCCTCGCCCGTTTCCGCCTGACATTCTTTCACGGAAGGCGGCGCGTATGGCGCAGCAACAAACTTCTTCAGCAGCGCATCCGCTTTGGCTTGCTGGGCCGCTGAAAACTTGATTTCGTGCCCCCGCAGAGCCAGCCACGCGCCACCGTCCTGCAGATCAAGCCGCTTTAACGCCGCATTAAACAGGCGCGGCGACAGCTTCAGGCGGCTCTTGAGCTCCTCGCGCGGCATTCCGCGTTTCAACGGCCAGGCCTGATGATAAGCCGTCAGCGCCGCCAGCACACTCGCGCGCAAAACTTCCCAATGTGGCGCGGGCATTAGATATTTTTCGGAAGATGGGGAGTCAATTTCCCCTTCGAGCGGAATCAACATCCCGGATTCAAGACACTCTTTGAGCGCTTTCTGCGCGGATTCAGACTCCAGCCGGGCCTTGGTGACCGTTTCTTTGGCGGATGCCGCTCCCAGAGCGAGCGCCGCTTGAAACAACACTTCAGCCGGACTGCCTTTCGAAAGCGATCCCAGCCTTTTGAGCACATCCGCGTCGAAGCGTTTATGCCGTTTCGACGGCTGTGGATCAACGATGACGCCGCCGCCCAGCGTTTCTCCCGGTGAGGGACGCCGCAAAATAAAGCGGTCGCCGCGCACGCTGACAAGCGGGTCGCGCAATTCGAGCTGAATCCAGCCTTCCGCGCCGGGTTCAAGCGTCTCAGCGCCCAAAACCCGCACCCTGGCGACAGTTTCCGCCGTTCCCAGGAAAACTTTGACTTCAGTGGCATGTTTTAGCGGCGCAGTCACATCCTTGAGCAGGCGCAGACGCGCATCCACGCGGCGTGTGGCGCTGTAATGACCGGGTGTGACCAGCACTTCTCCGCGCGCGATCTCATCCACAGAAATACCGGAAATATTGACGGCTGTCCGCGAACCGGGAATGGCACTTTCTTCCTTTTTTTTGTGCGTTTGCAGGCCGCGCACCCGGCCTTTTTTCTCGGAAGGCAGCAGCAGAACTTCGTCGCCCACCGAAAGATGTCCGTCAGTCAGAGTCCCGGTTGTAACGGTGCCAAACCCAGCGATTGAGAAAACCCGGTCAATCGGTAAACGTGGTCGCCCCAGATCCAGCCGCGGGGGCGTGTTTTGCAGGATTTCGCCCAGGGAGCGCAACAAATCATCCAAACCGGAGCCGGTTTTGGCCGAGACGCGCACGAAATGAGCATCTTCCATAACGGTGCCGGTCAAAACGGCGCGAATATCCGTTTCAATGAGAGTCAACCAGTCGTTGTCATTCTCCACCAAATCAATCTTGGTGACGACAACCAGCCCCCTTTGGATTTGCAGCAGGTCAAGAATGGCGAGATGCTCGCGTGTTTGCGGCATGACGCCCTCATCGGCGGCGATGACGAGCAAAGCGGCGTCGATGCCGCCGATGCCCGCCAGCATATTTTCGATAAAATCGCGATGACCGGGCACATCCACAATGCCGATTTCCTGACCATCGGGCAGAGTCAACCAGCCAAAGCCGAGTTCGATGGTCATTTCGCGTTCCTGCTCCTCTTTGAGACGGTCAGGATGCGTGCCCGTGAGTGCAGCGATCAGGGTGGATTTGCCATGGTCAACGTGACCAGCGGTACCGATAACTCTCATATTTTCTCTTGGGTTATGGAACACGCAACACGTCCTTTCAGCAACGTGTTGCGTGTTCTGAGTGATAAAGGTCTGTTTAGCTTAGCGCGTGGGTCTGGCTCTGCCCATAATGCGCTCATAGTTGGTCAGGAATTCGTGCGCCCAGTTCATCAGTTCCTGCAGTTGGGTTTCGGTGGCTTCGGAGGTCTGCTGAACCAAATCCTGGAGAGACTGTGAAATGTCATCCAGGGTGGCGATGCGCTGATTGAGCTTGTCCAATTCGGCGCGAATATTTTTGCCAACTTCGTCCTGCGTCAGGGTGTAGTTTGTCCAGCGTTTTTGGTCGTCGGCCTTAAAGGTGACCCATTCCTGGCGGAAACGGTCTTCGGCGAGGCGCTGAACTTCGGTAATTTCGTTGATGCGACGTTCCATGCGCAGGCTGATGTCGTCGAAGGCTTCCTGCGAACGTTTGACGGCGCGTTGGGCTTCTTCCATGGCAAGGATTTGCTGGTCGAGGTTGGTGGTCTGGCGGGAATAAGTCTCGAAACGAGTCTGAATATCCTTCCAGGCGTGGTCACGATCAACCTGGGCCATGCTTTGCTGCTCGATAAAACTGATCTGCGCCTGACGCCGGTCGGACTCGGATGAAAGCAGTTCGTTGATGCGATTATCCAATTGGCGCATGGTGTCGAAGCTCAAATCGGCTTTCTCGCGGGCTTCTTCGGCGCGTTTGCGCAGAGCCGCCAGATCACCCAGCGACTCGGTGATGCGCTTCATGTCGTTTCGGTGGGCTTCGTCACTCGAGCGGATGTTGCGACGAATATCGTCGTCGGTGCGAGTAAAATCATCCAGCTTTTTTTCCAGCTCATGAATTACTCGCGCAAGGCGAACATCTTCATCCACGCGCCCCTGAAGACCGCGACGAAGATCCTGCAAAGCGTCGATACTGCCACGCACTTCAATCAGGGATTTGTTGATGACTTCGATTTCAATGCGACGACGGTCTTCAACATCACGTTCGTGTTTACTGCGGCGTTTTTCAACGTCATCAATGGCTTTGGTAACTTCGGCGCGATATTGCGTCACCATTTTGTCAAATTGATCGAGCCGCGCCGTAGTGGACGAGAAACGCGAAAGATTCGCATCCAATTCTTTCATTTGGGTCTGGATCAGGCTAAAATTCCCCTCGTAGCTAACCAGTTTTTCCTGTAAATCACCGATCATTGCCCGATCTTTACGATGTTCTTTTTCGAGCCATTCAATTTTTTTGGCGAGATCTTCAATTTCCATGTGGGCAGTCTCCGCGGGGAATAAACACGAATTGATTATAGCATGGGAAAAAACGAGGGGAAATTAAGGAAAGCGGATATAGTAGAAAATCAGAAAAGTACTCAACATTTGTAATAAGAAAAATAATTGAAAACTAAGCATTGATTTTCTTAATAAATTTAAAGTCTCTGGAAATATGGATAAAGCCATACCAGGCAACAGAAATACCCACAACCGGCCAACTTCGGACCTG
Source organism: uncultured Anaerolineae bacterium (assembly GCA_903838415.1). Lineage (GTDB taxonomy): Bacteria > Chloroflexota > Anaerolineae > Anaerolineales > Villigracilaceae > UBA5195. The sequence continues at coordinate 14,070 of CAILYI010000018.1, read as the reverse complement.
GTCTGTCCAGCCAGGTTAATAGCAATGAAAGTCAAAAAAAAGGCCACCCGAAAACCATCATAGGTTGAAGCCTTGTTTTGTAAAAACAGAATGGAAGCTCGAATTGACGACACATAAAACAAGAATAAAATGCCAAAACCTGTCCACAGCATGAAATCAACGTGGTTCAGCAATCCGTATTCAAATATGCGTTTTACTGAAAATTCAAATTGCTTAATTTCTCGATGCTTCTGAAATGCAAGCTGGTAACGAGTCAACGGGTTGTAGCCAAGGAACAACCAAGTTACAAGAACAGCCAGCAATAATCCGCCTAAAAAGGCTGAAAGTAACAGGAAAAGCGTTTTAAGCGTGCGGGTTTCACGATTAATCCAGAAATCGGCAGACAGCCAAAATAAAGTCAACCCAAAGATAGGCAAAAGGGAAAAACTCATGAATACCAATAAGTAAGCCATACCCCCGGCCAGGAAGGCAAAGAGCGTGGATTGCTTTGTGATCATGAATGTAAGAACAAGCAAGTAAACAGTGAACAGCATAGGAAACAAGAATTGATCGGGGAGAAGCGTCATCAAAAGGACGCTGGGCGCGGAGATATACGTCAATATTGATGCATAAGAAAATGGCATTGAACTAAGCTGAGATTGGATAAAGAAGAGCGGTATCAATACGATGGTAGCGAAAATAGGAAAAAGATAAGCGAAGTTTTTCGTTAACGTAATAAAGCAGGCCTTCGGATTAGCCAGAACAGCTGGACGAAACAAGCCAACGGCATCCTTAATGGCTGCATAGAACAAAAAAAATCCCGGCGGCTTGGTGCCCAGCCAGAAATTTTCGCCATATAAACTGTCATAGTTACGGACTGATGATAGCAATCCCTCATGCGCCTGGCAAACGGTCTGTAATTCTTCACTGATGGCAGCTTTGGCGTATTTCAAACGAATGGATTCGAAACCGCCGCCCTTTACAACTCCGTAACCGATTTGCAACACAAGGAATAAGATAATCACAAGTGAAATATCTATTGAAACCCAATTCGAAAATTTGAATACAAACCAAATAACAAAAAACGCAAACACCAACATAAAAAACAGGAAACCGTAATCATACGGGAAAGCCAGAGATTCTTTTCTGGAGAAAAACCAACCAGGAATTCTTTGTAACCAATCATAATGCAGTGAAATAACAAAAGAATATATCACCGTTCCCAAAAGCAGCAGTACAAGAATGGCTTTTGTCACGGCTTGATTACTATGCGTGCTGTTGGAATCACCTGTATGCATGGATATATCACCAACCCAGGGGCTATTTGCCCAAATGGATAAACATCAAAGGGAGGTTGGCCAGGAAAGGCTGCGCCCATTGGGGAAACAACCCCAAAACGAACAGCGCGAGTAAGCCAATCCCAATCAGGAAGCGCTGCTGCCAGGTTTCATTTGACTTCCAGGGAGTTGCGGCAGGGACAGTCTCGGGTGGGATCGGGGGGGGCATGGTCAGGACGGCCATGGAACGCAACGCGCCAATCCACAAGCCGAGGCTGGCCAGCCCGAACCAGAGCGCCGCCGGGAGGGATTGAACTGCCAGTTTTTCCCACAAGGCCTGCCTGACAGGGAAACTGCCAAATAACGGCATCCCAACCAGGGCGAGATTGGATAAAACCAACCCGGAAGCAACTACCGGAAATCTGCGGGCCAATCCTTGCGCTGACGAAAATTTCAGGTCAGGAACCTGGTTTTTCAAGATGGTGATCGACATCGTCCACACGGCAAAAGCCAGCGCGCGCGGAATTAGCAGATAGAACAGGATTTGTAGACCGGCTTGAAAATCGGGCAGACTCAGCGCCAGCAGGGAAATCCCTGTCTCGGCAACCGCCGCATAGGCAAAGATACGCCCAAAATGACGCTGAAAAGCCGCCCAGACTCCGGCGCTGACAGCCATCAGCAAACCCGCCAGGCGCAGCGCAGCTGTCAAACCGGCGGAATCACGCAACCAGGAATAGCTGTCGATGAAACTTAATCCGAACACCAAGCTGAAGGTTGGAAAAACCGTCAAGATGAAGCCAACGGCATACGGCTTGGATTCTTCCATCAACAAAGGAATCCAGGTGTAGAGCGGGAAGATTGAAAAAAGGAAGGCAAATCCCAATCCAAGGAGAATCGCTGCCTGGGTAATGAGCGCCATGTCGGCAGGCCCGGCTTCAACGCCAGAAAGCAGGAAACCTGAAAAGAGAATGAAGGGCATGGCCAGCGTCTGATAGATGAGAAAATGCATCAATCCGCGCCCAGGCTTTTGGGTGGGCTCTGCCAGGAGGGGAATGGAAAGCAAAACGGCCATCTCAATAAACAAAGCGGCATACAAAAATGGATGGACAGCCAGCGATGCTACCAGCAAGGCGATCACCGTCAGGCCAAGTGAAACGATACGGCGCGAGCCGTCCGTGATCAGCGTACCAAAGAACCAGAAAGCGGCCATGCCATAGACAATGACGAGGATCACTTGATCAGCGGCGGTAAGGCTGATTTGACGGCCAAACACGGCAAGGGTCGAATCAATCCGCAGTGAAAGCGGGCCCAGGCGCTGGGCAGATTCAGGCGGCAGCCAGAAAGCCAATCCGGCAAGAAAAAGCGCAAAAAGCGTTCCAAGATAGGTTATCCAGCGCTTGCTGGGCAGAACGAGCAGAATAACGGAAAAAACCAGCGGGGTTATGATCCAAATGACAGGGGCGCTCATTCGTCACCATCCTGATTATTTAAGATCAGAATATAAGATCCAACGAGCGCCAGGCCGAGGGTAACGCCTGATAACAAACCGGTGACCAGGATGGAGTTCTCAATGGTGGAATAAAGCATTTCAAAACCCAGCAGCGTGGTGAGCAAACCGAGGATAACCCGCAACGGATGAAGGGTCATACCGAGATGCAAAAATCCCAGGCCAATCAACATGAGCGCGCCCCAGATAATGGGCAAGCCGGCATCTGGCAACCATTCAACAACCTGGGTGGTAACGGCTGAGACAACGATCAGCACAAGTCCGGAAGCGAAAATACGGAAAAGGCGTCCTTCCGGCCAGGATGTTTCAGCTGTGGGACGGTCTTTCAAGTTGATGTAGGTCATTCCCAGCACAGCGGCAGCCATCCATCCGGCGATTAATTTGGCGGCAGACATGGTCAAAGGCCAATGATCGAAAATAAGCCCGAAAGCGGCAAAATATTGGATGGCAAACAGTCCAAGACTCCAGCGCCAGTCTCGGCTGAGCAATAGCCCAATCGCGGTGGCGGCTGACAACAAAGCCGCAATCCATAAAATGGTGGGATTCATTAGCGGCCCCTCAAAATTGTGATAAACAATACCAATAAAAGCAGTGTCCAAAGCAGGCCGCCGTCACCTTCCAGCAAATTGGCGACATAAGTAAACAAGCGCCCAAGGATGCGATAACTTGTCCACAACGCTCTGGCAATCACATCTTGCAAGTCTGAAAGGCGGGAAAGGCGCGCAGCCGATGGCGATGACAGCGCGGGCAGGAAAAATCGTCGGAAGCGGAATAGGGCGAATCCAACCAGAATGGACAGCACGAGCAAAAACACGGGGACACTCCAAACACCCACTTGAAGGGCGCCAGGCCAACCCCACAAGCTGACAACCAAAGCCGTCACGACCAGGATTCCCAGCCCGAGCGGATAAGCAGTCTTCGCCCAGACAGGAAGCTCAAAATAGGAGGTTTCTCCAGCCCGGAACAAGTGTCGAATATATCCACCCAACAGCATCACATGCGCTGTTAGGAAGAGTGGCCAGAAAATCAACGGTTGGGGGAAAGCTCCCATCCAGCCAGAAGCGGTCAAACTGAGGGGCGCAGCCATCAGCAAAATTCCAAGACCTGCCAGGATGCGCGTGTACCAGATCTGTCTAGCAGAATACAGGAAGGAAATGCCGCCAAATAACAGCATCGCAACTCCCCAGGCGGCGCTCCCCGCGGAATTTCCGCGCAAGGTGGCGGCCAGGGAAAGCGCGCTCATGCCAATAATCCAATATGGACGCCCGATGAGTTCATTCGGAGCAGAAAACCATCTCCAGGCGCTATAAAATGCTGCCAGGGCCACAAAAGCCAACGCAATGGGCACGATAGCAGGATCCAGGGCAGAAAATGGCAATCGGGCCAGTAAGATCAGGCTGGAGGCGGCCGCTGTCAGGCGCAGCGTGGTGCCAAATCCACGCCGCAAGGTGGAATCATTTTTATAAGACAAGTGGAGTGGGAGAACACCCAGACGCAGACCGACAGCCAACAACAGGATGATTCCAACCTTAGCAGAAGCATTTTCGAATAAAAAAGTCTGCCCGTTGATGGCACTGACGACGCTGGCCCATAAGGCAATTCCCGTTCCGATCGCCCGGATTGAGAACGAGATCACCGTCCGTTCGCTGAGTGAAGCGGAATGAGCAGTGCGTACCATGATCGCAAACTCCACCAGATCAATTGCGGCCCAGGCCAACACCAATGTGAGCGGGTTATCCGCCAAAACAGCCAGCAATCCCAAAATTGTGAGCGCCAGCGTGCCAGCCCAAGCGACCGGATTGAGCGCTGAGGTCCGCACCGGCGAAGTCAACACCACCGCCCCAGCCAGCGCAGTGAGGCTCAAGGCATAGATCCAGGCATAGGAATCCGCCAATAATTCGGGTGAAGCGTTAAAAAGGCTGGTGGGTTGCCACAAACTGGGAGAATAGAGATGCGGCAGGTCAATTTGCCAGAATAATATACTGATCCAGGCCACCAAAGCGCCTAATACCGCGGTCAGCCAGGCAAAAGAGACCGAGGAACGGGATAGGCGCAAGGCCGCCATGGTGACGACAGCCAGAAAAAGCAGCAATAGAGTAGCTAATACATACATGGGTAACGTATTTTATCAGGTTTGGCGCCTGTAAAGCGGTATAATCCCGGCGATGAAAGCTTCAAGGCTCAAAACACTTGTGCTGGTCATCTGGGGAACGATTATCGCCTTGGGTGGTATTTTAGGGATTCTGATGCTTGCCAACCAGAATGCGCGTTCCCTATCCAGCACTGACAGCCCCGCGGCAAATTCCAGCCGAATTGCATCCAAGCCCACATTTCACCCCACACCCGGCCGGACTGTCATTTACCTGCCTTCAGCCACCGCCCGGGCCGCGACGGCCATGCCAGTTACGCCCACCCTGGTTTTCAGTTCTCCCCTGCCGATCGTAAAATATTCATCCACGCTGCCACCAGACGCCGATCCACTGACCGGATTGAGACCGGCCATTCTTGAAAATCTGAACCGCCGCCCGATCGCAGTTAAGGTGAGCACCTTTCCGCGTGGAGCAGTACGACCTGTCCAATCAGGCCTGACCCGCGCCGATCAGGTCTACGAATATTACATCGAAGACGGTCTGACGCGCTTCATCGCCGTGTTTTATTCGCAGGATGCCGAACGCGCCGGACCCGTGCGCTCAGGGCGTTACTTTGACGAGTATGTCATGCGGATGTATCACGCCTCGCTGGTCTTCGCCAACGCCGACGAACGCGTGGAAAAACATCTGCTGGATAGCGATTTGCTGCCCTTGCTTTTCGTACCTCGCCCTGATAACTGTCCTCCGTTATGCCGGGATACCAGCATCCTGGGTTACAACAACGTCTTTGTTAACACAGCCGGAGTTGGCTCCAAATTAACCGATAACAGCCGCCAGAATTTACGCGCCGCGCTTTTCGCGCCGCTGCTTTATCCTGAATCGCTTCCAGCCATCGATCGCATTTACACCCACTATTCGATTTACAGCTACAATTACTGGGAATACGATCCCACCAGCCGGGTTTATAAACGCTACTCCGATACCGTCGATGCCACCGCTTTTACACAGGGCGAAGTATACGGCCCGCACATCGACAATTTGACCGGCGCCCAACTGACTGCCGATAACGTCGTCGTTTTGTTCGTGCCGCACATCTTCCATAATGAGTTCGACCGCGCCGACCAGGTCTTTGACATCACCATCAACGGCACCGGACAGGCCTACCTTTTCCGCGATGGCCGCATGGTGGAAGGCTCCTGGGTGCGCGATCAAATCGACCAGCCCATCCAATTCCAGGATAAAGACGGTTTCGCCATCCCACTCAAACCCGGCGTGACATACTATCAGGTCATCAATCCTGAGAGCTCCGTCAACCAGACCGACACAACCATGGAATTTTTCTTCTTCACGCCACTGCGCGAAGTCACTTCCACCCCAACGCCAAAAGGGTTTGTCCCCTCGGCCACCCCGCGCAAGAATCAACATTAGCTTCCATCCAACTTTCGTTATTCACACGCCCAATCTGAAAAGAGGACTCCATGTGTGGAAGATTTACACTCACTGTTGACCCGGCTGATTTGCAGTCAGCCTTTCCTGAATATTCCTTTCCCATCCAGGGCAAACCGCGCTTCAACATCGTTCCCACCCAGCCGGTACTGGTACTGCCTAATGACGGGAAACTCGCCGCCGACTATTACATCTGGGGCTTAATTCCAGTCTGGGCCCAAGACCCGACCATCGGCTCACGACTGATCAACGCCCGCGCCGAAACGCTGGCCGAAAAAAGCTCCTTTCGCGGCGCGTATAAATACAAACGCTGCCTGGTTTTGGCGGATGGATTTTACGAGTGGAAGTCACAGCTCGGGACGAAACTCAAAATCCCGCACTATATCCGGCTCAAATCCGGCCAACCCTTCGCCTTTGCCGGTTTATGGGACGAATGGCTCTCGCCCGATGGATCACAGATCAAATCCTGCACGATCATCACTACCGAACCGAATGAGTTGATGTCGACCCTCCACAATCGCATGCCGGTCATCCTGCCGGGCAGCGCCCATGCCCAATGGCTCGAGACCGCCCCACAGAAACCGGAAGCGCTGCAAAATCTTCTGACCCAATATCCGGCGGATGAAATGACCGCGCACCCGGTCTCAACGCTCGTCAACAGCCCCGGCAATGACCGCGCGGAGTTGGTTGTCCCCCTGCCCTTCGACAAAACATCCAGAGACCCCAAAAGAGACTTTTCTTAAGATCAACCCATGCCCATCAAACAACAAATCATCCAGCGCTACCCGGCGCTTGCGTCGCGAGATTTCACAATCTTCTGGGTTGGACAATTTATTTCACTGATCGGTACCTGGATGCAGAACACAACCCAGCCGTATCTGGCCTACCGATTAAGTGGAAAACCCTTTGACCTGGGCCTGATCGGTTTCGCCAGCGCCCTGCCGACGCTGATTCTGGCGCTGCCCGGCGGCGTACTCGTCGAGCGGCTCGACAAGGTCAAGACGGTCATCATCCTGCAGGCGGTCATGATGATCCAGGCCTTTTTGTTGGCTTTTCTTGCACTGACGGGAATCATCCAAATCTGGCATATCGTGGTGCTGGCGTTTTTACTGGGCACAGCCAACGCGATTGAAATTACCGCCCGCCAGGCCATGCTGATCGAGCTGGTCGGAAAAGGGCCATTACCCAATGCCATCGCGCTCCAATCGACCATTTTCAACGCGGCGCGCGTCATCGGCCCAACGCTGGTAGCCCCATTCCTGATTTTTATCCAGGGAAACGGCGAAGGCTGGGCCTTTCTCGCCAACGGCGTCAGCTACTTGTTCATTATCATCAGTCTCTTCTTTGTGAGAACACCCTTCAAGACCCAACCCACAGAAGCAAAACACAACCTGTGGGCCGAATTCCGCGAAGGACAGGTTTATATCAAGCAAACCCGCACGGTTGGGATGATCATCGTGATGGCCGCGGTGCTTGGCTTCGTCGGCTTTCCATTATTACAGCAGATTCCAGTCATCGCGCGCGATGTGTTGGCGCAGGTGGGCGATACTGAAGCGTCAACCGCGGCGCGGAATAGCGCCCTGTATACTGCCCAGGGAGTTGGCGCGCTGATCGCGGCTTTTTCGCTGGCTTCCTTCAACCCCCGGCGAAAAGGATGGGTCATGACCGCCGGTCAAATCGTCTTTATCTTTGGCATCATCCTGCTTTCATTCACGCGCAACATTCCGACCGCACTTGCGCTGATCGTGCTGATCGGCTGGGGCACCGTCACGGCGCTGGCGATGATGAACACCTTCATCCAATTGGAAGTGCCCGATAACTTGCGAGGACGAGTCTTCAGCACGTATCTGTGGGCCTTGCAGGGCGTCGCACCTTTTGGAAGCCTGGCCGTGGGCTGGGCGGCGCAGACCTGGGGTGTGCCGTGGGCCGCGCTGACTTGCGGGTTGATTTGTCTGCTGGTGATCGGGACGATTCAACTGTCAAACCCGGAAATAAGGATGCGGGTCCTGTAAATCTCCGGGAAAAACGTCAAAAGGCGAAACCGCACCGGTTATAGAATCCGCTAAAGAGGATGAGTCTCCTAATCAGCGCTTAATGGTTGGCTTGACGGCCATTTTTGGGCATGTTATGATGATTTCCAAAGAGTAAAAGCATGAGTGATGAATTTAAAGAAGGCGCCAAACCGGTTGAATCGGGGAAAGAATCCCTCGCTGATCAGCCTGATAGCAAATCAAAAAAACAAACCGGTCCCAATTGGCTGGAGATGTTGGCGCGCCTGGGCCTCGGAGAAACCATTGCCCGGATTGGTACCGGCATCCTGACACTGCTGCTGGTTATTGCCGTCGTGATATTACTACGCTCCGCCGACAACGATGCGTCGCTGACGAACGCAAACACAAACGCGTCCGCATCCGAACCAACGGCGGTGCCGTCCGTGGATGTGGCCTCCATTCCACAGCTGAAGGCCTCCTTCAACGGCGTGCCGCGCATGGCGTTACTGCACACCAACATCCCCGACCGACCTCGCCAGGATATTATCAAATACACCATTGCCAAGGGCGATACGGTGATTGGCATTGCGGCGAAGTATCATCTCATGCCACAGACGATTATGTTTGGGAATTACTACACCCTGCGCGATGACCCGCACAACCTGTCGATCGGGGCAGAATTGAATATTTTGCCCGTGGATGGTTATTACTACGAATGGCAAGCCGGGGACGGTTTAAACGGCGTAGCCAAAGGGTTGAATGTAAAACCCGAGGACATTATCAACTATCCGCTTAATAAGCTTGACCGGGCAACGATTGGTGATTTTTCGAACCCCAACATCAAGCCGGGCACCTGGCTGATCGTGCCCGGTGGAACGAGGGCCTATACCTCCTGGAGCGCGCCGGTCGGCGTGACGCGCACCAACCCGGCGATAGCACGCGTGATGGGCGCCGGTTCCTGTGGAAAAATCAGTGACGGCGCTGTTGGGTTGGGATATTTCATCTGGCCCGCGAACAAACACTACCTTTCGGGTTTTGACTTCTCCCCTGACACCAACCATCGCGGCATCGATATCGCCGGAAATACGGGTGAACCCATCTACTCCGTGGATGCGGGTGTAATTGTTTACGCTGGCTGGAATGATTGGGGCTACGGCAACATGATCATGGTCGATCACGGAAATGGCTGGCAATCGCTTTACGGTCACCTTAACAGCATCGCTGTTATCTGCGGACAAAGCGTTGACCAGGGCACCGTGATGGGCACCATCGGCAGCACCGGGCGATCCAGCGGTTCTCACCTGCACTTTGAATTGATGCACACCCTTTACAGCAAGGTCAATCCGTGGAGTTTTTTGCCGCCGCCATAAGAATTTTTACCAGTTCAATCCTTGTCAAAGGGCGGGTGTTATACTATAATCTTGGACTGCAATGGGCTCGTAGCTCAGTTGGTTAGAGCGCATGTATCACACACATGAGGTCGGGGGTTCGAGTCCCTCCGGGCCCACTCTCAATGGGAAGATCGGCTGCATACGCCGTGCGCCGATCTTTTTATTTTCCTCTTGCCTTTTCCCCGCAAATATGCTATTTTTAGCCGGAGAAATGTGGAGTAGCCGGCTTATGACAAGTGACCAGAAAACTGTAATTGTCGTTGAAGACGAGGTTGACGCAGCCGAGATGTTCGCGGAAATGATGCGCATCAATGGCTTTCGCGTGGTAAAAACCTATTCCAGCGGCCCGGCCATTGGCCTGATCAGCCGAGAAATGCCCGATCTCGTCATCCTGGATGTCATGATGCCCGATATCTCAGGGCTTGAAGTGCTTAGATTTATGCGCCGCGAACCACAGCTGGAAAAAATCCCGGTGATTGTGATCTCGGCCAAATCCATGCCATCAGACATTAAAATCGGGATGGATGCCGGAGCTTCCGCTTATTTGACCAAACCCGTAGGATTTCTCGATTTGAAAAACACCCTGAAAAAAGTCATTGCTGATACAAGTCCAGCCTGATCGGATTTTATGAGTTTGTTGCGCGCTTTCATTGCCATAGAAATCCCCCCTGAGATAAAAAAAGCGATAGCGACTCAAACCGCCAGCCTGCAAAAAGACGCTGGTCGCGCGGTCCGCTGGGTGTCCGCTGAAAATATCCACCTGACGCTGAAATTCCTGGGCGAAATCTCGCCTGCCAATGTGGAGATACTCTCACAAGCGCTCCAGGCAGAATGCAGTCAGCAAGCTCCGTTTGAAATCACCGTCAGCGGGTTGGGTTGTTTCCCCAATTCACGCCGTCCGCGCGTCATCTGGATCGGATTGGCCGTCCCGCCCGAATTGAGCAGGTTGCAATCCAAAATCGAAACCAACCTGGCTCGCCTGGGCTATGAAGCCGAAGACAAATCGTTTTCTCCACATTTGACGGTTGGACGTGTCCGCGAACAAGTCAGCGCGGAGGAGTTACGGACGCTCCAGTCGACACTTACTACGCAAAATATCGGTTCATTGGGAACTTTCCACGCACAAGCCGTTTATTTGTTCAAAAGCGATTTACAAAACACCGGACCGGTGTACACCCATCTGTTTAAAGCCCAATTGGGCCAATAGCACCAAGACTTGCAACCTGCATAGGTAATGCACAAGAAAAGGAAATAATTTGAACACACTGGAACTTGCTCATACAATTGTCGAGGCCCTGGAAGACAAAAAAGGCGAAAATATCGTCCTGATGGATCTGGAAAAAATAGCCATGTTTACCGGCTACTTCGTCATCTGCACTGGCACATCTGATCGCATGCTGAGCGCCCTGGCCGACGGCGTCATCGATCATGTCCGCGAAAAGTACGATATCAAGGGACGGGTTCAGGGAGAATCCGCCAGCGGCTGGGTGCTGGTTGATTTTGGTTCCGTCATCGTCCATTGTTTCGCGGAGGAAACCAGGGATTTCTACAAATTGGAAGAACTCTGGAAAGAAGGCAAAATCCTTCTTCGCCTGCAGTAACCTGTCAGTTCTTTAAAACGAAAAGCCGCCCCGTAGAAAAATCTACAAGGCGGCTTTTCGTTTTTACTGAATGCTACTTTTCAAAAATCCACTTATCCACTTCACGGCTCCAGGAGACAATCTCATCCTTTTTGAACCAGAGAGCGGCTTCTTTTTCGCCATTTTCCGGGCTGTCAGAAGCGTGGGTGATGTTGCGGCCCACTTCCAGCGCGAAATCATGTCGAATGGTACCAGGCGCAGCTTCCCAGGGACGGGTGGCGCCCATCGTCTGGCGAATGGCCGCAATCGCGTTGGGGCCTTCCCAAACCATCGCCATGACCGGCGCAGAAATAATGTAAGCGATCAAGCCATCATAAAATGGCTTGCCCTTATGAATTGCATAGTGTTCCTCAGCCAGCTCCTTGCTGACTTGCATAAACTTGGCACCCACCAGCCGCAGACCGCGCCGCTCCAGGCGGGCAATCACCTCACCCACCAGCCCGCGCTGTACACCATCGGGTTTTACCAAAACCAGAGAACATTCCATTTTAGCCTCCAAAGAAAATCAAAGCAAATTTTACCGGGCAGGATTTTACCATAACAAAAGGGCGCGCCGCGAATGGCGCGCCCTTCACTCGCTCACAGAATTTTAGCGCAGCAACTCTTCAGCCTTGCTGTAAGCGTCCAGCGCTTCTTGCAGGCGGTTCGAGCGGTTGTACGCATCTCCCAAAGTCTGCCAGATCACCACATCCACCGGATGACTGTAAACGGCTTCCTTTAGATCGTAAATGACTTCTTCCAGCATCTTGCCCTTTTTGATGAGCTTTGAATATTCATTCATTGCGCCATCCAGGCCGCCGTGCCCCAGCAAATCACGCGCCCGCTGCACGATCTGGGCATCTTTATCGCCACCCAAAATTGCGGTTGATTTCAAAACTGGAACTGGCGCAGATTCAACTGGAGCTGACTCTTCTACTGGAGCAACGTCCATCACAGAGAAGGAAACCGGCTCAGCCGACGCCTGACTAACAGGTTCTTTAGGCGCTGCCTCGCTGACAGGAGGTTCTGTCTCGGCTGGAATTTCCTGCGAAACAACCCAATCAGAGACCTGTTCCGGAACAGGCAGTTGTTCGTCTGCCGAAGTATCCTTCAACCAGGCGGGCAATTCTTCGATTTCGCTGTCGGTTGATACTGCCTTGACAGGTTCGGCGTCGAACCAGTTTGGAGACTCAACCGGCGCAACAGGTGCCGGTTCTTCTGCAGGGATCTCAACCGGTTCAACCGCCGAAACGACTGGTTTTTCTTGCTCCTCAAACGGATTCATCTCTTCCGGAACACCGGCGGATTCTTCGGGTTCAGTCTCCACAGCCTCAGCAACGGGTTCGACCTCAGGCGCATGGATTTCCTGCTCCCAGGGCATCCGGTCAGTGGAGGCCTGCGCTTCTTCCTGTCCCAAATCGGACAGCCAATCAAGTGATTCATCTGCGGCCAGTTTGACAGGTTGATCAATCGGAGATTCTGCAGGAAGGGTTTCCGCCTGCTCCCACGGCATCGAAGGTATCGCGGCTTCTGCAGATTTGTTTAAATCGCCAAGCCAATCGAGACCATCTTCAACTTCAGCGGCGCCGGTTTCTGCAACATCAGCCGAAATCGCGCTGACATCATTCATCACATCTGCTGGCTGCTCTGCTGGTCTCTGCGAAACGGGTTGTTCAGACTCTGCGTCCGAAAGTCCTTGCAACCAGGATAAAACATCATCCTGGGCAGTCAGTGGCGTGACCAGGCTTTCTACCGGGGCGACAATTGCGACAGGCAGTTCGTCCGAAAGTCCCTGCTGCAAGTCTATTACTTCTTCTTGCGGCGCGACTGTGGTTTCAATCGGTACAACAGCTTCCGCCGGAGCGACAGGCTCTTCGTCAGAAAGTCCCTGCAACCAATCCAGTGCTTCATCCTGTGACTCTAATGGCGCAGAGTTGGCTTCCACCGAAGCAATCGGCTGCTCGTCAGAAAGTCCCTGCAGCCAGTCCAGCGCTTCATCCTGCGACTCTACCGGTGGAGAGTTGACTTCCACCGAAGCGACAGGCTGCTCGTCCGCAAGTCCCTGCAGCCAATCCAGCGCTTCATCCTGTGTCTCTTGCGGGGCGGAGTTGGCTTCCACTGGAGCGACAGGCTGCTCGTCAGCAAGTCCCTGCAGCCAGTCCAGCGCTTCATCCTGTGTCTCTTGCGGTGCGGAGTTGACTTCGTCAGCCGCTTCGACCGAAGCAACGGGTTGCTGTCCAATCTGTGCAATCCAATCAGGCGCACTTTCCTGACGGGCATCCGGTTGGGTAATGAGTTCTTCCGGCTTTGCGCCCTGCTTCTGAGCCAACGCCTCGAGCCATGATAACGCCGCATCTTGCTCAGATTCACTTGTCCCCGGCCCCGAAACCAGTTCAGACAGCGGCCCAAGAACGGACTCGTCTATCTCAGAAGGCGGTTCTTGCGAAACCGGGAGTTCCGACAAATCTGGCTGAAGAACGGTTTCGGGCTGTTGGCCGACCTGTGCGACCCAATCCGGCACATTTTCCTGGCGCTCGTCAGGATTGGTGATTAATTCTTCAGTCTTTGCGCCCTGTTTCTGAGCCAATGACTCAAGCCACGCCAAAGCCTCATCCTGTTCGGATTCGCTCGTACCAGGACCAGAAATAAGCGAAGACAGCTCGGATGGTGGAGTTTCCACCTCGCTCAACCAATCGGGTGCCTTGTCCGCCCGATCTTCGGGCTTGGTCAATAATTCTTCGGGTTTGGCGCCCTGCCCGGAGGCCAGGCT
>CAILYI010000017.1 GCA_903838415.1 uncultured Anaerolineae bacterium | reverse complement strand
CTTGCTCTTGATCTTGCCTTTGCTCTTGATCTTGCCTTTGCTCTTGATCTTTGCTCTTGCTCTTTTTCTTAATGGGCTCTTGCTCTAAATTAATCTCTCTAGTAATCCTTATTAATTAATTACCTCTGGTCTTGATCTGTTCTTTTCTATTAAGGGGGAAGCTCTTATCATTTATTACCTTTGAAATAATTATTTCGACCAATAAAAGGGTGCAAATCTTTTTTGAAAAAATTCCCATATCGAGGAGCGAAATGCTCTTTTTCGCTCCGAGAGCCGCCGCTCTTGCGGCCGCATAAAACCTAACCCTAAACCTAAACCTAAACCTAAACCTTAACTTAAACCTAAACATAATCGCCGTTACGGGCATCGTCACGTGCGTTGTTACGGACATCGTGACGATATCCGTAACAATGCACGATAACCACTTTTTTAATCGTGCAGGTCAGCTTACAAAACAGGTTATGGCTCCTGAATATCAACTGTCTGATTGACTGAGCTACTGGCTGGTGAATGTGTTTTTGCCTTAAAGCCACCAGCCTTTTCTCTTTTTTTCCAGTTCTTAGAAGGGTCGTTATGGATACCGACGCCAGAATTCCAGCAATCAGTCCATCCAGCGGGGGCCGGATATGTGCTTTTGGCCATGAACTTCGCATGAAATTGGTATTTCCACCAGTTCACAATTTGACAATAATTGTCGTTTTTGTGAACATAGAGAACTATCTTTCTGGCCTCTGCAAATTTTCTGAAGATTTCTTCTGCCTGGTCGGTCGTAACATCTTGATTCCCGGAAAATACCATGTGCCGCATTTCTATGGGATCAACGAGAAAGCGGCCTTGATCATCAGCAAGTTGACAAATCATTCCATACCATGCTAGTTTTTCAAGAATTGAGAGCGACCGATACCAAAGGTCTTTGTGCATCTCCTGGACAATGTTTCTCATGGCGTATATCCTCGTGCAGATTTTTGTGGCGGGGAAGGCATTACTGCCCTCCCCTTTCGAGTATGGTTGCCTGTGAAAGCGCACGAAATTACAGATGTTTTAGCTTTTCTTCTCGATACGCCTCCCAATCTTTTATATCAGCCGCCGTTGGGCGATATTCAACTCCCTTACCTTCGGGTGGTGGAAAACGAGTGAAATGATTTGCTTGATATTGAGCTTCCTGATAGTTCCACCAATTGACAACTTCGTAATACTGCCTGTCGAGCACTTCGTAAGCCAAAAGATGTTTGGCTTCCACGAAGTCATTGATGATTTGCTTGATTTCGTCATCGGAAAGCAGATCACCGAAGAAAACATAGTTGCGAAGCGTCTTGCAGTTCAGCGCGAAATGGCCCTGGTCATCACAGGCGCGATGCAAAAGCATGATCCAGGAAAGGCGATGTTTGTCGTCCAGCGATTGCATCCATGCGTTTTCGCTGATGTTGCGGGAAATCTTTACTACCTGCTCTTTGTTACTCATGGTCTATTCCTCCTACGGAATGGGGGTTGCCGGGAAGGTCATCGCTGACCTCCCCGGCATAAGTGGGATTACCAGCTGCGCTTGCCGTTGTTACCGGGCTGCTGGGGAACTGTGAAGCCACCCTGCTGCTGTTGGGGCTGCTGATACTGCTGCGGAGCCTGGGGTTGTTGGGGGGCGGCCTGTGGCTGATATTGGGGCTGCGCCTGGGGCTG
>CAILYI010000016.1 GCA_903838415.1 uncultured Anaerolineae bacterium | reverse complement strand
GTATCCATTCATCACTGGGGTATCTGACACCCGTTGAGTTTGAAATCGCCTGGCGGTTAGCTCAACCCGATCAGACCACCCCTTAGGATCGACCAAAAACCGTCCAGTTTTTGGGGTCCACTACAATTGTGACTAATTCGCTCGGATACAGCTTCGCCTGTGGATGTCGCCGAATCTCCGGCAAAGAAGTGGCCACGAGGTAAAAAATGAGTAGGATAATATCGTCTGTAGTCATGAGGTTTCTCTTTTCTGGTTTCGTCACCATTAGGGTATCTCATGACTATCCTTTTTTCAACTAGCACCATTGGTTAATAATTCCCTCCAAAACTCAATTCAAAAACAGCCCTTCCCGTCACGCTTACGTCACGCTGAGCGTGTATGCTATTCATAGCCCTGCCACTGGGTAGGATTTGGAGAGGAGAAAACACCATGACAAACGCTTTTCAAACCGGCCTAAAAGTCCTCACCAACTGCCGCCTGGGTTACCAGACACATCCCGTGGACGATAATCAGCCATCTCTTTCAGATGCTGAAATAAACAAATCATGAAAAACAAACTGATCGTCCAAGTCATATCCTGCGTCATTGGGTTCCTGTTCCTTTTTTCCATTATGAATATTTCCCCTGTTTATGCGCAGGAAGTATTGGTTGAAATCACCACACCTGCACAATTTAACAATATCCGAAATAATTTAAGTGGAAATTACCGGCTGATGGCGGATATTGACTTAGCCGCCTATACCAATTGGGTCTCGATCGGTTCTGTTGCCTCGCCCTTCACAGGTCAGTTGGATGGCAACGGGTATACCGTCCGCAATCTGTTCATTGCAGATACGCAAACGGTCAATCAAGGTTTGTTTGGTGTAATTGGGTCAATAGGGACCGTGAGTAATCTGAGGATTGAAGGAGCAAATGTAACCGCAGCAGATAATGCCGGAATATTGGCAGGTTTCAACCAGGGCACACTCAGCCGTGTAGCTGCTGAAGGCATTATCAGCGGTATGAATGTGGTGGGTGGTTTGGTGGGCAGCAACAGCGGGACGATCACCAACGCTTTTGCCATTGCAACTGTCCGGGGAAGAGACCAAAACGGGGGGCTGGTGGGCACCAACAGCGGAACCCTGACCAATACTTATGCAGCATCTTCCGTTTCGCAAGCCATCACTAATAATTATGTTCAGTTTGATGGAGTAGATGATTATATTTCCATTCCACATAACGCGGCGTATGTTACTGCAAGTTTTACCCTCGAAGCATGGTTTAAATCGGAAACAACGTCTACCAACTTTATTACCGGGAAAGGGTTAGAGAATTTCGAAATTCATACTTCGTCGGTTAATCAAGGTATCAGGTTTATTCCGGTGAATAGAATAGATGATGTCGTAGGTGGAGATCCAAGTGCTTATAATGATATTCCCAACGTATTAAAGTCAGGGTGGAACCATATTGCCGCAAGTTGGGATTACGAGAAAAGGGAAATCAGGGTATTCCTGAATGGCGTTCCACAGGACATCTGGCAGAATGGGGTAAACCAGGGTACTGTGGCGCATCTTGCCTTAATCAATCCAAATATCAACCCACTGGCAGATAATACGAATGCTTTTTTCATCGGCGCAAGAAATGATCATGGAGGAGTACCCTTCTATTTTTTTAAGGGAAAGATCGCGGACGTGCGTTTTTGGAGTGCAGCCAGAACAACTGCGGAAATTGCTTCCAACAAATACAAGCAGCTTACCGGAAGTGAGCTTGGGTTGATCGGCTACTGGAAACTGGATGAAGCTGCCGGTACCAATGTTCTGGACAGCTCGAGTGTAAATAATACCGGCAGCCTGCTCGGCGGCGCCACCCGTGTGCAGGAAACCAGCCTAAACGGCGGACTGGCTGCCATTAACACAGGCTCCATTGTCCAATCGTATTACGATTCTACTCTGTCGGGGCTTAGCGACACGAGTAATGGAACCCCACTCACCACCCTTTTGATGAAAAAACAAAATTCTTTTACTAATTGGGTTTTTCCTGATGTTTGGAAGATCAATGAAAACACTACGTACCCAACTTTGTTCACATTGGACACCGCCCCACCCGCCATTAGTGTGGAAAAGGCTGTCGGGCAGGCAGACCCAACCAGTATCAGCCCGGTCAACTTCAAGGCTACCTTCAGCGAGCCGATCAATTTGATCAACTTTACTCCTGACGATGTGACCCTAACCGGAATAGCCGGGGCCACCACAGCCGTGATCACTGAAGTCACGCCTTTTAATGGCACAACATTCAGTATCAAAGTCAGCGGTATGACCGGAGATGGCACCGTTACCGCATCCATTAATGCTGGGAAGGTATCCGACCTGGCAGGTAATACAAATACTGCCAGTACCAGTACGGGGGGCAATACCATCATCTATGATAAAAACATCCCATCCGTCACCATCAATCAGGCAGTCGGTCACTCCGACCCGTCAAATAGCGGAGCAGATCTCTATACCGTCACATTCAGCGAAACGGTTAGCGGCTTCAGCCCGGAAGATATATCCTTTGTGGGCAGCACGGCGCCTGGAACGCTGACCGCTGCCATCAGCGGGACAGGGCCTGTCTACACCGTCTCCGTTAGCGGTATGACCGGAAACGGCATTGTGACCGCCTCCATTCCGGCTGGCAAAGTTTCTGACAGTGTTGTCAACCTGAACACTGCCAGCACTTCCACCGATAACCAGGTCACCCTTGATATATCCGCGCCCACCGCTGCCATCATTGTGACAGACACCACCCTGAGTATTGGGGAAACATCCTTGGTTACCTTCACTTTTTCTGAAGCGGTGACCGGTTTTACAAATGATGATCTGACCATCGCCAACGCCACCCTGACCACCGTTTCATCCACAGACGGCGGAATCACCTGGACAGCAACCCTGGCACCAACCGCAGGCGTAACCGACTCC
>CAILYI010000015.1 GCA_903838415.1 uncultured Anaerolineae bacterium | reverse complement strand
TCGAGTAACTGTTTTTGCTCATCCTACAATTTTACAATATTCAGAACCCCGATTCAATTCTTAAACACGCTCTAATGCCTGGAGTAAATACGGTTCGGCTGCCTGAAAATCTTTTTGTGCCAGTTTGAGTCCTGCCATGCTTACCAGGATGTATGCGTGCGTCTTTGTGAATTCGGCGCCGCTGGTTTTTTCCAGGGCTTCTTCTAAATAATATTTGGCGCGTTCAAACTCTTGCATTTTTATCAGGATGTCAGCAACTGTGGTATAGAAAATCAGTTCCTCTTCGTACAAGCCGAGGTGTTGGGTTAATTCAATACTCTTTAAACTGGCAGAAAGAGCCTCGGGCAAATTGCCCATATCCAGCAAGGAACATGCCATGTTATTCAACACCATCGCCTCGAACGTAATGTCGTTGATGTCGTGTACAATCCGTAATGCTTCATGATGGCTTTCGATTGCATTCTGATATTCTGCAGATTTACTATAAACGCTTCCCAAGGCATCCTGGGCGTGAGCCTCCCGCTCCTTGCAGCCAAGTTCCCTGGCGAGCTTCAAGGCTAACAGCGCATGATCAAAAGCAATTGAAAATTCTCCAAGATAGAGGTAGCTCCAGCAAATCGAAAGTCTTGCGTCCACTGCGGCGGGCGCTGCGGGCAGACCTTCGAGTAAATTTAACGCCTGAGTCGATTGGTCCAGCGCATCGTCCAGCTTAAATCGAAAGGTGTTGATATATGCGGAAATCGCCAGGCCGGTGGCCAAACCTAATCGATAGGGCTGGCTCGCATATTCACCTGTTTGAGACAGCTTGTTGGCCTGTTGGCAGAACAGCATGGCACGATCTTTATTCCGATAGCGCAGATGCCAGGCCAGATGGAGATAAGCGTCAATTTGCGCTAAGGGTGAACTGAGTGTTTCAATCTCAGTTTCAAGAGCTTGTATTTCTTCCAAGGAATAAATCAACTTAATCACTCCCTAGCGGCAGGCTTGATAATTTATGGTTGATTGCGGCTGATGAATCACATTCATGGCATCGAAAGGAGTGGGGTGGCTTAGATTATTCATCTTGTGCGGTCTGACAGGGCCAGCCTTGGCGAAAAATAGTTTATCATGGCTGTCAGATTTTTGACATAGCGATTCCTCAGATGTAACTTGACTGATACGAAAGAACAATCCCAGGTATGTTCCTGAGATTGTGATGGGCAATTTGTACTTTGTTATGTGCGGAAATCTGGCGATCTGGCGTAATACTACTTTCGGTCAGGCCTGGATGTTGACGTGCTTATTCTGGGAAGCGGCTTTTTGCAGGTCTACTGGCTGACCGGTGGCGGGCGTTGATTCGCCAGGTTGAGTGGCGGCACCCTGCATCTTCTCCAACTGCAGTTGCGTAATTTGCCTGCGAGCTTCCGCTTCCATTTTTGTGGCCGCGGAGGCCACAGCCCGGTCCTGCCCGGATGGTTGGGCTGGAGCGAGGGCGGCCCGGCTGACCTGGCCCATTTTTCGGCTGGTCGCCTCCGGGTCATCCTGCACCGGGCTGGAGTCGATCGAGACTTCGCCGCTGACGGCGTATAACCGGCCATCGGGGCCGGTGGCATATCCGAAGCTGGCCGCGCCGCGTACCAGGGAACCGCCTGCGATGACATGCGCCTGTTCGTGCGCGCGCACTTCGCGGTCGCGTCGTTTCAGGTTTTCCAGTTCAAGCGTGTCCTGGGGATTGGCGGTGGCGCTGTTGCTTTTGTTGTCGATGCGATCGTTTTCCGCGGGCGCGCCGGATTTTCCATTTTGGGGTTCGTTTTTCAGCAACCCTGCTTTGCGGAGGGCTTCTTCTGAAATGGTGACACGATAAGGCTGCGATTCTTGCGCATCCAGCGGAGCGCCGCTCCGGGTGGCAGGAAGGGATTCGTCGCACTGCGGCCTGGCGCCCTGATTCGGCCCGGTGGAGTAGTTACTCTCCGGTATGGCTGAAATTTTCGTCAGGGAATTATCGAAGCCCGAACCCATTATCAGAATCATCCTTTTCTGTCGTCGAAGACAGATGTAATCAATCTGATTTCATTATCGGCCGGTTTCTTCAATACTTGAACTACCGGCCAACGATAAAATATGCGCCCAGCAGGTACAGGAGAATACCAGAAATCAAGGCCGCATAGGCTTTTTTAGGCGCCGAGCGAAATTCTCCGTAGGCCAATCCCCATAATTGCGTCCATAACCCGGCGGTGACGCCCAAAGGCCAGGAAACGGCCGAACTGAGAAAAGCGGTGGCAAAGGTGTGGATAATATTCCCGCCATAATGGAACAGGCCGGAGATAATTCCGAAGCGGGCGATCGAAAAGGGAGTCTTTAATACAATTTTCCACTGCTTGTTGATAACAAGCAAGACGCCACTGCTCAACATGGATCCGAGAAATGCGCCGGTCGCCAGCATGGTCATGAAGGGCATGACGGCCAGTCCCTGTGGGTGGGTGGTTGAGCGCAGTCCGTAGGAGATGCCAAAAGTGTAGGCTGGTAAAAACAGGGAAGCAAAAGCCAACAGTCCCAGGCCGCGCCACAGATCCCGGGCGGTAAATTTCAGGCCGCCTCCCGGCTGTCCGCTTTCCGGTTGCGATTGCACCTGCCAGCGTCCGGCCAGCATGGAGGCGATGATCGCTCCCGTCAGGCAGATAAGAGAAATTATCAAGCGGGAAATGGTCAGGCCTTGCGGAATTCCCCCCACCCAGGCAGCGATGGCTGTTCCTGCCAGCACGTTGACAGAGGCCTGGATGGGCTGGGAAAGCGACAACCCGATGACGCTGTACACATAAAGCGATATCCGCATCCCCAAAACGTATAGAATGCCGCACAGGATGGTCAGCCACACTCGGCTGGGGTCGGCTTGCAGCACCGATTGTAGATTGCCGAACAATGCCGTGCCATCCAATGCAATGCCAACCGACCAGACCAGCAGTAAAGAAGTGCTGAACAAAGTGACGTAAAAACCATCCAGGGGATAATCCCCCAGATATTTGAGGGAAATAAACCACGTTCCCCACATAAAAGCGGCTGTCAGGCTCATTAAAATTGCCTGGTTGGTTGAAAGATCCGGGCTGAAATTCATGGCACTCCTCAGAAAAACTAAATTTGGTCGACAGGTCATTACTACCGGTTACGGATGGCATAATCCAAAACCGGTTCTTCAACTTGATAATTTGCCAGACACTTAGCGGGGTCTTGAGTGTTCCTATTATACGATTCATCCCTGCTATTTATTCCAATCAATCATAGTATTTCGGTTTCTTGATTGAGATCAAAAGCTGCCAAGGAGAGTTCATCGATGCTGGATAATCAAGAGTTGAAGAAGTATGTTCTGGCAATTGACCTGGGTACGGGAGGCCCCAAGGTCGGACTGGTCGATCAGGAAGGACGGGTGGCCAGCAGTACGTTTGAGGCTGTGCAGCTGTTTTTCCTTCCCAACGGAGGCGCTGAACACGATCCGGCTGAGTGGTGGTCGGCGATTGTCGCCAGTGTCAAAAGAGTGGTTCAAACCTCGGGCGTAGCTCCAGCGGCAATCATCGCGATCGGAGTTACCAGTATGTGGTCGGTCACGTTACCGGTGAATGACAAGGGTGAGCCCCTGATGAATGTCCTGTCATGGATGGATGGGCGCGGGGCGCCGTACAATCGCGCAGTAGTCAAAGGATTCCCCAATATCCAGGGTTATCAACTCGGCACCTTGCTGAAATATCTTGATATTGCGGGCTTCCCTCCCACCCTGAACGGAATCGACGCGCTGGGCCACATGCTTTTTGTCAAACACGAACGGCCGGAGGTTTATCGGCAAGCGTATAAGTTCTTCGAGCCGATGGACTACATTAATATGCGCCTGACGGGTAAATTCGCTGCCACGCAGAACACAGCCTTGCCGACGATGATGGTTGATAATCGCCGGTTGAATGTCCAGGAATATGATCCCTGGCTGCTCAAAAAGGGCGGCATTGATCGTGAAAAACTGCCCGACCTGCTGCCCATCGATGGCATCTTGGGGAAGATCACACCGTCTGTTGCCAACGAACTGGGGCTTTCTCCGAATACAGTTGTGGTTTGTGGCATCAACGACAACAGTTCTTCGGCCATCGGCTCCGGGTCTCTTGCGAATTCTGAGCCGGCTGCCGTTTTGGGTACTTCGGGATATCTGGCTGCGCATGTTCCATTTAAAAAGACCGATTTAAACAGCTCCATGGCGACGATGCCGAGCGCGATCAAGGGACAATATCTCTTCTGGGGCGAGTTGGCAAACAATGGAAAAGTGCTCGAATCCTACTTGAAAAACCTGGTCTATGCCCAGGATGGTTTTGACACGGGAGAAATTCCCGCTGATATGTATGATCGCGCCAGCCAGGTGGCCGCACAGGTTCCCGCGGGCAGCGAGGGCGTTCTTTTTCTGCCGTGGTTCAATGGCTGCCTTTCGCCCGGTGAAGACCAGTACATGCGCGGGGGTTTGTTGAATTTCTCCCACAAAACCAGTCGCGCCCATGCCATTCGGGCTGTCTTTGAAGGATTGGCTATGAATTGGCGCTGGCTGCGCGGCCCATCCGAAAAACTGATTGGCCGACCATTCAAATTCTGGCGATTAACTGGCGGTGGCGCGCTTTCAGATGTCTGGTCACAGATCATGGCCGATGTGGTTGGGATTCCCATGCACCGGCAAGCCGATCCACGCAACAGCAACGTGGTCGGCGTGGGGCTGCTGGCATTCAACCGGCTGGGGCTGGTAAACCTTGAAGACATTCCAAAGATGATCAAGTTTGATCGAATCTTCGAGCCAAATCCGGAAAATCGCGCCATCTATGATCGCATGTTTGCGCAATTTATGTCCAGCAAGGATAAAATACGTCCAGTGTTTCATGCGTTGAACAAGTAACGCAGGCAGTGCTGAATAATATTTACCAGTTCAAAGGAGCAAAAAAATGTCTGACGAACAAGAATCGATGGATTTATTTGGGGATATGCACCCATACAATAAACTCTTCCAGGTTTTTTCTAAATTGCCGGAGAAAGGCCTGGATGAAGCGGAGGTCTTGCGCGAGATTGCCCATATGTCTGATGAAGAAAATGCGAAATGGCAAAACGGGCAGTGCTCGGGCACCATGTATCATGGCGGCATGGAACATTATGACTTCCTGAATAAGGTTTTCAGCATGTATTCTTACGTTAATTTGCTGCAACGTGACCTGTGTCCAAGCGGCACCAAGTTTGAGGCCGAAGTATTGTCCATGGTGGCGAAGATGCTGCACGGTGAAGAAGTCACCAAGCTGAACGCGCGCGACGAAGTTGCCGGTGCAATTACCTCGGGTGGCTCAGAAAGCATCTATAACGCCATGTACGTTTACCGCGAGTGGGGCCGCGAGCAGAAAGGCATCACCCAGGCCGAGGTGATTGCTCCATCCACCATCCACCCGGCCCATCTGAAGGCCGCGCATTACCTGGGGATGAAGGTCATCCAGGTGCCGGTGACTGCAGATTTTGAAGCGGATGTCGAGGCGATGCGCGCCCAGATTACCCCAAATACGGTCGCCCTGGCCGGGTCGGCGGGAAATTATCCGAACGGCGTGGTCGATCCGATCAGTGAGCTCTCCGAGCTGGCTCTAGAGTTCAAGATCGGTTTACACGTCGATGGCTGCCTGGGTGGTTTTATCCTGCCCTGGATTGAAAAGCTGGGATACGATGTGCCTGTATTTGACTTCCGCCTTCCGGGTGTCACCTCCATTTCTTGCGATACGCACAAATATGGCTACTCACTTAAGGGGACGTCGACGGTCAATTTCCGAAACAAGGATTTGCGCCGCTATATGTACTTTGCCCAGGAAGATTGGTCGGGTGGCATTTACGCTTCTCCCACCATCCAGGGCAGCCGTTCAGCTGGGCTGAGCGCGGCCATGTGGGCGGCGATGGTCAGTACGGGCGAA
Source organism: uncultured Anaerolineae bacterium (assembly GCA_903838415.1). Taxonomy (GTDB): domain Bacteria; phylum Chloroflexota; class Anaerolineae; order Anaerolineales; family Villigracilaceae; genus UBA5195. The sequence continues at coordinate 18,152 of CAILYI010000015.1, read as the reverse complement.
GAAGGTTATCTGAAAGCGGCCAAGGCCATCATGGATGCGGCGGATAAAATCCGGGCGGGAATTGCCAATATCCCCGAACTGTGCATTATGGGCAAGACCACCTTCCTGATCAGTGTGACTTCGGATATGGTCGACCCCTATTTCGTGAATGATTATCTGAGTATGAAGGGCTGGCGCATGAACGGCTGTCAGAATCCGCCAGGATTCCACTTTTGTATCACCCTGCCGCAGACTCAGCCGGGGATCGCCGAGCGCTTTGTCAAAGATCTGGCAGATGGCGTCACTTTTGCCAAAGATCCTCCTTACGAGGCGCCCAAGTCTGGTTTTCTATATGGAATGGGTGCCAGCGCAGACGGACGCGAGATTTTGCGCCAGGGTCTGAAGAGTTGGGTTGATGCATCTTATGAGGTGGAATAACTTACCCAAAGCTGGATTGTCATGGTCGAAACCCTGGTATTGACGATCCCCTGAACTGGAAAGATAGTGGAGCGAAACAATGGCACACGTGACGCAAGCGGTAGGTGAACAATCTGCAGTAAAAGCATACGGTTATCGCTGGGTGGTCCTGGCGGTCTGGATGTTTGTCAACATTCTGATGCAGGCTTTATGGATCTGTTATTCGCCGGTTTCCAGCCAGGCGGCCCAGGTTTGGGGTGTCAGTGAATTTTGGGTTGGCTTCCTGGCGATGAGCTTTATGTATGTGTATGTCGTCATGTCGCTGCCAGCCTCCTGGGTGATCGAGAAATACGGTTTCTCTTTTGCGGTCGCCGTAAGTGGCGTGGTGATGGGCGTTGCGGCGTTGATCAAAGGAGTTTTTGCGCTCAACTACACGGTTGTGTTGAGCTGCCAGATCGCCATGGCTATCGTCCAGCCCTTGATGGTCAATTCGGGCACCAAGTTCGCCGCCAAATGGTTTCCGATCCAGGAACGTGCCACGGTCGTTGGGATTGGCTCACTTGGACCGTTCATCGGTCAGGCTTTCGGTTTGATGGCGACGCCGTTCATGGTGAATGCCTATGGCTTTGCCCCAACCTTCCTGTTCTACGGCGTCGCTTCGGCCCTCTCGGCAGTTTTGTTCATTATTTTCTCCCGCGAGAATCCGCCCACTCCGGCTGGTTATGAGGAGCGCATTGCCATGACAGCCGGGTTGAAGCTGGTCCTGACCAAGCTGGATTTTTACCTGCTGTCGCTGGCGTTTTTTGTCGTCTTTGCCATCTGGCAGGGCGTTCCGACCTGGATTGAAGGAATTACCAGGGTGAGGGGTCTGACCACAACCGAAGCCGGGACCGCAGGTGGCGTGCTGATGATCGCCGGTGTAGTCGGCGCGCTGCTAATTCCCGCTCTTTCAGATCGACTGCGGAAGCGTAAAGCGGTGCTGATAACCGCTCTGCTGCTCAGCCTGCCCGGCGTGTTGGGGCTGACCTTCCTGAATGGATTTGCCCTGGTGCTGCTGTCATCGATCTGGCTGGGAATTTTCCTGGTGGGTGCCATCCCGCTGGTCATGCAATATGCTGTCGAAGTATGTTATCCGGCTCCCGAGCCAGCTTCCAGCGGTATCCTGATGATTGCTTCGCAGGCTTCTGTCGTGGCGATCACAATTATGGGTTGGGATTATGACAAAACCGGGTCATTTACTTCGTCATTACTGGTTATCACCGCGCTGTTGCTTTTGAGCGCGCTGGCACTATTTAAAATGAAAGAGTCGACCTTTATCCAGCAGGAAACTGTGCCTGCAATTGCGATTGTTGATGAAAGTGCACCTGCGGATTAATTTGTCAATTCAAATGCGGCTTTCCATCGTGGAAAGAACGCTCAAACCGGATTGCCTGGAAAATTGGAGAAACTCGAAATGGCAAAGCCTCATTTACTGGTAAAAATAGCGTTCATCGTGTTGGCCTTTGTTTTATTGGCAATCCCTTCCCCGGTCCTCGCCGATGTCGCGCCTCCGGCCAATCCTCCCGGCTCAAATCTACAACCGGATTCAGAAACCACGCAAGTCCGCATGGTGGCTGAGACGGTTCAAATCGACGTGAAGGCCACTGACAATCTGGGGAGCGCCCGCGTGACGGCAGATTTCAGCATGCGTAATCTTGGAGAAGCCTCCGAAAGCATGGCCGTGCGCTTCCCAATTTCCGCCGAAGATGGATTTGGGAATTATCCCGAGATTACCGATCTGGCAATCAAGGTAGACGGAAAGCCGGTTTCCTTTCAGCGCGTCAAATATCCGGACACCCGTTATCAAAGCACGGATGTTCCCTGGGCGGAATTTTCCGTCACTTTTCCGACCGGGCAGGATGTCCCGATTCAGGTCGCTTACAATTTGAAGGGTTCCGGCTACATGCCCTTCACCGCTTTTTACTATATCCTTGAGACCGGCGCAGGCTGGAAGGACACCATTGGCAGTGCTGATATTATCCTGCGTCTGCCTTACCCGGCCAGTCAGCAAAACGTCATCACGAATTTGCAGATTGGTTGGGCGGAAACCACTCCCGGCGGTGTGATTCAGGGCAACGAGGTGCGCTGGCATTTTGACAATTTCGAGCCGGGACCTTATGGCCCGGTGCAAAACATGGAATTTGCCCTGGTCGCGCCGGAAATTTGGCAAAATGTGCTCAAAGCGCGGGCGGCTGCCGAGAAAAATCCCGCCGATAGCGAAGCCTGGGGCCAGCTTGCAAAATCCTATAAGGGAATATTTTTGATGAGCAAAAGCTATCGCACCGATCCGGGCGGCGAAGAGATTTATGCGTTAAGCGTTGCAGCCTACGAAAAATGCCTGGCGCTCAATCCCAAGGATGCTCAATGGCACGCTGGTTTTGCCGATCTACTTGCGAATCGCGCCTATTGGGATTCGTGGTTTCGTGACCCTTCTGCCGATGCCTACCGCGCCCTTGCTGAAATCCAAACCGCGCTCCAGTTGGCTCCCAATGATGCCAAAGTACTCGAAATTGCCGATGTGATTCATGGAACATTCCCGGATGGCATGACAAAAACGGAAATGGGATATGACTTTCCGTGGCTGACAGCGACTCCCACCCGCATCCCGCCCACGCCGACCATTGTTCCCGTGCTCGATCCGGCGCAAGTCAGCGGGACATATCAGAGCGAAACCCTGCTGCTTGCAGATAACAAAAAAGCCCGCTTGAGTCTGACCCTGGGGCTTGATCACTCCGCTAAGCTGGAGACCATTTACGAAGGCGAGGCTGCCGCCGCGACCGGCTTATGGACGGATAACGGCGATGGTACTCTCAGCATTGAAGTCACTGATGGAAACCAGAAAAAAACACAGATTAAGTTTGTTTTCAAAACCGATTTACTGCAAGGGAACGAGTATCCATCCTATTATGGTGACGCGGGCATTTACTTGCAACGGCTTGTTTCCGCCATGCCCGTTCCTGCCACGGAAACGGGCGTGGCAGAAGCGGCAACCCCGGTGCCTGCCCAGCCTGCCACCCCAACTATCCCGGCTTCTAAATCATCTTTGCCCATTTGTGGATCCGCCGCGTTGCCGTTGATTGGCGTACTCTGGCTGACGCGGAAACGCAGGTAAGCTGATTAGACAAAAACAGCCCCTCGGGAATATTCCGAGGGGCTGTTTTCATTATTACCGTTTTACTTGCTGTATTCCCAGTTTTGCACATCCCAGACCATACTGCCCCAGGTGCTGACGGTGTAGCCCGTTATATTATTCGCGAAACCATAGCCATCCTGAAAAACGTAGGTGAAGATTTGCGCCACATCCTTGGTGACAAGGTCGCCTAGCTTGCAATATGCGGCCTTGCGGGCGGACAGATCAAAGGTGGCTCCCGCTTCCTTGATAGCCGCATCGGCGTCCGCGTTGACCCAGCGCCGCGAGTTCCCGCCGGTAGGATTGGCCGGAGACGGGATATTGGTTGAAAGATAAGTATCCTCAACCGCGCCCTGAGGCTCAACGTTGAAACTGCGATCGAAGATCAGCATATCGAAATCGCCGATCATGCGCGGCGAATTATCCGAGTAGGTGCCAAAAATGATCGAGAAATCGTAATTTTGGATGCGGGCTTCAACGCCCACGGCCTTCAGGTTCTCGACAATAAACTCCTCGGTTCGCTGGAGTGGTTCGTAATTGGTGTAACCCTGCAGTTCCAGCGAGAGGCGCGTACCATCAGCCGCGTATTTTGCGCCCTTAGCCACCCGGATCCCATCCGCGCCAACCACCCAGCCGGCTTCATCCAGCAACTGCTTGGCTTTCTCCACGTCAAACGGATAAGCCCTGGGCAGGTCGCACTGGTACCAGCCATATGCAAATGGGTTGGTGGAAGGTTTGACTGTATTTCGCAGAACATCCTTAACGAGAGTGTCGTAATCGATGGCGTGCGCAATCGCCTGGCGGACGCGCAAATCACCCAGAATCGGGTGGGGTGGGGTCGCGCCGGGGTCTTTGTCGAAGGGCTTGCTCAAGTTGAAATCGATGGCCATATTCCACACGCCGGGTACCATCACTTCGTGGGCCGTATCGCCGACTGTTTTGGCGTACTCAGCCACATCGTCGATCCCGGGCCATAACTGGACCTGCGTCTCGCCCTGCATCATCAGGGCCAGTTGAGCTGCGGGCTCAGGCACAATGCGGAAGATGAGCTTATCCAGATGAGGCTTCCCCGCTTGGAAATAGTAGGGATTACGCTCCATCGTGATACTTTCGCCCGAGGCCCATTCCGTTACCATGAAGGGCCCCGCGCCGACAGGTTTGCGGTTCCACTCCCAGCTGGACATTTCTTCCGGTTTGCCGGTGGCGTGTCTTGGCAGCAAGCCCGAAGAAAACTGCGACAGATAGCCCGCATAGGGTGAGGAATATTTGACCACGGCGGTCAATTCATCGGGCATTTCGATGGTCTGGATCAAATTAATCCCGCCTGTACCTGAAAGGGCGCCTGCGTTTGGATTGGAGAGCACTTCCCAGGTAAATTTGATATCATCCGAGGTGATCGGTTCGCCATCCGACCATTTAAGTCCGGGCAGCAGTTTCCAGGTCACAGAAAGATGATCGGCTGCTAGTCCGCCATTGGCCTCGGTTGGCAGTCCCTGCGCCAGAACCGGGACAAATTCACCCTTTTCGTTGACGTTGTCGAGACCTGTCATGCTGGTGGCATCCGCCACCTGGCGCACAATGGCGGCATCGGACGCGTAAAAATTCAACGTGGTGGGCTCTTCAGGGATGATCAAAGAAACCGTCCCGCCGCCTCCCGCGGTGGGAGCAGCAGGAGCCTCTGGCGCTGCGGGCTGGGCGGCGGAGGCAGCTTCAGTGGGTGCAGCTTCAGTTGCCACAGGCGTGCCAGAACCGCAGGCCGCTAAAATTATGCTGAGGCAGAGTAACAGCGCGAAAGCCCCCGTTTTAAATCTATTGCTAGTACGCTTTTCCATTTCTCCTCCTTTGAGACTTGGAATTTACTTTCCCGTATGAATTACATACGGGTCAAATGCATCCCGCAGGCCATCCCCAATGTAGTTGATCGCCATTACGGTGATGAATATCATCACTCCAGGGTAAATTGCCAGCCAGGGCGCGCGGAAAACATGCGTTTGCGCGGTCGATAGAATGCTGCCCCAGGTGGGCGTTGGCGGCTGGACTCCAAAGCCCAGGTAGCTCAAACCGGATTCGGTGATGATGGCTGACGCCATCTGTAAGGTGCCGCTGACCAGGATCGGCCCGATGCAATTGGGCAGAATGTGCAGGAAAATAATGCGGGCATCATTCCCACCCAGCGAACGCGTGGCGGAGATAAAATCCCGTTCGCGCAAAACGATAAACAGACCGCGCACCAGGCGCGCCGGCCACATCCACGATAGCGCCGCGATGATGACGATCACCATCAGCACACTGTTCTTCAGCCATTGCACAGGCTGATCGCGTAAAGCCGCGCCGAGTAGGATCAGCACAAAAATGGTTGGAAACGTGAGAAAGGCGTCCGTGATGCGCATCAGCAGGTTATCCAGCCAACCGCCATAATAGCCGGATAACGCTCCAATCAGCACCCCCAATCCGATCGATAGGACTGTTGAGAACAACCCGACTGCCAGCGAAACCCGTCCGCCATAGAGAATGCGGGTAAAAATGTCGCGGCCCAATTCGTCGGTGCCAAACCAGTGCGCCGACGTGGGGGCTTTGAACGGATTGGCCGGTTCCTGTTGGGTGGGAGCGTAATTGCTCCAGGACGCGCCGATTGTCAAAAGAACCATCAAGATTAGCGCAATCAGCGCCAGCACCGCCAGGCGATGTTTCAGAAAACGCCGGAGGATAACCAGCGCCAGGTTTTCGTTTGATCTGTTTTGTGGGAGGAGTTCGGGCAGCGTGGAGCCGGGGGTATCAGTCATACTTCACTCGTGGATCGAGCAAACCATAAAACAAATCCGCGATGATGTTTGCGCCGACGATAATGATTGCGTCAATCATGACCACACCGAGCAGCACCGGATAATCGCGTCCGCGCGCCGCGTCCCAAAATAAACGCCCCATCCCCGGCCAGGCGAAGATGGTTTCCACAAACAACGCTCCCGCAAACAGGCTGGGAAGATCAAGCGCTACCAGTGTGATCAGGGGCAGAATAGCGTTGGAAAGCGCGTGCTTATAGTAGACCATTCCATCGCGTAAGCCCTTGGCGCGCGCGGTGCGGATGTAATCTTCGTGCATTACATCCAGCATGCTGGAACGCAAGAAGCGCGAATACCAGGCTGACCAACCCGCACTGAGCGCCACCACTGGCAGCACAAGGTGCCAGGCGAAATCGCCCAGGCTGGGTGGTGAGCCAACCGTCCGCATGCCCCCGGCTGGAAAAAGCGGCTGTCCGCTGACCGGATTTTTGATGGCCACATAAAACAGCAGGATCAATGCCAGCCCAAGCCAGTAGACCGGTACCGATTGACCGATAAAGGTCATCGTGGTGGCGATATAGTCGAAAGCGGAGTAGGGCTTGCGCGCTGAAAATATTCCCACTGGCAAAGCGATGAGCAGGGTTACCAGGAAGGAAATCCCTACCAACGTCAGGGTGTTTGGAATCCTTTCGGCGATCATTTCGCTGACGGGGCGGCGAAACTTGATCGAATCGCCCAGGTCGCCTTGAAGCAAATTCCCCATCCATTTCCCGTATTGGATGGGGAGCGGCTGATTTAGCCCCAACTTATCCTTTAACAGTGCGATTTGTTCCTTGGTGATGTTCGGATTACGTTCAGCGGCAGCCAGCGGGCCGCCTGGAGCCGCGCGCACCATGAAAAACAACATGATACTGAGAATGAGCAGGATGGGGATGGCTTGCACGATTCGACGCAGAGCGTAGGTCGTCATCTAGGCCTCGTACGCAATCCGTCCATCTGAAACGGTCAAAAGTGGGTGCACATCCTTCATATTTTCTGCAGGAACGGAAAAAATATCATCGGAAAGCAAAACTATATCGGCCAGGTAGCCGACTTTCAGCTGGCCTTTTTGATGTTCCTGAAATTCGGCATAAGCTGCATCGCGAGTATAGGATAGCAGCGTATCAGCCAGGTTCTGATGATGATGCGGCATGCCCTCCGCCCAGGGCAGGCGGTTGAGCGTATTATGAATGCCCAACAGTGGATTTTGACTGGCGACGGGCCAATCAGAACCAAAGGCCAGGGTCGCGCCTGCTTCACGCAGCGTGGACCAGGCAAAACTGAGCGACCAGCGTTGTTCGCCAACGCGCCACTGCCAAACATCCCCATCGTCAATGCTGGGGGGAGAATGCATGGGCTGCATGGATGCAATCACGCCCAGCTGTTTGAAGCGCGGCACATCGTCACTGTGAATGACTTCGATGTGCTCCACGCGGTGGCGGCTGTCGCGCTTTCCGTTGGTTTGTTGCGCCAGGGCATAGGCATCCAGAACCCGCCGCACTCCCAAGTCGCCCACGGAATGGACAAATCCCTGCATCCCGAGCCGGTCAGCTTCCAGCACCAGTTGGTTGAAACCATCCACGTCATAATTTGACGCGCCATTGGTCGAGGGATTGTCGGCATACGGCTCAACCATCAGGCCGGTATAAGTTTCAATGACTCCATCCATAAACAGCTTGACGCAGCCACCGCGCACCATATTGGACTGATATTTTTTCTTAAGTGCCAGCGCTTCCTGTTCAATCGCCGCCAGCGGTGTCTCCGGGCGTATGCTGTAAGGAATATAAATCCGCACGTTGAGTTCGCCAGACTCCTCCAGCGCAGCGTATAGGGCGGCCTGTTCATCGTCCCCGTCCATGTTGTGGAGGCTGGTGACGCCCATCCGGGAGGCGATTTTCAACCCTTTTTTGAGCAGCGCTCGGGTGCGAGCCTCATCCGGGCGTGGTAATAATATATCAATGGCATGCGAAGCCCGTTCCTTAAGTTCCCCGGTCGCTTCTCCGTGTTCATCCAGCACGATTTCACTGTTGGGCGGGCACTCGCCGCCATGAAAAATCCCGGCTAGCTGCAGGGCGGCGGTATTCGCCCAGGTGGTGTGACCGTCGTAGGCGGTGATCGCAACCGGCTGGCTTGGGCTGATTGCATCCAGGTGATGCCGGTTTAGCGGCGTGTTGCCCGGCCCAAGATTGTAGCGCAGTCCGAATCCGGATAACCATTGCCGATCCGGATTTTCGGCGGCAAAGGTCTGAATGGCGCGGGTGATATCTTCATAAGAAAAGCAGGTCTCAAAAGGGATATTATCCAGGGCTAACGAGCCATGCAGCATGTGGAAATGGCTGTCGATGAAGCCGGGCAGTAAGGTCTTCCCGTTTGCATCAATTACCCTTGTGTCGGGGCCGCGCCAGCCTTCCACGGCTGACTTGCTTCCAACGCACACAATTTTGTTTCCCTTTACGGCCACAGCTTCCGCCGCAGGGGTGGCAGCGTCAGATGTAAAAACACGGGCATTGGTAATGATCAAATCAGCTGAGTCGGGCATGGTACCTTCCTGGAAAAATTTTATTTATTTTAGCAGACATTTTCATTTAGCCTTCGGCTAATTTCATCCAATGAACAAACTGCCCGAATTGCTTTGAGCGGTTTCTTGCGAGTTATAATGGACCCGCTTACAGTGCCGTACAGATTTTCCGGGAATGACTTTGGTTGAAAACTCTCATAAGGCTAGGACGGGATGATTTTTGAAGTTTGTGTTGATGCAGTGGAAGGGGCGGTGGCGGCGCAGGCGGCTGGAGCCCAACGAATTGAGTTGTGTGATAACCTGGTGGAAGGGGGCACAACTCCCAGCCTGGGTATGCTCCAGGTTTGCCGACAGTCGGTCGCAATCGACATCAATGTCATTATCCGGCCGCGTGGTGGGGATTTCTGCTACAGTGATCTCGAATTGGAAGTGATGCGCCGGGATATTCTGGCTGCCCGGGATGCGGGCGCCAATGGAGTCGTGATTGGCTTACTTATTCCGGACGGCAGCGTGGATCTGGAAAGAACCCGCCTGCTGGTGGCTGCCGCACGCCCAATGAGCGTCACTTTCCACCGCGCCTTCGATTTAGTGCGGGATCCGGCTCAGGCGCTGGAAGACCTGTTTAGTCTGGACATCGAACGGATTCTGACCTCCGGGCAGATGCCAACGGCGCTGGAAGGGGCGGGAAACATCGCGTCCCTGGTGCGCCAGGCGGACGGACGCATGATCATTCTGGCGGGCGGCGGGATCAACGAAAACAATGTCGCCGCAATCGTTGCGCAGACTGGCGTCACAGAGGTTCATTTCGCGGCTCGCAAAACGGTAGACAGTCCGATGACCTTTAGAAACACGAACGTCTTGATGGGCAAAGCCTATCAACCGGACGAATACATCCGCAAGGAAACGGATCTGGAGCGTATTCAAAAAATTCTGAAGGCGGCCATCATTTAGTCAGGCCGCCGCTCAACTGCCAGTATTTTCCATTTTCAAGGAGTTTCGATGACTGAAAAATTTATCCTGGCGCATGACCTGGGGACGACCGGCAATAAGGCATCTCTGTTCAACGAACAGGGCAAGGTGAGTGCCAGTTCATTCTCCGGGTATGAGACAGAATATCCCCGGCCGAACTGGGCCGAGCAAAACCCCGAAGATTGGTGGCGCGCGGTCTGCATCTCCACCAAACAATTACTCGGCGCTGCCAAAGTCAGCCCAAAGCAGATTGCCTGCCTGTCTTTCAGCGGTCAGATGATGGGCTGTGTTGTGCTTGACCGCCAGGCTCGTCCGCTGCGCAGCGCCCTGATCTGGGCTGATACGCGCGCCATCTCCCAGGCCGAATCCATGATTGCAAAGGTCGGCATGGAAAATGCCTATCGCATCACCGGTCACCGCGCCAGCTCCTCTTATTCGGCGGCCAAGATGATGTGGGTGCGCGATCACCAGCCTGAAATATTTGCTCAGGCGCATAAATTTGTGCAGGCCAAGGATTTCATCGTGGCGCGCCTGACCGGAGTCTTTGCCACTGATTTCTCGGATGCATCGGGGACCAACCTGTATGATCTGCAAACCTATGATTGGTCCCCCGTTATGTTGGCTGCGGCTGGCCTGGAGCGTTCAATCCTGCCGGAACTTCACGAATCCACGGATGTGGTTGGACAGGTGCTGCCTTCGGTTGCTGATGAAATTGGGCTGGCTGCCGGCACCCCGGTGGTGATCGGTGGCGGAGATGGCTGCTGTGCTGCCGCCGGGGCGGGTGTGGTTCGGGAAGGGAGCGCCTACAATTACCTGGGCTCTTCCTCATGGATTGCGATCGCCAGTAAGGAACCGATCTATGATCCGGCGCTGCGCACCTTCACTTTTGCGCATCTGATGCGCGGCATGTACAGTCCCTGCGGCACCATGCAGGCCGCGGGCGGCTCTTACCAGTGGCTGCGCGATACCTTTTGCCTGCCCGAAAAAGAAGCTGCCGAACGGTTAAAGATCAGTCCCTACGAACTGATGAATTTGCAGGTTGAACAGTCCCGGCCCGGTGCGAATGGCTTGCTTTACTTCCCCTATCTGCTGGGCGAGCGCGCGCCCCGCTGGAACCCGGATGCACGGGCTGTCTATTTTGGTTTGAGTATGAGCCACACCCGTGCTGATATCATCCGTGCCACGATGGAAGGGATTACTCTCAACTTGCGGGTTATCCTGGATGCTTTTCGCCAGCAGGGTGCCCAAATTGAAGCCATGCGCGTGATTGGCGGTGGCGCCAATGGACGTGTCTGGCGCCAGATCATGGCCGATATCTACGGTATTCCCATTCGGCGCCCGGCGCTTCTGGCTGAAGCCACCTCTTTTGGGGCGGCCCTGGCTGGCGGAATTGGGGTTGGTCTTTATTCGGATTGGACGCTTGCTGAAACGCTCACTCCAACTGTGGATGAACTGCAGCCCAACCCGCAGCTGTTTGCTCTCTACGAGAAACTGTACGGCACCTTTAATCGGGCTTATGAAGCATTTGTCCCACTGTATGCTGAAATCTCTTCTATTTAATAGACGTTCAAAAAACTAAATCAACTGAGGCAAAATGACACTTTTTTTGGATTCGGCTTTTGTAGACGATGCCCGCCGCGCGGCGGAGCTGGGATTTATCGTTGGCATCACCACCAACCCGACCCTGATTGCGAAGGTGCTAAAAACTGAGCCGCAGGCCTCCGGGGTGCGGATTAACACCAGGGATGATTTAATCTCCGCCATGTGCGACGTATTCCCGGGGACGGTCATGGTTCAATTGACCGCCGAGACTCCCGCAGAACGCAAAGCGGAAGCCTACCGTTTGTTAAAACTGCGCCCAGGTCATGTTGGTCTTAAAATCCCCAGCACCAGCGAAAATTTTCCACTGGCCTGTCATTTCGCCAAAGAAGGTTACACCGTTGGGATGACCACTATTTTTAGCGCCGGGCAGGCTTTCCTGGCTTGCGAAGCGGGGGTCAAGATCATCTTTCCGTATGTCAATCGCTCCACCCGCTTGCTGGGAGATGGGCTGGTGCTTGTAAGCCAGATGCGCGCCGTTGTGGATGGGATGAAATCGCCTATTCAAATCCTGGCGGCAAGTATAAAATCCATCGAGGAAGCCACTAATACCATTCTGGCGGGCGCCCATGGTTTGACGATCCCCCTGGATGTGATTTTAGCCCTGGGTGAAAACCCGCATTCCCAGCAGGCGATTGCCGATTTCGCGCAGAGCTGAAATTTCAGGGCCGCCCCAACACATTCCATTATTTTCGATCAGGTTGATAGATGTGAGCCACCACCCCTGAGCTGAACGATTTGGCCTCGATCAGTTTCAGGGGTGTTTTGCTTCCTTCTTGAAAGAGACGTTTCCCGCCGCCGACGACGATCGGATAAATAAGCAGGTGATATTCGTCCACCAGATCGTGTTTGATCAGGGTATTGACCAGGGTGGCGCTGCCCGCTACCAGGATATCCTGCCCGGCTTGTTGTTTCAGCCGGGAAATTTCTTCCGCGATGTTTTGTTTGATTAAGTGGGAATTATTCCATTCGACGGTTTGCAGGGTGGTTGAGACAACGTACTTTGGCAGGTTGTTCATCCGGTCAGAAAAGCCCTGTTCATCGGTGCGGGAAGGCCAGGCCGCCGCAAAACCCTGATAGGTCACGCGCCCAAGCAAGTGGGCGTCGCTGGCAAAGAGTTCATCGTACTTGAATATTGCGATTTCGTCGTTCCAGTAAGGGGCGGACTAGGAAGGTTCTTCCATAATGCCATCCAGGGAAAGGAATTCCGCCACAACAATTTTTCTCATGGGATTCTCCAAGTTTTTTTGAAAGGTTTGTGACACGACGACCAATCATCAACGCCGTGTTGGTTTGTCATCGCGCAGGTTTGCAAGGACAGGTTATCTGCCCCGGTTATTTCTTTTTGCCGCCGGATAAATTATTGGCCACAGCAGCGCGAATCAGCTCTTTCAAAGCCGCCTCTGGGATTTTGTCTTCCTCGACAAAGTCGATGGCGCGCGAGGCTTTTGCCTCCAACCCGGCGTTGAAAAGTCCGTGTGGGTCATCCAGCGCAGCGCCCTTGAAGAAATTTAGTTTAAGGTGGTCTTTAAAAGCGCCCGCAGCCACGACATTTCCTTTTTGAGACCAGACGGCGGTATCCCACTTCCATTCCTCGGTGATCCCGGGCGCGGCTGAGTGGATCAGGGCGCGCAGATCGGCCAGGAGCGGGCCGCGCCAATCCGTCAGGCTGGCGATTTGATTGGTGATCAGCTGGGAGGCTGTCAGGCCGGTTTTTTCGTCGATTGATTCCAATTTCATTTTCCTCGGCTGATAGTCGGTTATCCTTGCTCGTAGGCGCGTTTGAGTTCCGCGATGTCGAGTTTCTTCATTTTTAACATGGCCTGCATGGCGTTCTGCGCTTTGACGGGATCGGGGCCACTCAACACCTCGCCCAAGGCTGTCGGGACGATTTGCCAGGAAAGTCCAAATTTATCCTTGAGCCAGCCACATTGGCCTTCTTCCCCGCCTGCGGAGAGTTGCTCCCACAAGCGATCGACTTCTTCCTGGGTTTCGCAATTGATGAAGAGTGAAATCGCCTCGCTGAATTTGAATTCCGGGCCGCCGTTGAGCGCGATGAATTCCTGCCCATCAAGTTCGAAAGAGACCGTAAAGGCTTTCCCATCCGGACCGCGGGAAATATTCAGAGCCTTTGAGTTTTTAAATATAGACATGTAGAAATTCATGGCTTCTTCGGCTTGCTGGTTGAACCATAAAAAGGGAGAAATTTTATTCATCGTAGATCCTTGATTGGGAATATTTCCATTCATAACGAAAGATTAGTGGATCAGTCCGGCTGTGACGCCAGAGAAAGTGCAGCTACTGTTTCCTGTGGGGCGTAGTAGGTTGATTGACATTCAATACCTTTTCCCAGGGCTGCCGGTTGATTAGATGATTGTCGTGTTGCATCAAATCAGACCCAGGAACACAGGCAATCTTGTTCATCCGCAGGAAACCGGTAATAGGAGTAATTGAGTCCTATTATAGCCGAATTAAAGCGATCCTCGCGGAGGGGATTTCAAGTTGGAGCTGTGGAAAAATCATTTCCCCCTGCGGACGATGAGTCTGTCAGCGCAATTAATCTGCAGGTCGGGGCTTGATTGAAAGAGGGCATCTCACAAAAGGGGAGTGCCTGCTTCGCAATCCTTACGTCTGTGAAATCCTGGCCTACTGCGCTTAATCGTTGCCAGCGCCCGGTTGCTTTTTAGCGCGACACGATTGGTCCCTGATTCAGGTCCCCAAAGAATGATCGGGCTGGCGTTTGGGCAGTAAGTTAATCGGTTGGATTAAACCCAGGCGGAGTTTTGTTTTTCCGGCGCCGGGTCTCACTTAATCGCAATCAACTTGCTTTGCAAGGGAGTCGCATGGCAAGCGGGAGTTTGGGCTGCGCATGGCGTTGCCCAAGCTCCCGCTTGAATGAAATGGAACCCCTTTGTTTTAGTCGAAGAAATCTTCGTCGCCGGGGGCCAGGTATTTTTTTGCTTTGGACGGAATCAAAGTGACGCCCAGCCCGGGACGGTCCCAGACTTCAATCAGGCTGTCCTTGACAATCGGCTCGGGCAAACCCTCGACAATCTCGTACCACCATTCCGGCTGGGCGACAGGATACTCGAAGGCGATATAGTTGGTCGGCAGGGTGGCGGCGACCTGCACCAGTCCCGCCAGGCCGATCAACCCGTCAAAAATGCCGTGAGGCGCCATCAGGATGCCGTGCAGGTCGGCATATTCGGCAATCCATTTTAGTTCGGTTAATCCGCCCACGTCCTCGGGATCCGGCCCGACCACCCGCACGGCCTGAGTCTCGATTAATTCCATGAAATTCTGGCGCAGGTAGATCTGCTCGCCGGTGTGGATGGGCGTGCTGGTGCTGTTGGTCAAATCGCGGTAGGTTTTGGCGAGCGTGTAGGGCGTGTAATCTCCCGTCAGCATGTCTTCCAGCCAGAGCAGGTTGTAGGGTTCCAGCGCCCGGGCCAGGCGGATGGCATCGGGCAGCAGCCAGCCGGGGCCGCAGTCCAGCGCCAGGCCGACCTCATCCCCCAGCACTTTCTTCATGGCCTCAACGCAGGCGATGACGTGCTTCAAGCCCTTTTCAGTCATCGGTCCGCGCTGCGCGTGTGGGGCGCCGCCGCGAAGCTCCCCGTAAAAGAAGCCCGGCACCGTGGCAACCATTTGACTGTGAAAGCCAATCGCGACCTTAATGAAGGAAAAGTTTTCTTTGGCATCCTTCATTTTCGCCACATCCTCGGCATAATCCTGCGGATTGTGGTTCCGCATCGGCCAGCGCACCCCGCCATTGTAAACGCGCACATGGTCGCGGATTTTCCCGCCCAGCAATTTGAAGACGGGCAGCCCGCTGGCTTTCCCGGCAATATCCAGCAGGGCCATTTCGATCGCGCTGACGGCCGCTCCCCAGGGTTTGAAGCTGGCCATGCGGCGGATTTTCAGCATGACCCGTTCGACATTGGTCGGATCCTCGCCAATCAGGTATTGCTTATAGAACAGGACGTGAGGCTTCAGGTAGGGTTTTGAATTTTCCGCCTGTCCGTAGCCGTCAATGCCTTCATCGGTGGTGATGCGGATGACCGGGTTTTGGCCGATGACCGCACATTTCAGATCGGTGATTTTCATGTTTGCCTCGCTTGGGTGGGATGGAAGAATTGCCCGAATTATACCTTTGTGCGGCTCGGGCAGGATGAAATGCGCAGGCCGTCTAAGGCTGTTTCACCTGACCCTGGGGAATCAATTCTCCAAATTGACTTTCCCCGCGAAAGTGCGGAACGGCGTTGCCCCGTGGGCTGCCCGGGTGCTATTGGAGAATCAAAAACCCCGGCATATCGCTGCGGGGTTTTTTGATCTTCTCAAGATCGAGTTGGTCTGGCTGGATTGAAGAGCGGGTGATGGGATTCGGACCCACGATATCTTGCTTGGGAAGCAAGCGTTCTACCACTGAACTACACCCGCGTTATCGAGCAAGAAAAGCCTAAATATAACAAGCAAATACTCTGCGTAGGGTTAATTTCAACCATTTTACGTGCATAACCAGAGTTCGTCAAGGAGCAACAGTAAGCTATAGGTGTCGGGCGTTTTTATCGATGCATTGGTATCTCCAGTGTGTATGCCGAAATTATTTTTTGTTGGCGCTGCGGACGAAATAAATAGCGCAATCGTTCTTGAAACTTGCCAACTGATCCGGCAGGCTGCCCGGCGGGGCTGTCGCAAAATCATTTTCGCCGCGAACTCGTCAGCAGCCAACTGCTCGCCAGGCGCAGACCGCAGGGGGGGAAGGGTTGTCATGGGCATTGTTCGCCTTTATGTTTTATTTTACCCAGTCAGCATGACGTAAGCGTGACGGGAGAGGCCCATTTTGAAGCAGAATGGGGATTTTATCGGGAAGTTAATTGTTATTGGAGCCTGATCTTCGCTCCAATAACAATAGCATTCAGATGCTTTGCTGGACAAATAAAACCAGTACCACTCTTTTGAGTGATACTGGTTTACCCTGGCAATTCAAATAAATATTCTCTCTGCTCAAAATTCAATTTATAACCGCTCTTCCCGTCACGCCTGTATCATGCCCAGGGGCGACAATATTCATCGGCCTGCCATTGGTTATTTCTGAACGACTACGTTATTTTTTGCAGCCCGATGGAAGGCTTTTTACAGGTGCAAGGCGGATTTGGCCTCAACGCAGTAGCAAAGATCTAGCCAGCCCGAAGTCGCCGGTTGGGTGATGCCGAAAATAACACGTCAACTGCGCGCTTTGTTGTCTCGTGTTGATTGGGGAAAAGGTGGCAATTTGGATTACTTATAAATCGAAAAATCGTCAATATAGAATGAGCCATTGTAAGGTTTATCGCTCCAAACCGTTAAATATAATTCATCAATTTTCCCATTCCATACGATGTTATCTTGTCCATTATCTGTCTCGCTAAATGTACCTAAAAATAATGGTGTCCAAAATCCTGGCCTAATGTCTTTCACTTCGCTTAAAATGCCAATGCTCCTACCATTATCATCCATAAAGTAAGCAGAGAGATGCGATTCAAAAGTAGTATTTTGAATTGGCTCAGATAATGGAATGAAAACCCACGCAGTTACCATTTTTACATCTAGAAATTTGGAGTCAGTATAGTTTATGCCACCGTATTCGATATCTTTGTTATTATCAAAAGATTGCATATCTACAAATACTTTTAATGAATGTTGGCCAGAATGAAAAAAATCTGAAGAGATGAGAGCCTTATTAGATTTGTTTACTGGAGACCAAGGTGCAATATCTGTCTCATCTGTTGAATTCTCAAAGCCATAGACGATAGGTTCAAAAGGAAAAACTGTTGTTTCAGATGCAGGTGTGTTTTCCGCCGTATGTGTAACCTTGATACTCTCGGCTGTTTGGGTTGCGCTTATTTCAAGTTCTCTGGGCGCTACAGTGCCCCGAAATGCAAAATAGGCAACAGCAATTGTTCCAATTACTCCAATTAAGGCAGTAATGATTGTTACTGATTCTTTTGAAGATGTCGATCTGCTTTTGCTCATTGAATACTTTTCCTTTTTTAACAATAAACGGACCAATAAGGGTTATGCGGTGGCGAGATAATCGCTTCAATTACCAATGACGCCAGCATTTCAATATAATAGCATAATAAATCCGCCATCGGAAATCACACTTTACCGCCCGGATATAGTAATAAAACGCCCTGTCAACTTGGATAAGGCGTTATTTATGGAAAATGGTTTCTGTGCGATCAGGTTTCTTTATTGGGGTCGGGCTCTTTCCCCAGCCAAAGGTGAAATTCAACATCCAAGGGAACCAGGGAAAATTTTTGCCGTACCCATTTTTGCTTTTCTAAATATTTGTTATAGTTATCGAGACGACTCCATGCGCAATTGAGCGCAGGGAACCCGTATTTCTCTAATTGTTCAAGAAGAATGTTATCAAACGGGATATGACAATATAGATAAACTGGCTCAAATCCTGCGACTCTCTGTTCGCCCAAAGTAAAAATATATTTCATGGTCATGTTGATCCACTTTTGAGCCTGCCCAATAAAAAGATGATGACTGTAGTGGACCCCAAAAACTGGACGGTTTTTGGTCGATCCTAAGGGGTGGTCTGATCGGGTTGAGCTAACCGCCAGGCGATTTCAAACTCAACGGGTGTCAGATACCCCAGTGATGAATGGATACGTTTCGTCATGTACAC
>CAILYI010000014.1 GCA_903838415.1 uncultured Anaerolineae bacterium | reverse complement strand
CTGGCGCGGAGAACGATTGGACAAGACCATCGCAAAGCTGCAAAAACGGTGCGATAACAAGCGATCTGAATTCAATGCGGCAGGTTAGCAATATGGATAACTTCAGCAATTCCTTACTCGAAGCAACCGACCTTGAGATTGGGCAGCGCGATAAATACGCCAAAGCCTTCAAGGATGAATACCAACTCACCAACCCCTTACCAGAACAAATTTTGGCTACCAACAAGGATATTGGCAGTAAAGCCACCGTTGCGCACATCTCAACAGTGGCGATCAACCTGACCACAGCAGGTGCCACCGGCACCGTCTTTTACTTCCTGGAGTTGGAAGTGCTGGCAAAAGAATTCCATGTGGTGATTACGAATCCGGCGGTTATGCTCATTTCCGGGGTACTTGCGCTCGCGGCTGTGATGGGGATCGACTTCACCCTCACTTCCATCGGGCTGGCCCAGGGTGAGAGTGATGAGAAACCACACGCCGATAAGGTCAGCCATTGGGCAGCAGGTATCACAGCGGCTACGGCTGGCGTTTTCCGGGGATTGCTGTACTTTCAGATCATTCCCCCAGGTACGCCGATTGAAACAGTCATCAAGAGTATTGTTCTACTGGCGATTGCGGTTCTACCCGTTCTGGTGCTTTATCCGGCGGCTCGTATCTCTGGATACTATCTCGGCTGGGTCTACAAAGAGAACAAGCGCAGGATGAGTACCTACGAAAGGGTCAAGAGCGAATGGAACACAAATTTCCAGGAAGCCTTCAAGACTCATATCGCCAATCGCGTCACCACGGCGAATACCTTGCAGAAAAGAATGATCAGCCAGGTTGGGCAGTCTCAGCCACAAACCATTTACATTACCCAGTCTACAGGTGATACCACTCACTTTATCAAGCAAGCGATCGAAGCACTCTGCGCTGAAAATTCCGGCTTTGATCCGCTCAATATTCGTCCTGCCGATGTACAGGAACGGCTTGAATCAGGCGGCATCATGGGTGTCAAGGAAGGCACTCTGCGTCCCGTTATTCAACGAGTAAAGGCCGCGATGCTTGATGAAATTCTGTATGATCTGGACACCAGTCCATTCCAACCCCCCGATGAATTCTGCATCAAGCTCTCACAGCGTTTCGGTAGACAGGTAGACCCGAAGGAAATATCGACTGCATTGCTTACCGAGATGCAGGGTAAATTCGCAAACGTCAGATAACCAACGCAATAAGTTTTGTAATGAAGAGAGTTCCCTAATTCGACGGGAACTCTTTTTATTACCCTGATAAATCAGTGTATAATAGATTAGAACATGCGTTCTAATACACTCCTACCCATTTATTCTTTCTCGTGCTCCAAGGAGGCACAAAACTATGACTACTACCGCTACTCCCACCCCCGAAGTTCTGCCCACTGAAAATTCTGCGCCGGTCGATACGACGTTCCCCCCTGCCCCAACCACAGAAGATTTCGCTGATGAAGTCACCCCAACTCCCCTGTCCGGCATCGTCATGGAACAGGTCAGCGCACCGATCACCAACCTGATCCGCGCCATCCCGCACATCGTTGTCTCGGGCGAGTCCGGTGTTGGCAAGACCCCTTTCACCCG
>CAILYI010000013.1 GCA_903838415.1 uncultured Anaerolineae bacterium | reverse complement strand
GTGAAATTTGCCCGTCCAACCGGGCTGTACCAGTTCCTTGATCTTAAAAAGCGTCTCGAAACGCTCCTGGGCTGCAAAGTCGAACTGGGCAAGCCCGGCTGGCTGAAACCACATCTTAAAACCAGGGTTTTGCAGGAGGCCATCCGGGTCTTTTAGACCGACCGCAAACCAAACCGCTTGAACACAGGCTCCGAAGGGAAACTTCCTTCGGAGCTTTTCGCGCTCAGAGAAAAGTTATTCCACCAAAGCGGCACAAGGTGAGGGTCCATCTCCAGCCTGATGTGCTATTATTTATGTATACATCCGCCTTGTAACGCCAGAGCTTTGCCGCCGTTTGAGAAAATCAAGTAAAATTTCGGTATCCCTGTCCGCGTGGGAACAGCACTTTATTGCGTCCGCAATCAGGTTGTGCCAGCCCGAAGATCAAAACAGAATCAAATAGAAGGAGAAACCTCGTGAAACTCATTGGAACGATTTTATTACTTGTGATCCTGATTTTGCTCGGCGTCACAATTGGCGGCGGCATATTGGTACTGATTGCCTATGGCCTGGGCTGGCTGCTCAACCATATTATGCACATTGACCCGTTCCAGGTGACCTTGCTCAGCCTGGTGGGTATGTTGGCGTTTGGATTCCTGGCAAGCAGTATCTTTCAAACGATCGTAAATACCATGCCCAGATCACCTGCGGTGGACGACAATGAATATGAAGATGATGAAGACGAAGAAGAGTTTGATGTGGAAGATGACGACGAAGAGCCGGTCGTCTACGCTAACATCCCGCGCTGGCGCCAGTCGTTAAAGACCCCAGACTTCTCAATCACCCGTCCCGATGACCGCTGCCCGTGCGGGAGTGGCCGCAAATACAAGAATTGCCACGGCGCAAAACACCCCCGAACTTAAGCGCCGGAGAAATGGAAACAGTGCTGAAAGCAAAAAGGAACTGGCGATTGACTGCCAGTTCCTTTCTGTCATCAGTATCTGTCTTGCTTACGGGGTGGTGGTTGGCTGCTGGTATCTGCCGCCGCCCATCATGCCGCCGCGTGCACCGCGTCCAGTACCGTTTTGCATTGGGGTTCCGCTGCAATTGAAGCCGCTGGCTGACATGTTTTGAAGCATGCTATCAGCCTGCGCCTGGGTCAGGACACCGTCGCTGACTGCTTTGGCGAATGCGGTCTGGTGGACATCGGTCAGCAGGGCAGCGACATCAGCTTCCTGGGTACCCTTGTCGATGGCAATCTGGTACATGCTCTTGCCACTGCCCAGAGCGCTTTCAACTTCAGCCTTGCTCATGCCGATCTGATCAGCAAGCGCCTGCTCAACATAATCTCGCATTTGTCCCTGCGCGCCCATCATGCCACCGCGCCCGCCCGACATCGCGTCGCGGCCAGGCAAGCCAGCTGCGCTGACAACGTTCGATTGAGCAAAGAAGAAACCTGCGCCAAAGATCACAAGTGCAACCATCACTGCGGATACAACAACCAGTATTTTTTTCATTTTTAATTTTCTCCTTGATAGGTTGACCTGGCGTTTTTTCATCCCAGGTCACTGTATATAGGATATCGCTCTACCATGAAGAAAATGTAAAGGTTGGATGAACGTTACACAAAGAAAAATGATCTTGCCTTGGGGTTCTACTGTTGTTCCCTCGTGCATGCCTGGTATCCGCGCTTGATCTTGCGCTCGACGATTTTCTCGGCCACCAGCTTGGCCAGCGCCATGGATTCGAGCGGGATCACCCGCCACTGCTGGAAATCGTTATCCCGCCGCCCCCAGGCAACGACGACTGAGCAGGGGTGGAACAGGGTAGCCTGAACGGACACAAGATACCATCGATTTTGATTGATGGCAGGGTCAACGTGGCTCAATAAAGTCATCATGCTACCAATATAGCACGCGCGTTCTGGTATTGCAAGCAAAAAGTCGCAG
>CAILYI010000012.1 GCA_903838415.1 uncultured Anaerolineae bacterium | reverse complement strand
CGCGCCGCCAGGGATGGCGAGTGGTTGTTCGGCTCCGGCAAAAATGGCGGCCAGGCGTTCAAGTGTTTCGAGAGAGATGCCCGAAAGTTCGGCGGTTTGAGCGACATCGACCTTGGTAAAAGCTGCCGGGGCGCTGCCGAATTTCTTCTCAGCCGCGAGACGGCCGATGGCGGCGGCGACCAATCCTTCAGTGCCGGGGACGATCGGGATCCATTCGTCCGATTTCATCCCGGTTTGGGACATGCGCGCTTCAAACTGGACGAGATATCCGCGCCGGTTGGTGCCCTGCCGCATTTTGGCGAATCCACGCGTGTACGCGACCGGGGAAAGCCACGATTCAAGGAAATTCGAGCCGAAGGAGAAGGTCACATCGGCGTTGGCAAGGTCGAAAAACAACAGGTTGGGCTTGCCAAAGACGGCGCGGGAGGCTTCGCCCAGCGTGGCGCGGGCTTCAAACATGCCCAATGCGCCATAACGGACGGGTTGCGGCGCGCCGATGGCCTGGCACAGGTCACTGACCAGGTCAAACAGGTGGTCGGGAGCCAGACCCATCACGAAAGCCAGCTCGCCGGGGTTGCCCTTGAGCGCTTCGGCGACAAGTGCGGTCGCGGCTTCCCAATCCATATCGGAAAAGGTCTTTTCGCCGCGGCTGTGCTGCCCAGGGTTCTGGATGCGATCCGGATTGTACAGGCCGTGCAAGCTGGCCTGTCCGCGGGCGCAGGTTTTGCCCAAATTGAGCGGATTGAGTTTGTTGCCTTCAACTTTGATGGCGCGTCCCTGCATGGTGCGGACAACCAGTCCACATCCGGCGGCGCATTCGCGGCAGGTGGTGGCGTAATAAGTGCTCTGGCCGTTATAGGTGTATTCCGGCATTTTGGTATAAGGTTCGCGGGTGACATAGCGCGAAGCCGGGCCACAACCTGTCAAAACGGTTGTTGCCGCCGCGCCTGTGCCCACCACCTTAAGAAAATCTCGCCGGGAAAAATTATCAGTCATTGGTTCTGTTTCCTTTCATCCCCATCTCCATTTGATTGGAGATGGCCGGGGTGGGGCTAATAGTGGCAGGTGCTGCAATCGAGCAGTTTGGTGCGCTTGACCGGGTCATTTTCGGTCTTGGACTTGTGGCAGTTGATGCACCAGCCCATATTGACGGTCTGTTCCAGTGTGGCGACGGTCTTTTTGCTCATATCGCCGTGACAGTTCTCGCAATTGACGCCAGCCGCAATGTGTGGACGGTGATTGAAGTGGACGAAGTCCGGCACCTGATAGACCGGCACCCAGTTAATCGGCTTGTTTTCCTTCACATAGGCGCTGAGCTTTTGCAGTTCAACTGGCCAATTCTCCACAGGCACCTCAGGCTGATAATATTTCTTCAGCTGTCCATGGCAGGCCCAGCATTTTTGCTCGGTGGGCAAACCCGCCGAAGCCTGCCGCCATGCGCCTGGGTGACAATACAGACATGGGATTTGCAGGTTGACATGCGTACTGTGCGGAAACTGGATTGGCTGAACAGGCGGAACCTGAGTCAGGTAAAGGCCCCAGGCTGCCCCGCTGATAAGGGCCAGGAACACAATCAATAAAGCGATTTGCGTTCCGGGCTTTTTTAGAAATTCAAACACCTTCGACATTATTTTCTCCTGCGAAGTTGATAATTCTGAACCAAAAAACCTGGCTTGGTTCGGGGATGAGAACTGTCAGGTCGTATTTCTTGATGATTACTGGCGCTTGCGTAAAGCCCAAACCACCAGCACGCCAATCACGATCAGGGTAAACAGGAATAAGGCGCTGATTCCGACCATTCCCAGAACGGCGCCCAGTCCGGTCAGCATTCCGCCGAACACCCCGCTGGCAGGGCCACCCAATTTCTGCGGCGGCTCAGACCCGGCTCCGGCGTTGGCGACCGGTTCCTGCTCCATGCCGCTCGGTAGACTCTGGGCATAAGCCAGCACATCGACGCCATCGGCGGGTTTCCAGCCGAGTTCGCGGCCAATTGGCATTTCCGTCCCAGCCACACCGAAGCGGGTGCGATGTAAGAAACGATACGGGTCGCGATTGGCGACCGAGCCGAGATATTCATTCACGCCTTCGGTGCGGAAAATAATCAGTTTTCCATCCGCGCCATGACAGCGGACGCAGGTTTCGTCATATAGTTTCTTGCCGTGCTCAAGGTTGCCGCCTTTGGTTTTCAAGGTGACATGGTCGATGGCAAAGCTGTCGTCGAGCACGCCTTCTTTTAAGAACCGGGCCAGTTTTTCAAGGTTTTTATCGTCCAAATAGCTGGAAAAATCGTGTGCAGGTTCTTTTGAGCCTTTCAAGGTCGCCACGATCTCGTCAGTGGACATGCCCGCGGTTGCTGT
Organism: uncultured Anaerolineae bacterium; assembly: GCA_903838415.1. Taxonomy (GTDB): domain Bacteria; phylum Chloroflexota; class Anaerolineae; order Anaerolineales; family Villigracilaceae; genus UBA5195. Next base: position 27,600 of record CAILYI010000012.1, on the reverse strand, counting down.
CATTAAATTGGGGAAGCCGGTGGCGTGTGAACCGCTGCGATAAGCGCCGTCGGCACCTTGATAATCCCAGCCATGACACTCGGAGCAGCGCCAGGTATCCGGGCCGGAACGCGTGTTAGTGGTCTGCGTTCCCCACAGCGGCATGTTGCCATCCGGCGCGCTGACACCGATGGCGGCGTACCACCTGTCATAGAGTTGTGCGCCCGCGCTGACGTCATCGCTCGGTGCCTTGAAGCTGCGCGCACTGACTGTGCCAACTCCCAGCAGTAGTATGGTGGCGATTGCCACGAGAAGAATTCGGTTTAACGGACGCATAGCTTGACCTCTTTTCTCATACCGCTTAACTCCCAAAAAAACCGCAAACGGCAGATATCCGCCGTTTATTTTGACAAATTCAACAAATTGTGCCAGAATTTATAGTAATTCTGACCCTTTGGCATTATACATGACAAGTTAATATTTGATAAGAATTACCCGATTTGAGGCGTGTTATACTAGGGTGAAACTTTATCACCCGTTTTGGTGAATTGCTTATGCTAAAGAAAACTTCACGTTACGTTGGGGCTTTATTGACACTGGGACTGCTCGCTTTGTTCAGCCTGGCCTCTCATGTTATCTCTCCTGCGGCCCAGGCGGACCCTACGCCTTCGCCGAAAGAAAAACTGATTCCATTGGTTGCGCAGGCCGGGAAAAGCGATGGGATTTTGATTTTGGGGATTCTGATCTTTATCTTTATTGCCATTCCCATTCTGTTGCGCTACCGAGAAACGAAATCATCCTGAGTCCCGAACGATAATTTCTGCTAATATCGAATAACCGGCGCGAGATGAGCGCCGGTTATTGATTCGTGTTACCAGATGCGAAATCTGGTTATTTGTTTTGTCAAACTCTTGGGAATGGGCGCCAGCCGGACTCTCTTCAGGATTTGTCCGCTTTTTCGTTGCCCATGAATTCTTCGGCGGTGGCGTGACCAGGCTGGCTGATGCCTTCGGCCTTGAATACTTTCCAGATGGTCAGGAATAGGATTTTCAGATCGAGCCAGAAGTTCCAGTGATCGACGTACCACACATCCAGGCGGAATTTGTCTTGCCAGGTGAGAGCGTTGCGCCCGTTAATTTGGGCCCAGCCGCTGATGCCGGGGAGAACGTCATGACGGCGGGCTTGTTCGGGGCTGTAGCGTTCGAGATATTGCATCAGCAGCGGGCGCGGCCCGACGAGACTCATCTCGCCGCGCAGGATGTTGAAAAGCTCCGGGAGTTCATCCAGGCTGGTCGCGCGCAGAAAACGGCCAAGGGGAGTCAGCCTTTCCTGGTCGGGGCGCAGCGTTCCATCTGCGGCGCGGGCTTCCGTCATCGTGCGGAATTTGTAAATGCGGAAGGCTTTTCCAAGATAGCCGGGCCTTTTTTGCCCGAAAAGTACCGGGCTGCCGTGAAAAATCCGCACCAGCAGAGCTACGAGTAACAGGATGGGTGAGAGTAAAGTCAACCCCAGGATGGCGACCAGGAGATCAAAGAGTCGTTTGCTGATTGGAATGTCATGCGGAAACATGTCGAAATTCTACCAGAGTTGTGTATAATCTTAATGAATGAATAGGAGACTGACATGAACGAGAGAATTCTCATCATTGAAGATGATCAGGCAATTTTGAAGTTACTCCAGCGCGGTTTGGCTTATGAGGGCTATCTTGTGGATGTGGCGACCGATGGGCGGACTGGCCTGAACCTTGCGCGCGATCACTCGCCCGACCTGGTGGTGTTGGATTGGATGCTGCCGGGTATGGACGGGCTGGAGGTTTGTCACCGTTTGCGGATGGGCGGCAGTATGCCGGTGTTGATGTTGACCGCCAAGGATACCATTCAGGATCGCGTCCAGGGGTTGGATGCCGGGGCTGACGATTATATGGTGAAGCCCTTCAATCTGGATGAGTTGCTGGCGCGTATTCGCGCGCTGTTGCGTCGCACCCAACCGGAGCGGATTCAGGTGCTCAAGTTTGCTGATCTGACGCTGGATACTGGTTCGCGCGAAGCCAGCCGCGGAAATAAGTCAATCCAGCTGACGGCCAAGGAGTATGAATTGCTCGAATTGTTCCTGCGCCATCCGCGCCAGGTGCTGACGCGCGAGGTGATTTTTGACCGAGTTTGGGGCTATGATTTCGGCGGCGAAAGCAATGTGCTCGAAGTCTACATCCGCTATTTACGGCAGAAGCTGGAAGACGAAGAAACCCTGCCTCGCCTGATCCATACAGTGCGCGGTGTTGGGTATGTGATGCGGGAAATGCCGTAGGCTGGCTCAATTGCTGAAAGCACTACGAAGATAAAGCTCGTAGTGCTTTTTTTATCGAGCTTTAATCTCTCGCGGGTACAATCTTGTTGATGATTTATCATTTCAACGGCTAACGGCGAAAACCCTATGACTTTGCGTGCTCGGCTTACTCTGCTCAATTCCACCTTGCTTGGCGGCGTTCTATTATTATTTGGCGTGCTGGTCTACCTGCTGGTGAGTGCGCTGCTGCTCGATCAGGTCGATCGCACGCTGAACCAAACCGTGCAGGATATTTTGTCCAACTCGCGGGTGGATTCAGTTGGGGAATTGAATGTTGTCACGCTGCCGTCGCTTGAGCTGACTGCCAGCGTTTACATCCAATATTGGGATCGCAGCCGCAACCTGCAGATGGCTTCGCCCGGCATCCGTGATTTGACTCAGCCGCTCGACACAACCGGGATCAATTCTTCGCAGCCCGTTTTCCGCGATATTGTCATCCGCAACATTCATTTGCGTGTGCTGACGGTGCCACTGTTGGCCGGAGGCCGGTCAGCGGGCGTGCTGCAGGCCGCCACCAATCTCGGGTTGATCGATACCATCCGCAACAGTTTGCTGTCGATTTTGGTGGGGTTGACCATCCTGTTTATGGTGCTGGCGGCTGTCGCCTCGTGGTTTTCCATTCGGCAGGCCCTGGCGCCGCTGGCAACCGTCACCGCCACGGCGGAACAAATCACGCGCGCTGATGACCTTTCGCGCCGCATCCCGTATTCGGCTTCCCCCAAAGATGAAATTGGCGTGCTCATCCGCGCTTTTAATCGCACACTGGAGCGGCTCGAAAACCTGTTCACTTCGCAGCAGCGTTTTCTGGCGGATGTCTCGCACGAATTGCGCACTCCGCTGACCGTCATCAAAGGTAATGCCGATTTAATCCGCAAGTTGGGGCCGGACGAAGAATCCCTGGATACCATCAAGGATGAGGCCGACCGCCTGACACGCATGGTTGGTGACCTGCTGCTGCTGGCCCAGGCTGAATCGGGCAAACTGCCGCTGACCATGGCTCCCGTTGCTTTGGATGAACTGCTCACTGACGTATTCCAACAGATGCGGGTGCTGGCCGGGGAGAAAATTCATCTCAAGCTGACGGATATTGATCAGGCTGTCGTGACGGGTGATCGTGATCGCTTGAAACAGGTGCTCATAAATCTGACATCCAACGCCATTCATTACACCCCGGTTGGCGGAGAAGTGTACTTGAGCCTTTCGAAAACTGGAGAAGTTGCCCGCGTGGTGGTGCGTGATACTGGCCCGGGCATTCCCTCTGCCGATTTGCCGCATATTTTTGACAGGTTTTATCGTGGCGAGAAATCTCGCACACGTTCCAAAACCAGCGGATTTGGGCTGGGGCTTTCGATCGCGTCGTTTATTGTCGAAGCACACGGCGGCCGGATTGAAGTCGATTCGCACGAAGGCCAGGGCACAGCTTTTGCCATGTTTTTGCCGCTTGTCGATGAAAAAGCATAGAGAATTTCCGCGCTTACGGAATAATCCCCAGACGCTGTCTGGCTGCTCTACACAGGCTGGCCCCTCCCGCGGCCAGCCATTCGTTTAAACGGGGGCTTTCCGAAACGTTTTGCACGGCATCCGCATAGATGCCGCTGCCCCAGTACGCGTAACGGATGGTTTCCGCCGCCCACGCAGATTCGGAAATGCCAATCACGCTGATTCCGCCGTTATACCCGGCCAATGCCATGCGCGCATCGCCGCCGGAACGTTCGAGCGATTTGGCGAGATAATCCATGCCTCGTTGGGCGTTGATATCGGGGTCATAAGCGTTTTCGTAGACATAAAAATGAAATGGCATGACCTGAAACAGGCCGGATGCTCCCGCACTGGAACGCGCATCCGGATTGCCGCAGGATTCGATTTGCATGACCGTGGCCGCCAGATTTTTATCCACGCCAGATTCGGCGGCCCAACGGTTGATATTCTCAGCCCAGAACTGGATTTCGGGCGTAAAAAAAGGTGCCAGAGTCCCATCTCCGCTTGCGGCGTGGACTGGCGATTGGAAATCCTGCGTTTTGAGTCCGCCAGTGGCGATCGCCAGCAGCAGTCCAAATCCCAGGGCGATCAATGGGGGTATCAAAAAACCAGACAGACAGCCGCTTGATGGGTCTGTCTGTCTGCTCTTGCGACTTTTTGTCGGTTCAGAGCGCGAATAGGTCATAAGGTTAATTGTCAGGTTTCAGGTTCGCTCAGTTTTGATGTGGATGGAAGTTTATTTTATCTATTCTCAGGAACTGAGTGCTTCGTATTTCTCAGCTTGTTGGTTGCTGGCCAGGTTGTGATAGGTAGGTTCTGCGGAGTGGGAATAGGAGTTTTCAGTGCGTTGAGCCGGTTTGGGCTGCGGATTGAAGCTTGAAGCGGGAGCCAGCGCTGGGCGGCTCGAAGCCATTTGGGTGGCAGGGACAGTCGGGCGTTGGGGGCGGTTGTAATCGTTCCGCGCAGTGTTTTGGACTGGCTGTTGTTGTGGGGGAGTGCTCCGGCGCGGTCGATTATCAACTTGACCAAACATCCGTTCTCCGGCCAGCGAGAAGGTTCCAATAATTAGAATGCGGATGACCCAGACCATGACAGCGACGAAAATCGGCACAACTCTCTGGATGGTTTCGCTGCTGACGACAGCCGCGCCCTGGCTGGTGTGGTTAGCGATGGCAACCGAGACACCCCACCAGGTCAGCGTGGCGTTCATGGCGGCGGCCAAAATCCACGCGCCGAACAAATACCAGACTTCCGCTGGTTCGTTTGCGCCTTGTTCCGGGGTAAAAAGACGGGCGATTCCGGCAAAATCGATGCCGCAGAATGCAATTGATAGGATGGTGGCCCAGCGCACCCCAGCAAACGCCAAATTTCCGAGCACGTCATTGAGCGCGAACTCGGTTGTGCTGAAATTGAACAATTCAAACGCCAGCAAGGCTCCGATGATCATGATTCCGAATCCTTTATTGCGCTGGTTGATTACCGAGCTCATCATTTTGCCAATATTTACTTCTATTGGACTGGTACTGGTTACGTAACTCATAGCGACCTCCTTGACATTTGTGGAAATAGAATTAATGTTCTAGAGCAATAATAGAACAAAAATTCTAATGTGTCAATAGGCAATCTTCGCCAGTTATAAAACTGCCTGGTTCTCAGGCAGTTTTACGGAGGGTATGAATAAGGCGCTACCAGGGCTGTTGATGGATCAGTTTTGACGTTGCAGGTTGGCACTTTGAGAAGATTAATGAAAACTTCCAGGTTTTTCTCGTCGGCGAGGTTCAGGCGGATGATCAGGCTGTCGCCGGGCAGCGTTTGGCAGAAATTGCGCCAGACCAGGGTCATAATCACGCTTTCGCCGGGCTCCAGCTGCATCAGCGCTTCGGTGGGCGGAGTCTGGTCGACGGATAATGCTGAAATTTTCACCTCGAGCGGCTGGGAGTTGGCATCAATCAGGCTTGGTTGGGGCGGGTTGGACAGCGCGCAGGGATTTTTTGACTGATTCGTCAGCGTTACGCCGAGCACAATCTCGCCGCCAGCGTCATTGAAATTGGAGCTGGTTTTCAGGTCAGCGGGCTGGCAGAGCGGCGTGGAGGCCGGGTTGGCGGTGGGGAAGTTGAGCGCGGGCTCCGTCGGCGGCGGAGCGCTGGCGGCGCGGGTGCAGCCAGCCAGGAGAAAAACTGACAGGGAAAGGAACACAAGTCTGCGCATCATGATTGCGAGTCTACCACCAAATGCCGCTCTCCAAAAAGTTTTTGCTATAATCAACCCATGGACACACGCGAGCGTTACCAGCAATTAAAACAGGAAATCAACTTCCATCTTCACCGCTATCATGTGCTGGATAGTCCCATTATCAGCGATGTGGAATATGACCGGCTGCTGGAAGAACTCAAGGCGCTGGAATCCAATCATCCCGATTGGGTCAGTCCCGATTCACCGACTCAACGGGCCGGGGCCGCTCCGGCTGACCGTTTCGACAAGCTGCGCCATCCCCGGCCCATTCTCAGCCTGGCGAATGCTTTCGGCGCGGACGATGCGCGGGCCTGGTACGAACGCATCTGCAAGTTGGATGACCGCGTTGAACGGGCAAAGTTCACCGTCGAGCCCAAGATTGACGGCCTGAGCGTCGTCCTGCACTATCGGGACGGGGTTTTCGTCCAAGGAGCGACGCGTGGCGATGGGGAGGTGGGCGAGGAGATTACCGCGAATCTGCGGACGGTGAGGGCGATTCCGCTCAAAATCCCCGTTCAGGCGATGGTCGATGAACCACAGACTGTGAACAACGCTCAGTTATCCATGTTTGAACGACCATCATCCACCGTCCAGGGTTTGCCGTCCAAACTGGTCGTCCGCGGTGAAGTGTTTATCAATAACAAAGATTTCGAGGCGCTGAACATCAAACTGGCTGAAGTGGGCGAGAAAACCTATCTCAATCCGCGCAATACCGCGGCGGGTTCACTGCGTCAGCTTGACCCGGCTCTGACAGCGCAGCGTCCGCTGACGATTTTGGTGTACCAGGTGGTTTATTGGGAAAATGACGCGGCGGGCGGCGCCCAAACGTTCAAATTGCCCACTTCCCAATGGGAGTTACTGCAGTGGCTCAAAGCGCTGGGGTTCCCGGTCACGGACGTGGCGCGGCGCTTTGACAGCCTGGAGGAAGCCATCGTCTACACCGAAACCTGGGACAAAGGCCGTGACGCGCTGGGTTACGAAGCGGACGGTATGGTCATCAAGCTGGATGACCTCTCCCTGGCGGCGGAACTCGGTTTTGTTGGCAAGGATCCGCGCGGGGCGATTGCTTTTAAATTCCCGGCGCGCGAGGTGACCACCCGGCTCAAAGAAATCGGGGTGGCGGTCGGGCGCACCGGCGTGCTGACTCCATTTGCCGTGCTCGAAGCGGTGGAAATTGGCGGCGTGGTGGTTGAGCGCGCCACCCTCCACAATTTTGATTACATCGCCGAAAAGGATATCCGTCCCGGCGACCGGGTGCTGATTAAACGGGCTGGCGAAGTCATCCCCTACGTGATTGGCCCGGTGCTGGACGCGCGCACTGGCGCGGAACAGCCTTATCAGCCGCCGCAAGCCTGCCCGGCCTGCGGACAGCCGGTGGAGCACTTCGAGGGCGAGGTGGCCTGGTTCTGCGTCAACGCGGCCTGCCCGGCGCAGCTCATCCGTAATGTGGAGCATTTCGTCTCCAAGGGCGCGATGGATATCAACGGGCTGGGGATCAAGATTGTGGAGCAGTTGATCGCGGAGGGATTGGTGCGTGATGTGGCGGATTTGTACGCGCTGACGAAGGAATCGTTGCTGGCGCTGGAAGGTTTCGCCGATAAAAGAGCCGAAAAGCTGCTGGAAGCGATTGCCGCCTCCAGGGCGCAGCCGTTAAATCGGCTGATTGCCGCGCTGGGGATTCATGGCGTGGGCGAGGTCATGGCAAACGATCTCAGCCGCGTTTTCCCCGACCTGGATGCGCTTTCCAAAGCCAGCGCGGACGATTTGCAGGCCATCGAAGGCGTTGGCCCAAACATCGCCGAGTCGCTGGTCGATTGGTTTGTGCGCGAGGCTAACCAGAGTTTGCTGGCCCGGCTCAAATCTGCCGGTGTCTGGCCTTCGGGTGGCGATCCGTCGCTTGCCACGCGGCGCTCCGCGGTTCTTTCCGGCATGACCTTTGTTGTGACCGGTACGCTGCCAACGCTCTCCCGCGATGACGTCAAAGAATACATTGAACAACATGGCGGCAAAGTGATCGACTCGGTCAGCAAAAAGACCAGTTACCTGGTGCTGGGCGAAAATCCCGGCTCGAAACATGATAAGGCCCTGTCTCTGGGCGTGCCGGTGATTGGCGAAAATGACCTGCGAAAGATGTGCGGCGAATGAAACGCGGCGTGGATTATATCGGCGTGGGCGTTGGGGCGCTGATCGTCGCTGAAGATGGGCGCTTGTTCATGGCGAAGCGCGGCCCCAAGGCCAAAAACGAGCGCGGACTGTGGGAATTTCCCGGTGGCTCGGTGGAATTTGGCGAGACTTTGGCCGCGGCCTTGAAACGTGAGATGCGCGAAGAATACGGCATCGAAATTGCTGTCGGGGCCTTGCTGGATGTGGTCGATCACATCCTGCCAGAAGAAGGCCAGCATTGGGTCTCACCGTCATTTATTTGCACGCTCGTTGGCGGGGAACCGCACATTCAGGAACCGGAGAAATGCTCAGAAATCGGTTGGTTTCATCCGTTGGAATTGCCCGCGGAGCTGACGCTCATCTCGCGTGACAATTTGAGACAATATCTGAAAAACATTCAAGGAGAAATATGAACCAGACAACTACGCTAGGCCATGCTGAGGCACAGGCCGCCATTGAAATCATCAAAACCGAAATGCTCAAACGCGGCAAAGCCGGTGTCATTACTGTGGCGGATTCACATGGTGAGTTGATCGCCCTGCTGCGCTTGGACGGCGCGCCGCTGCCGTCCATTCAAATTGCCAGCAATAAAGCCTGGACGGCAGCCCGCGAGCGCAAACCTTCGCGCGACATCGGACAAAGCGTCCGCAACCCTGAAAAAGGTTTTGATATCGCCTATTATGGCGATCCCAAAATTGTCGGCTGGGGCGGCGGATTGCCCGTCCTGCTGGCGGGCGTGGTGGTTGGCGCAGTCGGCGTCAGCGGCCTGCCGGAAATGGAAGATATCGAATTGTCCCAGATGGGAGTCGACGCCATTTTGAAAATGGGCTGATGGCCGCACGAAAGCAAGCCAGGAGCGGCGCGCAGGCGTCGCTTTTTGATTGCCTGTACCTCCTGACTTGTAAAAATGATATGATGTTCATAGGCAGCCGCTGATACGCACAAGGAGCCGAAAATGTCAGAAGTGATCAAGCAAACCGTAATTTTCAAAGCCGCACCGCATGAAGTGTATGACGCCCTCATGGATTCGGATCGCCATTCTGCTTTCACCAACAGCGAAGCGCAGATCAGCCGCGCAGTGGGCGGTGAATATTCAGCGTATGACGGCTATATTTCCGGGAAAAACCTGAAGCTGGTGCCGAATCAGAAAATTGTCCAAACCTGGCGCGCCGTCGATTGGCCAGAAGGTTATTTCTCGGTGGTGACCTTCCTGTTCACGCCGGTTCCTGAAGGCACCCGGCTCGATTTCACTCACGCGGATTTGTTGGATGGTACCCTGGAAGAATTCACGCAGGGTTGGATCGACAATTATTGGGAACCGCTGAAAGTTTTCCTGGAAATATGAAAGATCGACTAATCAAGTGGTTTACCGCGCTGAATACTTTCTGGATTCGCGCCAGCCGCGGACGGCTCGGCGGCAAACTCGGTTCCCAGACGATTTTGCTGTTGCACACGCTTGGGCGTCGCACCGGGAAGAAATACATCACCCCGATCGCGTATTTTTCGTTGGACGGCTTTTACTTTGTGATCGCCTCCAATTGGGGCAAAGACGTAAATCCGGCCTGGTATCACAACCTGCAGCCCAATCCGCGGACGGTGATCGAAGTTAATGGAAAGACGATTCCCGTTGATGCGCGGAAAGTTCACGGTGACGAGTATGACCGTTTGTGGAAATTCGCCACGGAACGCCATCCACCGTATCTTGATTACGAAAAAATGGCCGATCGCCACATCCCGATTGTGATATTCATCCCTGTGGCTGGGTAAAAAAACTCTCGAAGTCTCAGCGGCTTCGGGAGTTTTTTGATTTACTTGACGGTGATGGGTTTGCTTTGTGCCGGTTTGATCAGCAGTGTGTAAATTCCGCGCGCCACCTCGATGCCGCCCACGATGACGGCGATTGCCAGCCCGATGGATGTCAGTTGTGACAGTAAACCTGCCATCGTTGCCGCGGTGGTCGCATCCATGGGAGCCTGGGCCAGCGCAGCGGCGTCAATCGCCAAAATCGACGGGCCTTTCAGCAGCGCGTAAGTGATCACAATCCCGGCAATTTTCAGGCCAATTTCGAACCAGCGTGTGGCCGGCGTCCAGCGTCCGCTGCGCAGCAGGGAAATGTTCAGGATGATGCTCAATACGGCGGTAATGTTAATCCATGGCAGCATGCGGAAGAAAGCCTCGGAAAGCGCCGGGATGAACACGTTTGTGGAGCCTGCGAAGTAGAAAATGCTCAAGCCCTGCGGGTAGAAGTTTAGTAGTGATAGGCCGAGCAGGGTAAAGACGATCGTCATGATCGGCTCCCAACTGCTGACTTCATCCGGTTCCGGTTCATTCATTAAATCAGCCGGGTCCCAGCCCTGGTCATTGAGTTCATTCTCGTACTCGGATTTTGGCAGAAACCGTTCCAGGATGGCGAAAACCAGCACCATGTTGCCAAAGGCTGAGAGCATCCCGCCGAAATACTCCAACATCGTTTTGGCGAGCTGCGACCCGAAGGATTGCAGACTCAAGTCGCTCGCGCTGAAGCGCACACCAAAACCGACGACTGCCAGTACCGTCAGCACCGAAGCAACGATTTTGAATACCAGCATAAAAATCGGGAACATCTTTGGCCCAATCAGGTAGCGTTCCGGCTGATAGGTGGCGGCCACTTTATCGGGCGCGCCGTAATCGACCAGCAGTTTCTTGACCATTTCATCATCCGCCGGGCGGCCGACTTTGGCCGCATTTTCTTCGAGCATATCTTCCAGCGTGGAACGGATTTCCGTCTCAATATCCGCCCGCGATTTGCGTGGTAGGCGTTTTCCAACTTCAGTAACATACCGATCAATGAGATTCATAGGATTTTCCTTTCTAGCATTTTGTCCATCATATTGATAATCTTTGACCATTCTTCTTTCAGCCGCGGGAGCATTTCGCGCCCGGCATCGCTGATGACGTAGTAGCGGCGTGGTCGTGCTTCTTCCAGCCGCCAGACTGACTGGAGCAATCCCTGGCTCTCCAGTCGCCGCAACAAGGGGTAGAGCGTGCCCTGATCGAGATTCAGCCCCTGGTCCGAGAGCAGTTTCAGCAGGGAATATCCATACTGAGCTTCTTCCAGTTGGCTGAGCACGGCCATGACGATCACGCCGCGGCGTAATTCCAAGATGGTGTTTTGTAACAGGTCATTTTCCATAGTTTTTCTTTACCTTGCCATCATTATACTGTATGTCATACAGTATGTCAATATGCATAGTATTACGATATGTAAATCAATTGGATTAATTTAGCAATAATCCTTATCGAAATCCCACCTGGCTGGCACCTGCGGCATTACGTCAGTCAGCACAGCTTTTTATGATAAAATCAGCCCGTTTTGACCAAGGGACGCACGGGGAGCACGAGCCCTGGTATTTGCATTGTTCAAGGAGAATAAGAATATGCCCAGGCGTAGTTTAGCCAGACTCTATAAAGACGAGTTTGGTGGTTATTCGTTGTCAAAATTCCAGCAGGATTTATTGGCTGGTTTGACGGTCGCTGCCGTGGCCTTGCCGCTGGCGCTGGCTTTTGGCGTTGCCTCCGGCGCGACCGCCGCTGCCGGCTTGGTGACCGCTATTTTGGCCGGATTCGTTATTGGGGCGCTTTCCGGCGCTCCTTACCAGATTTCCGGTCCCACCGGCGCGATGAGTGCGGTGCTGATTGTGCTTGTCCAGCGCTATGGCTTGCAGGGCATCTGGGTGGCCGGATTTATCTCCGGTTTGTTGCTGCTCCTGATTGGTTTACTCAAACTGGGCCGATTCATCGCTTTTATTCCATCGGCTGTCATCACCGGCTTCACATCCGGTATTGCCCTCATTATATTCATTGGTCAGATCGATAATTTTCTGGGCGTGAAAACCAAGGCTGCCGATGCAGCGCTATTCAAATCGGTCGGTTACTTTAAGGGCGGATTTGTCCCCGATTGGCACGCCATCGTTTTTGGGTTGATCGTCATCCTGACGATGCTGCTCTGGCCGAAGAAGCTCAACGCGCGTTTTCCGGCTTCCTTGCTGGGAATTATCCTGGCGACAGGCCTGAACGCAGCCCTGAATTGGCCCGTCAAAGTGATTGGCGAAATCCCCCAGACGCTGCTACTGGCCGATCGTTTCAATCCGCTGACGTTCGATTGGACGACGCTGCCGAACTTTATCGCCCCGGCGCTGACAATTACCGCCCTGAGCGCGATTGAATCGCTGTTGTGCGGCGCCGTTGCTTCCAATATGACCGGCCTGCGCCTGCAGGCCAATCAGGAACTGGTGGGGCAGGGCATCGGCAATATGCTGATTCCGTTTTTCGGCGGAGTTCCGGCCACAGCGGCGATCGCCCGTACCAGTGTGGGAATCAAGTCCGGTGGGCAGACGCGCCTCGTCAGCATTATCCACGCTGTCGGCTTGCTGCTTTCGATGTTCCTATTGGCGCCGATCATGGCCAAAATTCCGCTGGCGGCGCTGGCGGGCGTGTTGATGGTCACCGCTGTGCGCATGAACGAATGGCATGCCATCCAATTCATGTTTGGCAAGCGCTTCAAGACCGACATCATCGCTTTTTTAGTGACCATGCTGGCCACGATTACCCTCGACTTGACCCAGGCCATCCTGATCGGTTCGCTGATGGCTGGGGCGGTCTTTTTGAATAAAATTGCCGGGATTGAGATTGACGTGCAGGATGTTGACCCTGAAAAGCTGAAAGCCAAAGGCATTGAAACTTCCGGCGCCTGCCGGCACGTCCGTGTGGCGTTTTTGACCGGGCCGCTGTTTTTTGCCGCTGCCGGACAATTCAACGAAGCCTTTGGCAACATCTGCGACACACACGCGCTGATTTTATCGATGCGCGGTGTGCCGCTGATCGACACAGCGGGCATTGAGGCCATCCGCAACCTGTATGAACGGCTGCACAAACAGGGCGGCACGCTCATGTTTGCGGGTGTGCACGAGAATGCGCGCGCCATGCTGGAGCGAGGCGGCGTGCTCGATGAAATCGGCGCGGAGAATTTTTTCTGGTCGTCAGACCAGGCGATTGTGGAAGCGGAAAAACGCGGCTGTAAATTCTGTTAAATTGATTGGGGCGTCCCGCGGGGCGCCCCAATGCTTATGAAATCACTTTTGTCGCCGCGCGCGTCAGCCTGTCGCGGATGGCCAGCCCGAGGCCGTTTTCGCCGAAATCACGGCACAAAATCAGATCCACGCCCTGCCTGTCCAGCCAGCGCATCCCGGCGTAAATGTGGCGGGCAATGCTGTTTAAATCGGGGCCCAGGCGATAGACCACCGCACCGGTTTTTTCCAATTCCCCGGCTTCTTCATCCGCCGCAAGAATACCGACTTTTCGACCCGCGGCGCTGTGCTCCGTTAAATAAGCGGCCAGCGTCTTCCGGGCGTTGTCACCGCTGAATAAAAGCATTTCGGCGCGCGGGGCGTAGTGTTTTTCGAGCAAGCCGGGAGATGGCAGGCCTTTCTCGGGCTTTTTTCTCTGCCCCAGCACCGTCACCGGCCCGATAACGGATTCAAGCATCTCGCGCGTCACTCCGCCCGGACGGAGAATCCGCGGCGGGTTGCTGGATACATCCAAAACGGTTGATTCCACGCCGATCGAGGTGGCGCCGCCATCCAGAATCAGGTCAATGCGGCCGTCCAGGTCGTGAAAGACGTGCTGCGCGGTGGTGGGGCTGGTGTGGCCAAAACGATTGGCCGATGGCGCGGCGATCGGCAGGCCAGCGGCTTGTATCAGCGCCAGCGCCACGGGATGATCGGGCACGCGTACCGCCACCGTATCCAGGTCAGAAGTCACCAAATCCGGCACTTCGGGCAGTTTCGGCAAAATGAGCGTCAGCGGGCCGGGCCAGAAAGTCTCTGCCAGCGTTTGAGCGGCCGGTGAAACGGAACGGACGAGGCGGGTAATTTGATCCAGCCCGCTTAAATGGACAATCAGCGGGTCGGCGGCGGGTCTTCCTTTGGCGGTAAAAATTTTCCCCACGGCATTTAAATCCAAAGCATTTGCGCCCAGACCGTAGACGGTCTCGGTGGGAAAGGCCACCAGCCCTCCGGCGCGGATTATTTGTGCGGCTTCAGCAATAGTGTTCGAATCGGCGGTCAGGAGTTTTGTCATCGCGCCTCATTTTACCGGATAATTGACAATCATCAGTCTCTAGACTAAACTGTATTTCACTATTCTGCAACCTTAAGGAGCCAGTCATGGATTTCAGTAATGATGACGGCATTACTCGTCGAATGGCGGTTTTGCAACAGCGCGTTCAGACCATGCGCGACCACGATTTTTATTTTTACAATCAGCCGGTGGAAGAAGTGCTGGGTGGGTCGAAAGTGATCGTCAACGGTCGCGAGATGGGCATGTATGCCTCGTATAGTTATCTCGGTTTGGTCGGTCATCCGCGCATTAATGCCGCTGCCAAAGCCGCTGTGGATAAATTTGGCACCGGTACGCACGGCGTCCGCACCCTGGCCGGTTCGCTGACTTTGCACCGTGAATTGGAAGAAACCATCGCCGATTTTAAACACGCTGAAGATGCCATCACCTACACTTCCGGCTACGCCACCAATCTGACAGTGATTTCCACGCTGATGGGGCGCGGCGATTATGTGCTCTCCGATAAACTCAATCACGCGTCCATTGTGGATGGCTGCATGATGTCTGGCGCGGAATTTCGTCGTTTCAAGCACAATGACATGGCAGATCTTGAAAAACGTCTCCAGCAGGTGCCGGATGGGGCTACCAGGCTGGTGATTGCGGATGCGGTCTTCAGCATGGATGGTGACGTGATTGATCTGCCCAGCGTGGTCAATTTGTGCCGCAAGTACAATGCCTACCTGATGATGGATGAAGCTCATTCTGTGGGCGTGTTGGGGAAGACCGGGCGTGG
Organism: uncultured Anaerolineae bacterium; assembly: GCA_903838415.1. Lineage (GTDB taxonomy): Bacteria > Chloroflexota > Anaerolineae > Anaerolineales > Villigracilaceae > UBA5195. The sequence continues at coordinate 12,515 of CAILYI010000012.1, read as the reverse complement.
TATCGAAGAACATTTTGAAATGTGGGACAGCGTCGATATTAAGATGGGCACGCTTTCCAAGACCATTCCCTCGGTGGGGGGCTATGTGGCGGGTAAAAAAGAATTGATCGATTTCCTGCGGCATGGCTCGCGCGCGTATATTTTCTCCGCTGCGCTGCCGCCTGCCCAGGCTGCCGCTGCCAATGAAGCCTTTAAAGTCATCCTGGATGAGCCCTGGCGTATCGACAAACTCAATGCCAATACGAAACAGTTTATCGGCGGGCTGAAAGGTATGGGATTTGATACCATGTTGACGACGACCGCGATTGTCCCGGTGTTGTGCGGTACGGATGAGCGCGCTTATGCCTTGACCCAGGCCGCGCAGCGCAATGACGTTTTTGTCCTGCCGGTGGTTTCGCCGGCCGTGCCCGAAGGCTTGTCCCGTTTACGCGCCACGGTGCTGGCCTCGCACGAATCCAGCGAAATTCAGCGCGCGATGGACATCATCGGCAAGGCTGGTAAAGAGATCGGGATTATTTAGAGCAGTTGGGATGGGACATGTGGGGCGGGCGATGGCCCGCCCCTTTTTCGTTAATCCGGGTTATTCTTCTTCCAGCACAAACCTGGTTGGGTCTTCCATGAATTTTGTCCAGGCCAGCACCTTGACCGGGGTAAAGACATACAGTCCGCCCTCGTCCCATTGATTGGATTCGGGAGCATAGCCAAATGGTTCGTATTTGGCGCAATAGGCGGCCGCCAGCTTGCGGGCCAATTCCGGGGATGGTATTCCAGCCGCGGCACAGCTTCCTTCAGCAATCAGCGCTTCATCCCCGCTTTCGAGATGCAGGGAGACGTGCGGATTTTTCTGGATGTTTTGCGCGTGACGAGTTTCGGGGCTGCCGTCATAGTAGAACTTGCCATCCACAAAAACTCCCCAACGGGGCACGGCGTGCGGCCGTCCATTGGGACGCACCGAACACAACCAGTAGTTTTTGGATTCGCTCAGGCGTTTTTCGACATATTCCCAGCTCAGGCTGGAAGTGGGGTTTTCCACATAGCCTTTGGGGAACTGCGGGCGTGAGATTTTTGGTTGGGGCATCGCATCCTTCTTTTATCGCACGGAAAGCTGGCAGCTTTATCCGTCTTCCACTTCCGAATCCAGTTCGCGGTGCGGTTGGACTTTGAAGAGTTTGAAACCCATTTGAACGGATGGTCCGATCAGGAGCGCAAAAACGATTGTACCGAGGCCCGCCGGGCCGCCCAACAGCCAGCCAATCACCACCACGGTCACTTCGATGGCGCCGCGCGCCACGCGGATGCTTGCGCCGGTCTTGCGCTTGATCGCCAGCATCAGGCTGTCGCGCGGACCAGCGCCCGCATCGACGCCGATGTAAATGGCGCTTGAAAGGCCGAGTATGGCGATGGCAATCAACAGCATGCTGATCTGAAGCGGCAGATTGTCCTTGACGGAAGGGATCAGCCACAGCGAAAAGTCTTCCCAGGGGCCGATGCTCAGGATATTAGCCAGCGTGCCCCAGCCAATTGGTTCGCGCATGATCAGCACCAGGCTCAGTACTACGAAGCCCATCAACACGGTGATGGTGCCGGGAGTGACATGAAAAATCTGCGAGAGAGCCACGTCCAGGACCGCCCAGGCGCTCGTGCCCAGGTTGGCGCGGATTAATATTGCCACGGACATCCCAAACAGGCCAAAGCCTAATTGGATTTTTAGCAAGTCGAGCGGGAAACTTTTCCAATGAATTGGTTTGAGCAGCATGCCAGTCCTTTACAAGCCAGTTTAGGGCTGGATGATAACATGAGATTGAAAAGAAAAGCCGCTGTTTTTAAACAGCGGCTTGACGGAAAACGCCGAAATCACAGGTTTTTCTTGATATTATCGCGCAGATCAATCGCCCGCCCAACGGTGATCGCCATGATCAACACGACCAGCGCCACGATGATCGCCAGTGGGGTGGCCCAGGGCGAATCCCAGTAGCGCGGCACCAGAATCACCAACACAATCCCGGCTGCCAGTGCCAGCACGCCGCTTTTCCATACATTTGGGATGGTGGCCCACATTTCAGCCAGCGACTCGCTATCGTCACGTTTGCGCTCGCGTTCGGCGGCAAATTGTTGAAATTTGCGCTGTTTTTCGTGCGGATCACGCACCGAAAGCTGGCGTTCGCGCAAGCGCACCAGCCTTTCCTGTTCGGGAGAGATTTTATTGGGCATGGCTGCCTCCTACGATTAAAGTATAGCATTTCATCCCGTAATCCTTCCTGACAGTTATGATAAACTCAGCCCATGCCCGAAATTATTCTCAAACCAGCTCGCGAGAAATCGCTCCTGCGCCGGCACCCCTGGGTGTTTTCCGGTGCGCTCGATCAAGTTGTCGGCGCTCCGCAACCCGGCGAAACGGTGGATGTGCTCACCGTCAAGGGCGAATTTCTCGCCAAAGCCGCCTACTCGCCCCATTCCCAAATTCGGGCGCGCGTGTGGACTTTTGACCAAAATGAAGCGGTGGATGCAGACTTTTTCCGCCGCCGAATCGACTCAGCCCTCGCACTCAGAATCACCCTTGGCCTGTCCACCGTTTCGGACGCGATGCGCCTCATCCATGCCGAATCTGACGGACTTCCCGGCTTAATCGTTGACCGTTATGGTGAGGTGCTCGTGCTCCAGTCGCTGACGGCTGGTTCCGAGTTTTGGCGTGACACGCTGGCCGATATTTTGCTCGAGAAAACCGGCGCCTCGGCCATCTACGAACGCTCGGATGCTGATGTCCGTGAGTTGGAAGGCCTGCCGATTCACACCGGCCTGCTGCGCGGAAAAATGCCCTCGCTGCCATTAACCATCCAGGAATTTGGCGTTAAATTCCTGGTCAATGTTGAAACTGGTCATAAAACCGGCTTTTACCTCGATCAGCGCCAAAACCGTCAGCGGGTGGGGGTTTTGGCCTACGGGCGCGACGTGTTGAATTGTTTTTGCTACACCGGCGGATTCAGTCTGCACGCCGCCGCAGCTGGGGCAAAAACCGTTTTATCGGTCGATTCGTCCGCGGATGCGCTCGCCCTGGGGCAGGAAAATGCCCGATTAAACGGTCAAACCGGCGCCGGGTTGGAATGGCGCGAAGCGGATGTCTTCCAGGCGTTGCGAAAATTCCGGGATGAGCGCCGCTCCTTCGATCTGATCATCCTCGATCCGCCCAAATTTGCCGCCACTGTCTCGCAGGCCGAAAAAGCGGCGCGCGGTTATAAGGATATCAACCTGCTGGCTTTTAAATTGCTGCGCCCCGGCGGCATTTTGGCGACTTTCTCGTGTTCTGGCGGAATTGACGTGGCTTTGTTCCAAAAAATCGTGGCTGGCGCTGCGCTGGATGCCGGGGTGGAAGCCGCCATCGTGGAGCAGCTCGCGCAGGATGGCGATCATCCCATCAGCCTGCATTTCCCCGAAGGCGCCTATCTTAAAGGTCTGATCTGCCGAAAAATTTAATGAGCAGGTACAGCCAAAAAAAACCCGGAGCAGTTGCTCCGGGTTTTAAATTTCCCAAAATTCACAACCTAATCATCATCGCCCAGTGACGAGATGGCGCGAAATAGCCCGAAAACCAGCAGCCCGATTTTGATTGCTTCAGAAGCAGTGATGGTGCTTTCTCGTTCCTGTTTTTTTGCGCGACGATGCAGCAGCATGGCTGCCACCACACCCGCTCCGGCGCCAACCAGCGCGCCGATTACCATGGTATTGGCGGGCGAGGCCTTGCGGACTTCGATTTCATCTTTGGGGCTCATGATTTTTCCTCGCTTTTGACGAACATGTCCAGCCAGCCTTTGATATGGATGACTGGTTTGGTAATTCTTTCTGCCCATAGGCTTACCTCGGCATTGAACCACAAAACATATTCCTGGGCAATGCCGGTGTAACGCGGCGAAACTTTCAGCAGTTGGGCCAAACCGTAGGCGATGCCCACCGTCAGGGCCAGGATGACCAGCAACATCAACATCATCGGGATGATGATCCAGATGGCGGCGATATCGGCCCACAGGCTGACTCCGCCACTCTTACCCGCAGCTGCGAATCCCGCCAAAGTGGCGCAACCTGCCCCGATAACGGTGACAAGGATGATCGGCAGGATGATCTGCCGGTTCACATCGCGGCGGTGTTTGACATAACTTTCTCGTTCAGGTCGGGGGACGGGGAATTTGTCCATGACTTATTTTAGCATAAATATAAGATGCGATGATGCTCATCAGACAATGGTCAGGGCTATCGTGGAGTTACTTCCCATGCCTTATTGGCAAATGACTGACGCAAAACCACTGGCAGAACAGTGCGACTCTCAGGTGAGGCGGGCTGGTAAAAAAATAAAGCTTGTGGTCTGATCGGTGATGTAGACTCGCACATCTCACCGGATAATCACATTTCCGTATGATTGTCATTCAAAGCAAAACATGACCCATCCTTTAATTCGGGATGAGTCATGTTTTGCCATTCAGTATAGGTTGTTACGGGTCAGTTATTTTACAGAGAAAGCATAGATTTTGTTGTTGGGCGTGCCGCTGCCGAAGTTGGAATAACCCGAACCCCAGTAAACGTTTCCACCAACAATTGCAGGGGCCGCGTTACAAGACCCGCCGCTGGCGAAACTCCACAGGATATTGCCGTTGGATGAATCCATCGCATACATGTGTCCTTGCGCATCCTGCGAACATGCGAAGACCACACCATTGATCGAGGAGACTGCCCCCGAGTCGGTTGCGGTGCTGGATGGGTCAGCGGTTTGCCAGAGCACAGCGCCGGTGCCGGCATCCAGGGCTCCCCAGTTACCGGAAGTAATGGTGTTTCCATTGACAACCCAGGGCGAGTGTAGGGTGTTGGCAGATGCATAATAGATGCTCTTGCCATCCGTCGAGGAACCCCATTGCAAGCCACCGCCAACGCCACCAGGAGCAGCCTGGGTTTTCCAGATTACTGCGCCAGTATCAGGATTGAGGGCCCAGAACTGGCCGCTCTTCTGACCGGCAGCAATAAAATCGGTGCCATTCTTGTTGTAGAGCATTGCACCCTGGGCAAAGTCATAATCGGGACCGGCAGGCGGGGGGCAGTTCTGCGGATTAACTACATAACCCGGAGGAAGAAGCTGTGGGAAGCAGTCGATATTGAAAGAATCAAACGGTACGCCGGTCGTGGCCCATTTGACAGCGCCGCTGTTAAGATCGAGAGACACGATCGCATCAGTATGGTTGTCGGGCGAGATGGTTGCAACGCAGGCTTGCACAGCAGCGGGGTCAGTCCCTGCGGCTTCGAAACAGCTCTGAACGCTGGCGGGTGCCGAATAATTGTTGCCGGTGGTGACATACAGGCTATTGCGCTTGTGATCGACAACCGGGGTGCTGCTCCAGATAGAGTTGCCGCTGTAGCCATCCGGAGCCATATAGGTCTGCCACTTGATAGCGCCGGTTTGGACATCCAAAGCGAGCATACTGCCTCGGAAGGAACAGCAGGGGTAATCGGGGATCAAACCTTCAAAAGCTTCCTCGGCAGAAGCCAGGCCGATATAAGCTGTGTTACCGTCCACCACTGCAGATTGAGTGATGATCGTGAACACCGAACCGACCGCGGTCTTCCAGACCAGAGCGCCGGTGTTCTTATTAACCGCCATTATGTAACCTGCCTGGCCGCCATGATAACCAGCCTGGTCGCCGAAAATGAGAAGATCTCCGGCAATGGCAGGGGTATCACGGGCGATATCAGCAGTAATATGATAAGTGGGATTTGCAACGAGACCAGTGTAGTCTGAAATCTGTTTGTGCCAGACTTCCTGCCCGGTCGCGCGGTTGACGGCCCACAGGTTACCGCCCCAATCGGGGAAGTAGATATTGTTGGTATCCACACTCGGGGTGGCGGATACATCGCCGCCGGTTGTGAATGCCCATTGGACTTTTAGCTTCCCAACATTTTGGGACTTGAGGCTTGTATTTCCCTGGAAATGGGTGTTATTTAAATCATTTCCTGCGGATGGCCATTGGTTTGGCAGGCTGGCAGCTACTACAGGCGTGGCAACCAGCATGAGTACCACCAAAATACCGATAAACTTGCTGAATTTAATCATGGTTTCCTTATAGATTTAGTGTTTAGGCACTTGAATTTACAAAGCACACGAATTTTTCATGATCCTAATCATCAGTTTGTTTCTTTTCTGTGGACTTATGGTCTGCCTCCATCCGAATTCTGGATAAAAACAATATATTGGATAAATTAGATAAGCTATATCTAATTTATCCAATATATTGTACGTTAATTAATTATCAATTACAAGAACCAATTAGGGCCGGATATTCTTTTCTCCTGTAATAAATGGACACTTCCGAACATATTCCATTCCCTTTAATTTGAACCACACTGTTCTCCAGATCGCAGCAGGTTCTCTCGTGAAATTTTGGATATTTGGCTTTACATCAGGTCATGAAGCATCCTGTGGGGTGTAGTTCATTTTTGGGGATAGAAAAATCCCAACCGGAAGCCACCGAAAGAGAAAGTGGTATTTCCCCACCGAGACACAGAGGAAAATGCAGGAAATCCCCATGACCGCAAAGCGTAGAATAATCTCTGCCGTGTTTAGCCCGCCCTGGCAAACAAGCATTTGAGATAAGCGCCCTCTTTGAACCCAATTGGATGGTCGATGGCGTGGCCGGAGCGTTCAATTTCAGTCAGGCGGCGGTTGGCTTCCCGGGCAGTTTTATAAATGGCGTTGAAAAAAGCCTCGGCCTCGACCCGGCTTGAGCAGGAGGCCTGAACCAGCACGCCGCCGGGACGTAGAACATCCAGACCCAGGCGCGTCAAGCGCTGATAAGCCGTGATCGCCGCCGCAGTTTGCGCCTGATTTTGGGCGAACATTGGCGGGTCGATGATGACCAGGTCAAACCGGCGCTTCTCGGTTCCCAGTTGCGTAAGGACTTCGAAGGCGTCTGCGGTCAGGGTTTGATGCGCAGCTGCTGTGATGGCGGGGATTTTCCGGTTGTGCGTAAAATTGCGGATGGCTGCCTCCATTGCGGGGGCGCTCAAATCGACGCTGACCACCTGCCGGGCGCCACCTCGTGCCGCGTAAACGGAAAACCCGCCCGTGTAGGCGAAGACATTCAGCACGGATCCACCCTGGGAGAGCCGTTCAACCCGCGCCCGGTTCTCGCGCTGATCGAGGAAAAAGCCGGTTTTTTGCCCGAAAATCGGGTCCGTTTCGAAGACCAGACCATTTTCCTGGAACAGGATCGGGCTGGTCAGGGGCGGACCGGCGAGCGTCAGCCCGTCGCTCAGGTTCGCCAGGAATTCGGGTTGTTTCAGCAGGGAGCGGCTGAGGCGCAAGATCAACCGATCAGCCGGGCTGACTTGCTCGAGGGCGGCGCAGAATTCTTTTAGATGCGGAATCCAGGCTGGGGTGTAAAGTTTGAGAACCAGAGTCTCAGCGTAGCGGTCGATCACCAAACCGGGGAATCCGTCGTTTTCGCCGTGCACCAGTCGATAGCCTGTGGTGGCTGCTTCAGGCGGTTGTTCGAGCAGGGGTGAACGTAAACCGGCGGCGGCTGTCAGCCGGGCTTTGAACCAATCCGCATTGATCGTGGCGGGCTGGCGGGCCTGTAAAATGCGGACGCGGATGGGGGATGTGGGGTCGTAGAGGCCAACTGCCAGGAAGCGACGCTGGTCATCGAAAATTACGGCCAGGTCGCCCGGGCTGCCAGCGTGGCTTTGCTCAGTGATGGCTTGATCAAAAATCCAGGGATGGCCTTGCCGCAGGGCGCGTTCGGCTGCCGGGCTGATCCGCAGGGCGATTCGTTTGGCGTTCGGGCCGGGGAGTAGAGCGAGAGAAAGGTTGAAATCCATGTTGGGTGGTTATACCATCCTTTGGTTGGAGGCTCCAGATTCGCCTGGAAAAGTATCACGCTTTTCTTAAAGTCAAAATCTTTATCGCCAATAGCGCCAAGATTCTTTGTTTCTGCGCTTGTTCTGGAGTAGCTTTGGACATCTGAACGCGTTTTTCTAAAAAACTTGGCGTTCTTGAGTCTCTCTTGCCCCCCCCCCGAATTGCAGGGGGGCGGCTTGGCGAAAAAACCGACTTTAGAAAGGCGTGGGAAACGTATTGCCGGGAGTGATTCAGTCTCTCTGAACAAACCTCCATGTGGGCTTCACTGCCAGTTCACAATTTACTTTTATACTGAGGATAATCAACAAGGAGTCAAGATGATGTCAAGCCAACTTGTTTTTCCAGCATCAAAAGGAAAGGGCCTGAAGACTGCAATTTCCAAAACCGAGTTTTTTCTGCCGGAAGCGACGCAAACTGTTCCGGATAATAATATCCCATCGCCAGCCACTCCGAAATTTTTCGTATTCTTCCCCCATTAGAATAGCATTCCCAGGTACTTACCTTCTCGCCTGATCGGGGCAAGAACAATGCGTAAGTTCGACTTTATTGAATGGGTGATTTTGGTTTGCCTATTTAATTGTGGAGGAATAAAAATGAGTTTCCAGAGAACCATTCAACAAACCCAGACAAAATTTATTCGGCTGAGTGCCAATCGATGCAAAGGTTGTTGGAAGTGTATCGAAGCCTGTCCAAAGCAGGTGTTGGGGAAAATTCGCAAAGGACCTCATCGCCGTGTACAGATCGAAATATCAGATAATTGCACCGGATGCAAGAAGTGTGTAAATGTCTGTAAATATGATGCCCTGGAGTACCTGATTATTCCAAAAACCAAGGGTGATGGGCGCACTTTTGACGTCAATGCTGATGGAACTATCATGTTCAGGCTTTGACCAAAACAGATTTAGCTCACATTTCCTTTTTCAGCTGCTCTTTCAAGCGCTCGAACTGTCGTTCCAAGTCGCCGATGCGTTCTCGCATGGCGGGCAGGTCACCGTTTCGGCCGCTCTCTTCCATTTTATCTGCTACCTCGTACAACGCCTGACCGCTAATGTTAGCTGCTGCGCCCTTGATGGTATGCGACTGGCGTTCGGCGCTGATCACATCATCTTTTTTAAGGTAATCTTTCAGCGCCTGGATTTGCAGCGGGATATCTTCCAGGAAACTTGAAATCACCAGGTCGACCAGTTCTTCGTCATCCATCAGGCGCTCAAGCAGATTGCTTTTATCGAAAACTGCCAGGTTGTCCCTCCCGGTTGGGGATGCCAGCGACTCTTCTTCATCCTGGGCGGAGCTCTGGTTCCGGCTGTCTCCTTTTGGCAGCCAGCGCAGCAGCACCTCGGACAATGCCTGCGGCTTGATCGGCTTGGAAACGTAGTCATTCATCCCGGCTTCCAGGCAGCGTTCGCGGTCTTCTTTCATGGCATTGGCCGTCATGGCAATGATCGGGATGTTGTGATTGAAGACGGATGACTGAATGTCCCGGATGCGCCGGGTGGCTTCCAGGCCATCCATCTCGGGCATTTGCATATCCATCAGCACCAGATCATAGGCTGTTTTTCCCAGGGCGATCAGCGCTTCTGCGCCGTTCGTGGAAATATCGGCTTGAAATCCAAGTTTTTTCAGGATGGCCTGTGCCACCATTTGATTGGTGAGGTTGTCTTCCGCCAGCAGGATGCGCGCGCTGCTGTTCGCTGGCAGACCGATTTGTGCGATGGGGCGCGGTTTTGCAGTTGCCTGGGCTGACATTTCATTGGGTAAGTCTGGCGCGCGCTCCGGTTGGTGTTCCAGGTTCACGGTAAACCAAAATTCAGATCCCGCACCTGCCGCACTCTCCACGCCGATTTCGCCGCCCATCAATTCGGCCAGCTGCTTCGAGATGGCCAGTCCGAGCCCGCTGCCGCCGTATTTCCGCGTGGTGGAAGCGTCCGCCTGGCTGAATTTCGTAAACAGCTTGTCAATATTTTCAGGTGAGATGCCGATGCCGGTGTCACGGATCGAGAAGCGCAGTTCAACATATTTGGAAGACCTGCCGGGAACCGGGATTGCTGCCGGTTTCGTCAGACAGCTAACCCAAATGGCAACTTCTCCCTGTTTGGTAAATTTGATGGCATTGCCCACCAGGTTGGTTAGAATCTGGCGCAAGCGGCCTGCGTCGCCGCGCAGCAGGGTGGGAGCGTCCGGGTCAACGTGGCTGACCAGCTCCAAGCCCTTTGCCTGGGCGCGCAAGGTCATGCTCATACAAAAGTCATCCAGCAACCTCTGCAGGTCAAAGTCCAGGCTTTCCAGATCCAACTTCCCGGCTTCTATTTTGGAAAAATCAAGAATGTCATTGATCAAAGTCAACAGGGCTTCACCGCTGGAATGTACCATTCCAGCATATCTGCGCTGTTCTTGATTCAAGTCCGTATCCAGCAGCAGTCCGGTCATGCCAATCACGCCATTCATGGGGGTGCGGATTTCATGGCTCATGTTTGCCAGGAACTCGCTTTTGGCAGAATTGGCCAATCCAGCCTGCTCGGCATAGCTTTTTGCCAGGTTGACGGCTTCTTCAAGCCGATGGTTAGTTTGTTTCAGTTCCTGCTCGGCCAGTTTGCGCGCGGTGATGTCATTCCCCTGGGCAATGGTCGCGATTGGCGTCTGGCCATCCTGGGAAAACAACGTTGCGGAATTCCACAGCACCGTGTGAATTGAACCGTCACAATGCAGAATTGCGATTTCAACCGATTCCCAACGTTCTCCGCTCACAGCCAGGCGAATCTGCGCCATTGAAATCTCGGCAAGTGCGGGCGGGAACAGAATCTCCAACGACTGTCCGAGTACTTGCGCTTCCGTGCGTCCGGTCAGAAATTCAAAGGCGTGATTAAACCGTGTGATACGAAAATGCGGATCCCAAACGATGATGGGCGCATTGGCGTAGTTGATCAAGTTTTCGAGATAGGCATTGGTTTGTTCCAGTTCATCCTCTACCCGTTTACGGGCTTCAATTTCGTGCTGCAGCTCAAGGTTTTGATTACGAAAACTTTCTGTTTCACGGCGGGAAAGCTCGATCCGGTATGCGCCCTTGAGCAAGGCGATTTTACTCGCCATATCTTTTCCGGTAATGGCGACTTGCAGAGAGTGGAATGATTTGTAATGTTCCAAAGCCAGATGGTGCTGGTTGGAATTTTCGTAAATATTACAAAACCGCTGGTGGCATAACATCTGGGTGGTTTTGTAATCGAATTTTTGGGCGGTCTCAAGCGCCTGGGTGAGATATGGTTCGGCGATCTGGTATTTTTTTTGTTCCAGGTTGAGGCCCGCCAGATCGAACATGATTTGCATATAAACGAAGGGTTGTGCCAGCTGGCTGTGTTGATATTTTGTCAGGGCGTCTTGCAGGTACTCCCCGGCTTCTTCGAAGGATTTCATTCCGACCAGGATTTCTGAAGCGGTTGTGATTACAATTAGTTCTTCGGATATCGAACCCAGGCTGTGCGCCACATCGATAGCCGTCAGACTGTATGGGAGGGCTTCGCTAAAATGTCCCATTTCATAGAGCGTGTTGGCCAGGTTGTTATGGATAACCATACTGATTTCGGGTATGGCAATTTTTTCTGAGATTTGCAGGGCTTCGTGGTGGTTTTCGAGCGCGTGGTCGTAATCGCTTGATTTGCAATAGATATTGCCAAGCGCATCCAGGGCATAGGCCTGGCGTTCAAGGTCGTGAAGTTCCCGGGCGATCTGCAGGGCGGGCAGGGCGTATTCCTGGGCGGTAGAGAAATCGCCAAGGAACAGGTTCACCCAGCAGATGGAGATGCGGGCATCGCTGGCAGCTGGCAAGGGAGGAAAGCCTTCCAGGGTAGTCAAGGCCTGGATGGCTTCGTTCATGGATTCGTCGAGGTTGTACAGAAGCTGGTGAATGAAAGCGGAGGTTGCCAGGCTGGTTGCAAGCCCAATCTGATACGGGTGTTCTTCAAATTCGGCAGTTTGAGAAAGCTGGCGGGTGCGCAGGCAAATCTGCAGGGCGTGTTCTTTTTCGCGCCAGCGCCAGCGCCAGGCCAGATCGTTGAGTGCATCGATCCGGCTGGATAAGGGGTTGATGTTTTCGATTGCGTCTTCGGCAATTTGAAGCTGGTTCAATGGACTCACCTGCGCTGGCTTAATGGGTTTTGGGGTAACCGTGCCAAAGTTGTTGCGTCTGAATTGATTTCATGGTTGGTGCCAGTTTGGGGCTCGATCAGCAACATGAAGGCTGTATGGCTCTCGAATATCAGCTGGAAAGCGTGATTATCCAAATTGGTGAGTTTGTTGGATAAAGTGTATTGAGCCGCTAAAGGCTGAACACTTGATACCAAAAACAAAAAAGCTGTTTTCTCGAACATTTCCCGCATATGCAGGTTATAACGGTTTGAAATACCACTGTATATGGGGGCAAGGTTCTGTAATGAATTTACATAAAAGTGTTCACCCTTTTCTCGCTTAATACAGTTTGTTGGATAAAGGTTTATATAAGGTATAAGACTGTAGTGGACCCATAAAACTGGACACCCCGCTTAGGGGTAGAATTAGTAACCAGAATCGAGGTCCGCTATGGCAACGAGACGGAAATTTACAGCTGAGAACAAAGCAAAGTACGTGCTGG
>CAILYI010000011.1 GCA_903838415.1 uncultured Anaerolineae bacterium | reverse complement strand
CTCCCCTCGGGGTATAAAAAAGGTATAAAAAAAAGTATAGTCGTATCCTATACTTTTTTGTTGCCCATCCTATACTTTTTTGGCGGGAGATTCACGGCAGGCGGAACAGGGATTTGCGCCCTGCGTCTGGGATGACCAATCCAAAGTCCTGGCTATTTGATTGTTCCCCAAACTTCAGTCTGGAATACGGTATAATCGCGGCGCTATGACCATAATCAACCCCGACTCCGCCGGGAAAGAGCGGACCCAACTATCCAAAGGCATTGTTCTCGCCATCCGGGAACTGGCCAAACAAAGCGACCCCGGTCCTGAATCCCGCGATATGGCGGCCTTCATCTCCCTGGCGCTTTCGCAAATCTCCGCCGGGATCGATGTTTCCGTGCTGGCTTGGGAAAAACGCGGCTACTGGGTCAAGGCCGATAAATTCCGCATGGAGTGGCTGTGGGCCAGTCTCTACGCCGACAAAATGAAAGCGGCCCTGCTGGCGGATGACTGGGCAACGGTCGCCATGACCATGTCGCAGGTTGCCCAGAAAATGGGTAAGATCCAAGTGCCCGCCGGACACCGGCTGGGGCGTCTCTGGGTCGGCGCGTGGAAGAAACTCACTCAATAAAGCCGGGGGCGTGATCGCCCCCGCACCTTTTCCCCCAACCGAACCGCGCAAGCCTGCCCTGGAGGGCAAACCCATGCTGGAATCCGCAAAACTGCGCCGCCAATCTGTGCTCATGCTGCTCATCACCGCTGCCCTGTGGAGCACCAGTGGCCTATGGATCAAGGTCATCAGCTGGTCACCGCTGGCAATCCTGGGCGCGCGCAGCCTGATTGCCATCTTTGTCCTGTGGACCTATGTGCGCAAGCCCACCTTGCGCGTCTCTAAAATCCAGTTGCTGGCTTCGATCTGTTACGTCGCTACGCAAATCCTGTTCGTGTGGGCCACCAAGTTAACCACCGCGGCTAATGCCATCTTTCTGCAATACGCCTCGCCGATTTATGTCGTTATTTTTGGGTATATCTTCCTGAAAGAAAGGCCCCAAAAAGCTGATTGGATCGCAATGGGGATGATCTTCTCCGGTCTGTTCCTATTCTTTGGCGACAAACTGAGTTTTGATGGCTTTGCTGGCAACATGCTGGGCATCTTGAGCGGAGTCACTTTCGCGGTAGTAATGTTGATCATGCGCGGCGAAAAGGATAACTCGCCAGCCAACATCATTTTCATCGGCAACATCATCGGGGCGATGGTGGGGCTGCCGTTTGTTTTGAAAGAATCCATCACCCTGCCGAATATCGGCATTCTCCTATACCTGGGCATTTTTCAAATTGGACTGTCTTTTGTGCTGTATTCGAGCGCCATCAAGCATGTCCATGTGCTCGAAGCCAACCTGATTTTGGCGCTTGAACCGATCCTTAACCCTTTCTGGGTCTTTCTGGTGCTCGGAGAAATTCCCGGGCCGCTGGCGCTGGCAGGTTGCGCGCTGGTCATCCTGGCAGTCACTTACCGCGCCTTCGTCAGCACGCGCCCAACTGGCAGGGGCAGCGATTCAAGCCCAATCGCAGATTCTTCCCAAAGCGGGGCATAAGGTGTACAATTTGTTCATCAAATTCAACTTGAAAGGAGGCACGAAAATCAAATGAGCATTGTTCCTGCGTTTTCACAACGTATTTTGAGCGTACCTCCTGCCGGGTTGGTTTTCTAACCAGCCGTGTTCGATTAATCCAGCCGCAGGGTGCGCTTTCGCCCTGCGGCTTTTGATTCGCCGCAGAAATCCTGCGGCGATTTGTTTTAACCACCTTTATTCCAGACCAGAGAAATCTCAAAACCTTATGGATACCACAAACTATTTCGAAGAACTCGATGACCAAGATTTGACTGAAACGCTGATCGCCAAGGGCAAGCGCCCCGCGCGTACCCCAGCCCCGAACCCCAAAAAGCTGGCCGAACCGCTGCGACAGTTTGTCCATGCGCAGGATGACTCTCGCGCCGCTTTCAAATTTACCTACAAGGCCGCCCGCTTCGAAGAAGGCTGGCTGCTCAATTCACTCGGTGATTTCTACGAGCATCAATGGATTTCTGACGTTTTGCGGCGTGTCAAAGGCGGCAAGGAGGCCTCAGTCTACCTGTGCCGCGCCGGGGCAGAAGTCAACGCAGAATTTATCGCCGCGAAAGTCTACCGTCCGCGCAGTTTGCGCAATCTCAAAAACGATCATGCCTATCGCGAAGGCCGCGACAATCTCGACAACGAAGGCAAGATCGTGCTCGACGATGGCATGCAGCATGCCATGCAGAAGCGTACCGAATACGGCAAAAATCTGCTGCACCAATCCTGGATTGCCTACGAATTCACCAGCATGCAGGTGCTTAAAACGGCTGGCGCGGATGTCCCTGAACCGTATGAAATGGCCCACAACGCTATTCTGATGAGCTATGTTGGCGATTTGGATGGCTGCGCGCCAACTCTGAGCGAAATCTCGCTAGAACGCGCTGAAGCCTGCGGATTGTTCGAGCGCGTGCTTTACAACATTGACCTGATGCTTTCAAAGGAGCGCATTCACGGCGATTTGTCGGCTTACAACATCCTGTACTGGGATGGGGCTCTGACTTTGATCGACTTCCCGCAGGTGGTTTCGCCCATGGTCAATCGCAACGCTTACAGCATCTTCGAGCGTGACGTGACGCGCGTCTGTGAATATTTCGCAAAACAGGGCGTGAAGGCCAATCCGCGCAAGATTGCCAGTGACCTGTGGAAAAAGCACGACTATCGCTTCGGCCCGGAGATCCATCCGAGCCTGCTTGATGCGGATGATGAGCGCGATCGCGCCTTGTGGCAAAAGCTGAAAGGACGGTGAGATGAAAAAGCGGCGGGCAGGGATGAAATTCCCCTACCCGCCGCTTTTATTTTCAAACTATGTGGCTTGCTTTCCCCACAAACCGAATCCGGCGGCGCGACGTTCCTCGCGTATGCGCTGCTGCTGATGAATTTCGGCGACGTGCTGCACCTTTTCAGCAATCGCCGCCTCCAGCCAGAGTCGCCCCTTTTCGTTGGTTGCGAGACTACCGGCGCCATACGCCCCGTAAACGGAATCATCGTCCCAGGGCGGATTTGCCACGAGGGCGCCGCCCTCCACCCAATCCATGTAATAGGAGGGCGTGGTGACAAAATCGATGTCGTCCCTGACCCGTTCCATGTGAACCAGGTCCGAGCGCAGATGCAGCATGAAGGATGTTTCCAACTCACAGGCGTGACCCATCCCGCCGATTTTCGATTCGCGGTATTTTTCGAGCGCGGCCACACCCTGCGGCCCGGAGAGATAGAGAAAAGCGGTCGCGCAGAAAATGCGCCGCTGACGTTCGCCCGCATATTTGACGACGTTCACCAGGAAGGACGAATTGCCGCCATGTCCGCTCAGTAGGTAAAAACGGTCAAAGCCGCGCTCTGATAGGACGCGCACCACATCCAGCCAGAAGTCCTCGAAGGCGCGCCCGCCCGCGTTCATGGTGGCGGCAAAGGAGGCACGGTGTGTGCTGACGCCATAGGGCATCACGGGAAGACAAAAAGCCTGCTCGGGAACTGCATTGGCCGTTCCCTGGGCCACGGCCTCGATGCTGATGGTATCCACTGAAAGCGGCAGGTGGTGGGAATGTTGTTCGGTATGACCGATCGGCAGCAAAATGACTTTGCTTTTTTCGGTGTCGAGTGGAAGTTGTTCGCGCGCTGTGCCGCGCGGGGAAATGCGCAATTGCGCCGCGCCAAGGTTCAGGTCAATCCCTTTCGGAGTCAGGGCAAAGACCTGGCTGAAACCGTCATCTCGCAGAGAATCAAGCAGATTTTTGATATAAGCCGCCAGCAGCGGCTCAGAAACTTCCAGCCCGGAACCACGCCAACCAAATGGGAAGGCCGGCAGCAGTCCGATCCGGGCAGGGTTAGACAGGGATTCTGCGATCAAAGGCTGCGGGTAATCCGTTCCAAGAGGTAGGACGAGCGGCAAATCCCGGGGCAGGGCGGCCACTTCGGGCCAGGTCAACTCGTCAAACCGGAAAAATTCCGTGACACACAAATCATCCGTCCGCAGAAATTCAGTCATACAATACCTTTTTGAAAAATGTCAGGCCGTCGGGAAGATTATGGAAATCGCTTTCAGGTAATTCCCGGTTTTCTCATACATCGGAAAGTGCCCGCATTTCTCAATCAGCGCCAGGTCGCCGCCGGGAATGAGCGTTTGAGCCAAAAGCGCCTGATCCATTGGTACCATGCCATCCTGCTTGCCAAAGATGATTAAGGTTTTGGCCCTGATTTTGTGTAAATGTTGAGTCAGATCCAGCGCGCGCAGCGCTTTGTAGGACTCGTCAGACGCGATTGCGCCGGCCGGGTTTAGTGCGGCTGTCCGATCGGCTTCCCAGGCTTCAAACTTCAGATTATCGACGTCAAAAAACCAGACGCGAAATATGGATTTTGCAAAAAAGCCAGCATTTCTCATGGAATTTGCCAGGCTGGAAAGCCAGGGCTGCTTGCGCGCAATGCCAACCAGGCGCATGATCGATTTTTGTGCCTGCGGAGTTAGTTCGCCCGTGACAATCCCCGAGACACTGACCAGGCGCTCAATTCTCGCCGGGGCTAGGGCGGAAGCGATATAAATGGCAATTTGCGCGCCCATCGAGTGACCAATCAGGGAGAATTTCTTGAACCCGAGCAAATCGGCTAGCATCAATATTCGCTGGGCCTGGGCTGTCAGGCTGTAATCGCTCCCGTCGGGCTTGTCGCTGGCGCCGAACCCGAGCAGGTCAACGCTGACACAGTAGTATTTCCCTTGCAGAGCCGCTATCGTCTGTCGCCAGACGCCGCGATGCGACAGAATGCCATGCAGCAGGATAATGGGCGGATTTTCAGGGCTGCCCGCCAGAGTACAGGCCAGTTGCTTGCCTTTTATTGTGAAATTTTTTTCCATGTGCGCCTCCTGATTGCCTTTATTTTTACCATAAAAATAACGCCCCGGATGTTCGCGCCGGGGCATTATTTAAAATCGGTGAGTCTACTTGATGGTCGGCACCAACGCTGAAGCACTGTATTCCATTTCGCGTTGGAACTTGAACTGCTGGGTGTACAAGCGATAGTAATGTCCCTGGGCACGCAACAGCTCGGCGTGGGTGCCCATTTCGGCAATTTTCCCGGCTTCGATCACAACGATGCGATCAGCGCGCTTGATGGTGGACAGACGGTGAGCGATGACAAAGGAAGTGCGGCCCTCCATCAGGGTTTCCATGCCTTTTTGGATAAGCGCCTCGGTCAACGTATCCACGCTGGAAGTGGCCTCATCCATGATGAACAGTTCCGGCTTGGAGAGTACGGCCCGCGCCAGGCTGATGAGCTGTTTCTGTCCAACCGAGAGCAGGTTGCCGCCCTCGCCGACGTTTTCGTCATAGCCTTTCGGCAGCGTGCAGATGAAGTCATGCGCCCCGGCCAGATTAGCGGCTTCCTCCACATCCTGGTCAGTGGCGGCGAGCCGTCCATAACGGATATTCTCACGCACCGTCCCCGAAAACAGATGTGGCGTCTGCAGCACGATACCTATCTTGTCATGGATGCTGTGCAGGGTGTAATCGGTGTAATCGTGCCCGTTAATGCGGATGACGCCTTCAGATGGCTCGTAGAAACGGCACAACAGATTGACGATGGTGGATTTGCCTCCGCCGGTTGGGCCAACCAGCGCGATGGTTTCACCCGGTTTGACTTTGAGCGTGAAATCCGACAGAACCGGTTTGCGGTCTTCATAGTAGAAGTTGACATGCTCGAATTCAATTTCGCCAAGCAGGGTTTTGGCGTCGAAAGCATTCTGCTTATTATGGACTTCTGGAGCAGTGTCGATCAGCTTGAAAATGCGCTCCGCGGATGCGATCGAATGCTGCATTTCAGCGTAGACACGCGCTAAATCCTGGATCGGCCACATGATAAAGGTTAGATATGAGACGAAGGCGTGGATTCCGCCAATGGTCAGCGTCCCGGCGAGAGCCTGGAATCCGCCATACCAGACGATAAATCCCAGCGCGAGAGCGGTGATAACCTGCACTGTCGGCAGGAATAACGCTGACAGCCAGGCCGCCCGGTAGCTGGCAGTGTACATTTTATCGGTCAGCTCCTGAAATTCGAGCAGATTCTCATCCTCGCGTCCCAGCGCCTTGATGATGCGCACGCCCTGGATGTTTTCATTGTGCGCGCCGGTGATTTTGCTGTTGGCGCGGCGTGAATTCCGAAATTCCACCAGGATTTTTTTGCGAAAGTTCACGGCGATGATGGTCAGAATTGGCAGGACGGCCAGCACGATCAACGCCAGTTTCCAGTTGATGATGAGCATGAAGATCGTCGCAGTGGTGATGTTCATGAAAGCCCAGGTCGTATCGACCAGGCCCCAGGTCATCAAATCCGCTACCCGGCCAGAATCGGAAGTGACACGCGCCATCAGGCGGCCGACCGCATTCTGCGAGTAGTACGAAAGCGACAAGTCTTGCAGGTGGTCGAACATGCTGCGGCGCAAGTCATACTGGATGCGTTCTCCCAGCACACCGGCCAAGTAAATGAAGGTAAATACCATGCCAGATTGAATCACCTGCAGTACGCCATAAGTGGTTGCCAACTGCCAGAGGGCATCCACGTTTCTGCCGACAATGGCCCTATCAATGATGTTCTTGTTGATGTATGTGAACATCGAGTCCATGGCCGAGGTCAGGGCGATGGTGATGATAAACCCCAGCACCCATTGCCAGTGGGGTCGCAATAAACCCAAAATACGATTAAAGACCGGCCCAGTCAGTGGGCTGGTATGCTCTTCTTCTTCCAACTCATAAAGTTCTTCAGACATTCTGTTCTCCTGGTGTGGCAAAGTGGTGCTGCGCCACACCCACAATAATCAATTTGCAGAAGCTATTTCTGTTGCCAATTCGTCGTCCACGCGTGTCTGGATATCGTAAATTTTGCGATACATGCCATCAGCCCGCGTTACAAGGTTGGCGTGCGTGCCCATCTGGATGATTTCACCTTTGTCGAGCACGACAATCAGATCAGCATCCATCACGGACTGGATACGGTGCGCGATGATAAAAGTGGTGCGATTTTCCATCAGCCCCACCAGGGCCTCACGGATTTCCGCTTCCGTTTCCATATCCACGGACGAGGTCGAGTCATCCAAAATCAGGATGCGCGGATTCTTGAGCAAGGTGCGGGCAATCGTGGTGCGTTGCTTCTGCCCGCCCGAAAGCGTCACGCCTTTTTCGCCGACGACCGTGTTGTATCCATCGGGAAAACCGACGATCACGTCATGAATGGCGGCAGCCCTGGCGGCGCGCTCAACTTCTTCCATCGTAACCGCCCGACCGACGCCGTAGCTGATATTCTCACGAATCGAGCGGCTGAACAGGAAAGGCTCCTGTTCCACGATGCCGATTTGCCGGCGTAGATATTCACGCGGATAATCCGTCAATTCGATGCCATCCAGCAGGATGCGCCCGCCAGTGTACTCATGGAAACGCGGCAGCAGGTTGACCAGCGAAGTTTTCCCGGAGCCGGTCGAACCGATCAGCGCCACAGACTGTCCCGACTGGATGCTGAATGAAACATCCTTCAGCACCGCTGACTCGCCGTCCGTGTACTGGAAGGAGACGTTTTCAAAAACGATTTCACCTTTAACTGGTTCAGTTGGCTGAATCTTGCCATCTGTCAGGTTTTCGCGCGATTGTTTGAAGATTTCCAACAAGCGGCTGTAGGACACCATGCCGGTAGAGGTCTGCACGATGAGCCTGCCCAGGTTTCGAATCGGCCAGATCAACCAGACGACGAGTCCCACATACGCCAGGTACGTCCCAACGCTGATTTGACCGTTAATCGCCATTATAGCCGCGTAGATGAACCCACCCAACATCTGCAGGCCCAGCACAATATCCGAAAGCGGCCAGAAAAGCGAGTGCATCAGCAAAAGCGCCTTACCGCGGATGAACTTTTCCCAGTTTTGCTTCTCGAATTTGCCTTTTTCGTAATCCTGCCGCGCAAAAGCTTTCACCACGCGCACGCCTGTCAGATTTTCCTGCAAGGTCGTCGAAAGCGCAGCTTCCTGCTCCTGATATTTCTCATAACGCTCAGTCACCTGCTTGAAAAACCACAGCGAAACCAGCAGGATAAACGGAATGACGATCACCGAAACCAGGCCCAACTTCCAATTTAGCGCCAGGATGGCGATAAAGTTGATGACAAATAACAGGACGATGCGACCCACGCCGATGGCTTGCTCACTGAAGAAGCGGCGCAGCGCATCCACGTCGGAGGTAACCCGTTCAATCAAATCACCCGTTGGCGTGGTACTGTGATAAGAGAAACTCAGCCGCTGGATGTGATCGAACAAGAAGTTGCGCAATCGCCTGGTAATGCTTTCAGCAGTGTAGGCTGCCAATCGACCCGAAACATAGGCAAAATAACCTTCAATCGCCGCAAAGCACACAAAGCCGATGGCGATATACAAAAGGGTTCGGCCATAGTCGCCGCCGATCGGGCTGGCATTATTGCTGACCAGGTCTGCAAAGTAACGCAGGAGTAGAAAGGTAGCTGTCTTTGAAAGCGCCGAGACCGCCAACGAAGCGACAGCGCCCGCGTAGGACATGTGAAAACCGGCCATGACGTGCCATAGACCTTTTAAACGGTTTGCCCGGATTGCTACGCGGAAGTCAAAATAAGTGGATTTTTGTGTCGAAGTGATGCTAGCCATTATAGGTTACTCCTCCATCTCCAATGTGGAGAGGGGACGGGGTGAGATGAGAATAAAAAAGCCACGGTGCGGGAGGGCACCGTGGCTGAAAGACACAGGAAGGTTGACTTAAAGGTCAACAGGCGCACTCCGAGAAGGTACAACGGTACCCGAAACGGTCTTGCTGAGTTTGAAGCTGTTGTACGTCATAAGCGCGGCCTCCTTTTGTTGGATTTATTTCTAGAATTAGTTTATCACGCCCGTTTTGTTGCTGTCAAGGACAAATATTCCATTCTGGTTAGAATTTGAGCGTAGGTGATAAAATTCTGGCCGATGTCAGCCCAATCAACTACACAAGGTAATCAGGAAGATATGCCAGATTTGACAGTGTATTCCATTATTGGTGGCGAGCTGCCGCAGACGTTGAATTTGTCCCCCTTGCCAAAATCCCTGGATGATGTTTCGCGCCAACTTCCACAGGGAGTCTATTCCACGTTTCGGACGTTTGATGGCGGCGCGCGGGTTTTGGGCTTGCGCTTGCATCTCGCCCGTTTATATGACCCGGCTTTCGAAAGGGGGCTTGCGCCGTCCGTTGCATCGGCAGAATTGCGTCAGATGCTGAAAACGCTGCTTGAACCGTACAAACCGGGGGAGGCGCGGGTGCGCATCAGCCTGTCGTTGGCCGAGTCGCCGGGGCAGGTGTTTGTGGCGCTCGAGCCGCTGAAATTGCTCGACGAAACGGTCTATCAGCGCGGCGTAAGGGTGGTCACTTCCCACGTGGAAAGAGTCAACCCACGGTTAAAGTCCACCGCTTTTATCCAAAAAAGCGCGCAGGAACGCAGTTCCATGCTAAAAAATGACATTTTTGAAGCCCTGATGGTGCACGCCGGTCACGTTCAGGAGGGTTTGACCAGTAATTTTTATCTGGTGAAGGATCGAACGATTATCACAGCCCAGCAGGGCATTCTGCTGGGCGTCACACGCCGGTACGTGCTTAGATTGGCGCGCGCGCAGGGCTGCGAAATTGAGTATCGCGCGCCTGCGCTGGGCGAATTGTCCGAGTGCAGCGAAGCGTTCCTTACCAGCAGCTCACGCGGGGTTGTGCCGGTGGTGGAAATCAATGAGTTCCCGGTGGGGCAGGGCAGGCCCGGCCAGGTGGCGATTTTGCTGAGAAGGGTTTACGATGACGATGTGCTCAGGAAGGCCGAAGAGATTTAAACGAGAGATTTAAACGCTTTGGGTGAGGTTGTTGATCCATTTGCGCGAGAAATAGCGCATCAAGCCCAGGATGAACTTGGTCAGCTCCTCGGAGAGCACCAGTAAATAAACCCACTGGATGGGCAGCATGAAAAAGAATGCGCCCAGGGCGGCCAGCGGCACACCCACCAGCCAGATGACAAAGCCATCCAGCACGAGGGAATAGATGGTATCGCCACCGCTGCGCAAGGTGCCGATGATGATAATCATGTTGGAGGCGCGCAGCCAGAGCGCCAGAGCCGCAATGGTCATGATTTTGTAGGCATACCCGAGCACTTCGGGGGAAACGTTGTAAAGACTCAGCACCGGATTGCGCAAAAGAAGCACAAGCACACCGACCAACACGCCGGTTGACATGGCCAATCCGATGGATCGGCCGGCGTAGCGTTGAGCGGCTTCCTCGTCACCGGCGCCGATTTTGTTGCCGACGAGAATGGCGGTGGCATTGCCCAGGCCAATGAAAAATATAAAAGCCAGATTATCGAGCGTTCCAAAGATGTTGAAGGCGGCGATGGCAGCGGTGCCCATGCGGGCATAGATGATGTTGTAAGTGGTAATGCCCAGGGACCAGAAAATTTCATTGAAAGCCACCGGCAAGACCGGTTTCATGATTTTCCAGGTGAATCCCCAATCAAAAAAGCGCAGTTCTTCCCAGGTTGCGGCGGCTGGCGAGGTTTTGTCCGCATAGGTGGCGAACACCAGGATGACACATTCCACGCCGCGAGCAATGATGATGGCGATTGCGGCACCATTGACGCCGATTTCAGGCAAGCCAAAGGCCCCAAAGACAAGTCCATAGGTGAAAAAGGCGTTTATCACCAGCGAAATGACGGAAACAATTACAGGCAGCCGAACGTTGCCGGTGCTGCGCAGGATGAAAACATACCCGAAGGTGATTGCAAAGAAGAAGAACGTCCAACTAAAGACGCGCAAGTAACTCGCGCCGACAGCGATGACCTGCGCGTCGGTGGTGTAAATTCCGAGCACTTGTTCCGGGAAAAATTGGGACAGGATAAAGAAGAATAATGCAGTGCCCAGTGAAAGGCGCAGGGACAGGCCCAACACCTTGCGGATATTTTCCAAATCACCTTTGCCCCACAGCTGCGCAGTAAAAATGGCTGTTCCGCTCCCCAGGCCGAATAAAACCAGATTAAGCAGAAAGAAAACCTGTCCGGCCAGGCCAACCGCGGCCACGGCCACTTCGCCTTTTTGCCCAATCATCACCACGCTGGCCATGTTCAGGGCAGAAAAAACAAAGTTTTGCAAGGTTATGGGCAGTGCTATTTTGAGTATTTGGGAGAAATATTCAGGGTCGTCGTAATAAGCGGCTATTCGCCGGAAAGGTGCAGTAATCGCAGACAATATGCTCTCCTTCGGGATGTCTGCAATTATAAACGGCTTCTACAGCTAAAACGTCAGGCCTTTTCCCCTGTCGCCCGGGCGGTGGCGCCTGAGCGGGTATGAACATCCAGTTTTTCAAAAATCGCCTTAATGTGCCGTTTGACGGTGTTGGTGGTGATGGTCAGCTTTTCGGCGATTTCCTTGTTGGTTAATCCTTGCGCCAGAAGGTCAAGCACTTCGCGTTCGCGTTCGGTCAGGGTGCCAAGCTCCGGGTCGGTCTGGCGCGCGGCGCGCGTCTCTTCGACAACGCGACGAAAGGCAGCCCGATCGAAGGCCTGCTTTTCCAAATAAGCAAAAATGAATTGCTCGGCGTAGGTGCGCTTGATCTCTTCGGGCGACGCCACGCCACTGACCACGATGGTCGGCACATTGCTGGCGTGCGTATTGGACAGCAACTGGTACCCATCCAGGTTTTGACTGGATGCACTCTGGTTCCAATAGCTGCTTACCGTTCCATCCAGCGACAGATCAACCACAGCCAGGGTAAATTTTTCGCGGCGCAGTGCGCCCAGCGCATCTCCATAACTGGCACAGGAACGCACCTGGAAACCAGCGTCACTCAGCAGTTCCATCAGGATACTGCGCCAACCAGCGTCATCATCCACGACGAGCGCTTTGCCCGCCGGTGGGGAATTGGTGACAAGTGTTTCCACTTCTTTGGTCAGAGCAGGCTCAACATCTTTCACTATATCGGGAATAGACAATTGCGGAGCGCTGGCCAACGCTCGGTAGATGATTTCACGAAACTGTCCACGATGAAAATTTTCTTTGCGCAGAAAGGTGAAAGTTCCGAATTCTGTCAGCGCGGTAACCGCCAATTCAACGGTGGCGAAACCGGTCAGCAAAATTGTCCGACAGTTGGGGTCGAGACGCCGGACAGCCTCCAGTACGTGCAATCCATCTGAGTTGTTATGATCGTTGGGAGATAGGGAAAGGTCGACGACCACCAGTCGATGCGCTTGCGCTTTTAACGCCAGGATGGCGTCATCCAGATTCCCGGCAACGTCGACTTCCAGCCCGCTGTCGGACAGGATTTCGCTGATGATTTGCTGCCAGGAACGATCGTCTTCAACGACCAGCGCGCGCATAATGGGCGGATTCATCGCTGTTCCTCCGGGCGCGGCAGGCGCAATCTAAAAGTCGTGCCATGTTTTCCGTCACTTTCAACCTGCAAAGAGCCTCCCAGGCGCGCCATCAGGGTTTTTACCCACCACAGACCAAATCCCAAATTCCCTGATCTCGCACTGTTCCGGACAGAGAAATTCAACTCAAAGATATGCTCATGCAAATCCGGCCGGATTCCCGGGCCACTGTCAGTGACAGAAATTTCCACCCAGGTTGGGCCGGAAGTCCCCTGAATTGAGATCAGGCCTTCCCCATGCATTGCGTCCGTAGCGTTTTCTATCAGATTGGTAAAGACGAAAGTCAGGCTTTGCCCGCCCGCCATCACGACTGGAAGATGATCCAGGCCATTGGTTTGCACACGCATTGTTGATGGTAGGTTGGCCGCATGCAAGGCATCCATCACGCGAGCCGCCACATAAATCGGCTCCAGCCGAATGGGCCGCAAATGCGAAAGATTCTCGCGCACCGTTTGCATGGCTTCCATGGCGCACCGCTCGATTTCAGTCAGATTATTCCTGAGATACGGGTCAGCCTCCAGCGCCGGACGACATTTGTCTTCGATGCTTTGAACACGCACCGGAATGGTGCCAACCTTGTTGTTGAGATGATGCAAAAGGTTGGAGGCAATGTCACCAACCGCGGCAAAAGTCTCTGCCACGGAACGTTGTTCCTGGGCGGAGCGTAGGGCTTGTTGGCGCGCGTCATTTTGGACTGCCAGAACCGCATAATGGGCCAGAAACGTCAACACTTTCTTGTCCCAGGCAGATTCGGCGAAACGGCCCGGATCAGTGTCGGAACTGTACACGCCAAAAGCACCGATGGGCTGCCCGGCATCACCCGTCAAAAGCGGGATGATCAGGGCGCGCGCCCAGTTCTGGGATTGCGCCAGGTCTGGACGATGGAAACGCGGATCTGTGCGGACATCATTTGCCACGACGGGGGTTCGCTCCAAGATGGCCTGCCCGGTGAGACTCCCATCAATCGGAATCCGCTCTCCGTGATTGTATCCGCCGCTGGAAGCGCTCAACGTCAACTCGTTCTTATCCTTGATTAACCAGATGGCGCTGGCGGTGGCATTTAACAAGTCGCAGGCAACTTCCGCCAGATGGTCGAGTACTTTCTGGCTGGGTTCCGAAAGTAAAAGTTGAGCCACTTCCTGCAGAGCATCCAGCAGGCGCACTTCCTGGATGGCGGTCACCGCATAAGTTGCCAGGGATTGCAACATGTGGCTGTCATTTTCTGAAAAAGCCCCAACCAGCGGGCTTTCCAGATTCAGAACACCTTCCAGGCGGCCGCTGGCATTGATTAGCGGCACCGCCAACTCCGAGCGCATTTGCATACCGGCATCGAGCGGATAATAGATTTTTGACCAGGGTTCAGCGTACAAATCAGGGATGAGAATGGGCTGACGGCTGCGGGCAACGTGCCCCATGACGCTGTTTGCGCTTAACGGGAGTGCTTCAATCAAAGGACGATCCAGCGTGGCGCCTGCGAAAGCCCGCGTAATCAGCGATTGCCCGCTTCTGTCCAACAAGCGGAAGATTCCGTATTGGGCATTGGTCATTTCCAACGCCAGTTGCAGGATCGATTCGAGGGTTTCTTCCAACCGCAGACGGGACGAAATCAACATCCCGGCCTGGTGCAGGCGGTTGAGCTCTTCTTCCTTGCGTGCCAGGTCGCGTTGAATCCCAGCCAGCTGCCTGGTGTGGTAGATGGACATGGCCGCCTGGTTAACGAAATTATCCAGCATCAGACGTTCCAGCCGGGTGAATTCCCGCTCCTCACGCAAATAGATGTACAAAGTCCCCACAGCTTCATCCGCCACAATCAGCGGGAAACAGCCGACAGCTTTGACTCCCAGCGAGGCGTGAAAAGGATGAACGTCGAGATCTGGTTCTTCGTACGAGATTACGCTGCGACGCCGGCTGAGCGCACGCCGGCCGATACCGTCTGGGCGCGGCTCATCCCCAGGAAGCGCCTCGATGGCCTGCCCCTCTGCGTCAGCCGAAACCCGGGATTCACTTTCAAAACTTTCATGGATTTCATCATACGTATAAATCACAGCGGAAGATCCCGGTACAACCCGGATGGCGCTTTCCACGATCAACTGCAAGCTAATTCCACCGCTGCCGGGATCACCGGGCGCGATACGATTAATCGCGCCGCTGATCTGATTCAGGCTGGCGAGAGCTTCGTAAAGCAGGGGATCAATCTCTTCGGGTGATGTTTTTTCGGTAGGATTCATTCTTTCGGAAGCCCGTAAATCGTTGAATGGCATTGCGTTTTTGATTGTAACATGCGCAAGATATCGTTCAACAGAGGCATAATTTTATAATTTCAGGCTGTCCCCGTCCATACCCCAAATGGAGCATTTAACAGCAGATACCGGCGGACGCAAGTCCGCCGGTATCTGCTGTTTCCTTTTCGATTCGATCGGCAACTTATTCTATTAATCTGCCGGGGCAATTACCCGGTTTTTCTTCCTTTCAAGCAAAGCTTGAATGCGGGCGTGTTTTTCCCTTGTCAGCGGGTAGAACCAGGCCATGGCAATGGCGCTGAACAGCAGCAGCGCTCCCAAAGGACCGATCAAAAAACGGATGGCGGCGAGAGCGGAAGCGGGTTGGGTAAACTGGGATGCGCCTGCGGGTGGGGCTTGATATCCAAACCAGCCCAAAAGCTGCAGGGCAATGAAAATCGCCAACGCTCCGGTCAATTTCCGCACGAAATTCTTGACACCGTAATAAATGCCCTCGCGGCGATGGCCAGTCCGCAGCTCATCCCACTCGATCACATCGGGGAAAATGGCATCTGGTAAAACGTGCGCCGTCGAAACGCCGATCCCGGCCATGACGGCCAGCACCAGGATATAGGTGATTTGTCCCGGCTGGATGGAAAAAATCAGCAATTGAACAACCGCCCAGAAAGCCATCCCGGCAATATAAGCGTATTGTTTGCCAATTTTGCGCGCCAGCCAGACCCAAAAAGGCAGGACAATCACCGATGTAACCAGTAGGCAGGCAAAAACCGCCGATTCAAGCGGCAGACCGAGCGCTTTTTGGATTAAATTTCCTTTTGCGATCCAATAAGCCAGAAAAAATGGCAGCGCCAGCGCAACTAGGTCAAAGGTAATCCAGTTGAGCATGTAGAGCGCGGTTGCAAAACGAAAAGGGATGTTCTCCCAGGATGTTCGCAATGTTTGTAAAAAGGGAATTTCCGGTTCAGCAGCATCGTCTGCATTGCCACGTTCCCGGACCAGAGCAAAGATGACAAAAAACGGAATGACTGCCAGTCCGCCAAAGAGCGCCGAAACCAGGAAATATCCCTGCTGCTGCGTTGCGCCGCTTGCCAGGGCTGCATCCACGATGGCCGGGGCTGCAACGGCAGTGGCCAGCGAAGCCAGTAAATTAAAAAACATGCGATACCCGCTCAGGCTGGTGCGTTCGTCATAATCCGAAGTCATTTCGGGCGTCAGCGCGTAAAAGGGAATGGAAACTAACGTCTGCAGGGT
>CAILYI010000010.1 GCA_903838415.1 uncultured Anaerolineae bacterium | reverse complement strand
CACCCGTTGAGTTTGAAATCGCCTGGCGGTTAGCTCAACCCGATCAGACCACCCCTTAGGATCGACCAAAAACCGTCCAGTTTTTGGGGTCCACTACATAATTCTTACGCAACGTTGCTTGCGTCTGGCAGTCGTTTGGGATTTGGCCGCCAGTAAACACAAGAATACTCTGAACATCTTGACTGGCCTATACCGAATCTTGACAAACCCATACCAATTTCGAAGGAAATAGAAATTGCCCCTAGAAAAGCTGACCAATTTTGAAGATCTTTTCAGACAACGCCTGAAATTTGTCATGGTGACCTGTGGAATAAAAAATGTCCAACTTGTGCAAGAGTTTGCTCTTCAATACCATGCCGTACTGAGCGAGGCCTTGGTTTCAAGATGGCTCAGCGGCGAGCGTAAAATCACCTCGGACCATTATGCCAGGGTGAAAACCTTGCTTGCTGGACATCTGAAAGCAGAAGATTTCTTGCCGGAATTTGGGTTTGAACAGGAAATGTGGGATTGGGATGGGTTGAAGCTAAACGACAATCAACTGGAGCAGGGTGAAAATCGCCATCAACCGGCAATAATTGGGAATATGCTTCGTGACCAACCAGGGGCGGGGCATTTTTATCGCAAATCGATACGCGATGACATTTTGATGAAACTACTCAATCCAGACCCGCAGAGCGGATTATTTCGGCCAGGGATTGTCGCGCTGACAGGCTTGCCAGGCAGCGGCAAGAGCGAGATGCTGCTGGAAGTTTTGGAACGCGCCACCGGATTCTTTAGCGGCGGCATCCTGTTTGCAAATTTACGCAATTCATCCAAGGCTATCTGGCAAGACTGGGGAGCGAGCATGCAGCGAAGCACGAATCTTGCTAACACACGGGACGATATCGAGCGGCAGATCCGCTCTTGTCAAGGGCGCTGGTTGTTGGTTGTCGAAAATGTGCAGGATGGGCAAAAACTTCAGTCCATTTTGCCTGCAGGTCGATTTTGGGTACTGGCAACAATGCACGGGATTGCAGCTCTACAGCCGCTGGGTTGGGAGTAGCATGCTTTCCCCTTGGCGCCGCTTTCTGAACATGAAACTGTCTTATGGCTGAAAGGCCGCCTGGGCGACCAATGGGAACCAGCGCATGACAAAGCCCACGCCCGCGAACTGTGCAAACTGAGTGAGGGCCTTCCAATGGCGGTCGCAATTTTGGCTTCGTTGGTGCGCTCGCGCGGCTGGCAGACAGTCCTGCATGCCTTGCGTGATCAGGAGCGTGCTGTACCGTACATTCGGTATATCACCGGGCAAGAAACCCCAATCTCCTCGCTGGCCAGAGCGATCGACATGACTTTCCATACACTCTCGCCAACCGAAAAAACAGTGCTGCGAGAAATGGCGCTCTACGCACCCGGTAGCCCGGTGCCGGAAGTCATTTTCTATAACCTGATGCGCGAGCATCAAGATGTGGTGCAAGAATTGGTTGAAAAGGGCTTGCTCAATCGTTATGAAAATCAGCGTTTACGGACGACGGTGCTGCGTTTGCACCGCCTAGTTGCCTTGCACGCTCGAAATCGCTTACTGTTAGGCGACGGTAGATTATTGGCCAGGATGGTGGACTTTTCAGACTTTTTCCAGGCATCCTTGCCGAATGAGCTGATGGCAGAAGCTGATGTATTTGATCGTCTTTACGAGCAGCGCAAGTTGTTGTCCCACGCGAATGAGTTTTGGCGGCAAGTGGAAGACGAAGCCCGCCTGGGTAATTTCGAACCTGATCCTGAATTAATCGTTCCGCTGAATACCTGTTTGAGAACGGCAGCATATCTGATCTGGATGAACTTCGGCTCGCAGGCCGCATTGGCCCGGCTAAATTCGATTTGGGAAATGCTCATCCTAAACTTTCCGGAAAAGGATTTGGCCTTACCCGAAACGCGCAGGCTGTGGGCCGATATTTTGTGCGGATTGGGCGATATGGAACGCGTCACACGCAATGGCGTAAAAATTACCAAGCTTATGCACACTCATCTGTATTGGATGGTGCGGGCCGGACAAAGTGGGAACATCCCGGGATTGTTATTAGCCTGCCAGGAAACATTATTGATGGACTTGACCGCTCCGAAGAATGAAACGCAACTGTTGCATTTCCTATGGATCAGTCGCTCTCTACGAATCTTATTCAGGGTCTTGTGGGATCGACAACGCTATGAGGATCTTTTGTTGCTGACCGAACAAACCCTGCCCTTTTTTCTAGCTTTGCCGTGGTGCGCCGGGTTGGAAGCACTCTGGTGGAATTTCAAAGCCATCCTGGCGGCGCGTGGTCAGGATGCAGCCAGGATGCAGCTGAACGTGTTCCGAGAAAACGAATTAATGCTGCAAGATGCGCTCGGACAGACGGATTTGTCGTACACTTTGCTGGTCGAAGTGTTGCTCAAACCAATCTTACCTACCGAGATGCTTGTGCAATTGCGTAATCTGGAAGATATTTTCAAGAGTCGTTCACTGCCTGAAATAGAGGGGATTGCCTCATTATTGATCCAACAGATTGAGTCTGGGCAGCTGGATATTCAACTTGAGCTACGGCCCCCCTTGCCTTCCAAGCAGGCGTTAATCTGGTTGGAGATCTGGCCGGAGGCGATGGCGCAATTCAGGATAAAGCATGATGGGTGATAATTTGGGGAATAATCTATCCAGGCGAAATATACAAGGTAAAAGGATTAAAGGATTTGAACGGTTTTTATGCCAAAATCACGTTCATTGCACCCCCTTCGCGAGTTGGCCAAATTACTATTCACATTTACGGGAATCATCCGATCAATATCAACACCCATCTGTTTTAGACATCCCCGACTTTGTTATAATATTGTAGCCAGTGACATCTAAATTTGAGCTAAACTGTACCGTTCAGCAAGGAGAAAGCCATGGCTCGTAACCCCGAAACGCGTGGAACCTGTGCCTACTGCGGCGAAATTGTCACCAAACGTGGCATAGACAAACACCTTGTAACTTGTCAGAAGCGCCAGGTTGTTCTGCAAGCCAGCGTCCAAACCCCAGAAACGCTCTGGCGGCTGCATCTGCAGGGTAGTTACAACCATGGTTTCTGGCTTGAACTGGAAATGCGCGGGTCGGCCAGCCTTGAGGATCTCGACGAATACTTACGCGGCATCTGGTTGGAATGCTGCGACCATTTGAGCAAGTTCACTCTTGGTGGTTTGAGTCGAGCTGAAATTGACATGGACAGAAAAGCCGACCGTTTTTTTCAAGCTGGAATGGCTTTTGGCCATATATACGACTTCGGCACCAGTTCTGAAACCGACATCAAAATACTGGGTTCTTCCCAGGGCAAACCGGTAACCCAATATCCGATCAGCCTGCTGGCCCGCAATCAAATGTTCGACGCGACCTGCCATGAGTGTGATAAGAAGGCCGCCTGGCTGTGTATGGAATGTGTCTACGATATGGGGGAAGATGTTTTCCTGTGCGACGAGCACCTGGAAGACCACGAGCACGAGGAAGGTCCAATCGCGTTGGTCAACTCCCCACGCCTGGGGATGTGCGGTTATACCGGGCCTGCCGAACCACCGTATTGATGAATCCCCCACTTTGTTGTAGCGTAAAAGAGAAAAATCATACCAATCGTGGAAGAAGGCCCATATGCCCAGGCAACCAGCAATCCCTAACGAAATTAAGACCGAAGTTCAGAAACTGGTCGATGACTTCAATAAGAAGATGTTTACTCAGAAACAGCACCCCATTTTGCGCCTTATCTTTGGGAAGACTAAACCCGGCTTTGCAGTAAGATTTAAGGGCAAGTTTCTCTACTTGGATCGCACTGACCGAGGAAATCCATCCGAAATCTGCCGCCTGACATGGAAAGGCAAGATGGACAATTGGGATTTCGCCATATACCGGCACTCGCGCAATTTCTACGACCCCGACGAGTGGATGTTTCCTGGGGCAGGTCATGTAAACGGCACTGTCGAAGGCGCAATGAAGGCCGGGATGGAAGCTTATCCCATGTAAGGCCGGGGCGATACAGAACTAAAATGCGATTATTTGGCTGTACGCGGTCGCTAGATTTTTTTCAATGAGCGAGTCGCGGTCTTGTTACAGTGTAACCATCTGAATATTAGCACCCGGAAAGGGATCCCATAACACATGAACTTATCTAAAGAAGACACCGAACTTTACTATAAACTGATGTGGAGTCTGCAATACTACATTAAGTTGCAGGGCGGTCATCTCAAAGAGATTTCCACGCTTGAAGAATATGCCAACTTGCCATCTGAAAAGAAGTTCAAGGTGCGCAACATGCTCTGGGACAATCCCAAGCTGATCGATGCCTATTTGCAGGAAAATCCCGAAGGGTTTTCGAGCGCCGAACTGGAAATTATTCGCAAATGGAAAGCATTTGTCAAAGGCTCATTCTATATCCTGCGTCATCTGAAAAAATATTCGATCTTCATTGGCAACAACGACAAGGTTTATGCGGTTGTCGGGCTGCTCTCCCCACTCGAAGACGTGATTCCCTCGTATGCCTTGCCACGCATGGTAGATGCCATCTTGCTTCCTTTCAAGGGTTTGATCATCTATGACGGCATGTTCAATACTTACAATATCTCAATCGGTGGCGGGATTCGTGCCGGACTTAATCATACTTACACGGTTGCGAAACTAAAGGAACGCATCATTGCCACCCTGGAGCCTGAATTGGCAGGATATCAAACCGCCGCGCCAAAACGGTCAAAAGACCTGCTCCCGAAGCTGGATGAAGTAGTTGCGAAAATGTCCACACTTAAAGGTGAAACTCCGCTCCAAAACGCAGCCATCTCCCTTGTGCGCGCCAGCCTGGAACTGGCAATCCTGACGGCCCAAGAACCAGAAGACTTCTCCAAGCTCCAACCTGCCCACCATAAACTGCGCAGAGCATCCACGCGCCTTAACAACCTGCTGGAGATCGAAGAATATGAATGAGGAGATTTACTGGGAAGATGAAATGTGGATAATTACCAGGAAAGACTAAACATACAAAGGCGGTCCAGTGAAATGACACGAAAAAACCGCAAATTGTTTGTTTTTGGGTTGGTCTGGTTTGTTATTCTGTCATTATTTGCTTTTGGACTCTATCTACCTTATCTGAAAGCCTACGGGCTTGTCCACCCCGCGCGCAATGCGCCCGACCGTTTTCCCCGCGTTGCCTATCAAAGTGTCCAATTCATCACTTCGGATGGGCTAACCATCAAAGGTTGGTACATTCCTCCTTCGCTCAATCGTGGGCTGGTAATCTTTGTCCACGGGTTGAACGGTAATCGTACTGAACTTATTGATGAAGTCGATTTTGTCACAGCGGCAGGTTACGGAGCGCTCTTGTTCGATTTGCGCAATCATGGCGAAAGTGATGGAAATATCACCACACTCGGGTTGAAAGAGGTTCTGGATGTGGATGCAGCAGTGGGCTTTGTCCACCAAACTGCGCGAGCTGACACACCGGTGGCTTTGTTCGGTCATTCGATGGGTGGCGCCACTGTTTTACTGGCCGCCGTTAACATTCCAGAAATTTGCGCCATCATTGCTGAAAGCGCCTACACCAGTGTCGAAGACAATATCTCCGAAGGCGTGCGCGGGCTTACGGGTCTGCCTCCATTCCCCTTTGCTCCGCTAATTGTCTATTTTGGTGAGCGCGAAGCTGGGGCGAATATCCGTTCAGTGCGCCCGCTGGATGTAGTCGGGCAGATCAGCCCCATACCCGTGTTGTTTATTCACGGGGAATTGGATGGACTGATCTTGCCGCAAAATTCTCAAAAACTTTATGAGGCAGCTCGGGAACCAAAGGAACTCTATATAGTGAAAAATGCGGGGCACGGTGGCTTTTTGGAGGCCGCGCCGGAAGAATACCCACGCCACATTTTGGCTTTTCTGGAAAAATATATGCTTCATTAGTGAGAGCGTGTTTAAGAATTGAATCGGGTTACTAAAGTCTGTAAAATTGGAGCATGACCCGAAAAAGCTACTCGACCGATTTGACCGACGCAGAATGGGACTTATTTCAGCCCTACATGCCAATCAAGTTCTTGGGCGAAACCGGAGTGTTGATCTGCGTGAAATCCTAAACGCGATTTACTATCTCATTCGGACAGGCTGTCAGTGGCGGATGTTGCCGCATGATTTTCCAGCTTGGCCAACCGTCTATTATTACTTCAGTTTTTGGCGCAGAACCGGCACGTGGATCAAAATGAATACGGATTTTCGTTGCGATTTACGCCAAGCCAATGGTCGAGATCCAGAACCGAGTGCCGGGGCCATTGATAGCCAATCGGTCAAGACCACTGAAGAATGAACTGAACGCGGGTACGATGCAGGAAAATGCATCAAAGGCCGAAGACGTCACATTTTAGTGGACACACTAGGCCTGCTCTTATTTGCTTTGGTGCTGACCGCCGATGTTCAAGACCGGGATGGTGCGAAAATGTTGTT
>CAILYI010000009.1 GCA_903838415.1 uncultured Anaerolineae bacterium | reverse complement strand
GTGCGCTGAGAGGGACTTGAACCCTCACGCCTTGCGGCACATGGCCCTCAACCAAGAAGGCCGGAAATGACAAAAAAGAGCACATGGTTTTCAATTTCTGGCTAACGATGTACCATAAGGTAAGAAAAACTGTGTGCCTTATGGTAACGATGAATTTCATTGTCCAACCATGTGTCGATTGGATTTATAGAATCACCGTTTTTTTATTTACAACTCTTCAGGTCAATCAACGAGTTCCAGTAGAAAGTCGTCATTGTTGTTGACCAAACAAGAAACTACTCTCTAATTTTACCAAAAGGCACGAATCTCGGATAGTTATCGTTAACCATAACAATAAAGCTTGCTTCGCCGCAGGATGTACGGTTTCACAACTACGATTATGACCACCAGTGTTGAAAGGAACGGCCCCAATCACCGGGCAATAGCCACAAGCGCTCGGGATGGATCAGCGCTCGCTGCAGGTGGCAAAACAGGAAGTGCTGGATGCCGATAGCGACAAGAGTTCTTGGAATATAAATTTGGGTTTCATTTGTTATAATCCAACCAGAGGTGAGCCATGAACTTGACAAACCGAATACCTGAAATTACACAGAGGATTATTCAAACCAGCAATCCGGAAAAAATTATCCTATTTGGCTCGTATGCTCGCGGCGATTTTGGGGCAGACAGCGACCTGGACATATTGATTATAGTACCGGGTGTCAAGCACCTCCGGCAGGAAAGTATTCGAGTGCGCCGCGCCCTGCGAGGCCTGTTAGCCCCGGTAGATATTGTAGTTGCCACTCCCGAACAAATTACCAGGCTCCGAAATGAAGCTGGATTAATGTACCAGTCCGCTTTGAGCGAGGGAAAAGTGCTTTATGAACGCGCCATCTGATGTGACTTTGGCCTGGTTACAACGCGCCCGCTCTGATTTACAACTGGGGCGAGCTGCCCTGCGCACCAAGGGTGTTATGCCCAAAACCTTTTTCAATCCTGATCGTCAAATTTTATAGGCGCCAATGATCCACTGGCGATGCACGACGGTGAGAAGCTGCGATATCAGACTCGGCCAGTTTTAGATAAAGCTTGACCATTTCCATTGTAGAATGACCCAAAATTTCTTGCAATGAGTATGCATCGCCACCATTCCGCAAGAAATTGATTGCAAAGGTAAGCCTGAATCTGTGGGGGTGTACATCTGTGACCTTCGCTCGAGTGCCAACGATTGCTAGCGTGTGTGCAAGCTCTGTGCGGGTCAACGGGCGATCGTTGCGTGTGATAAACACCGGATCATCGGGGCGAGTGTCTTTTCGGCGCGCCAGGTATTTCCACAACGTTTGCCCAGTACGTGGCGAAAACGGTACATAACGTTCTTTATCACCTTTTCCATGTTTTACACGTAGCCGCCCGGCTTTCACATCCAGATCTTCCATCAGCAAATCACATAACTCTGTGGCGCGCAAACCGGTATCCAGCAAGACCATGATGATTGCTCGATTACGGTCTTCATGACCCAGTTCGTGATCCAGGCTTTTGCCACCAGCACGTGTGTAAACCTTGGAACGCCCAAGCGCGGCAAGCAATGCGCGTACCTGCTCTTCCGCGTACGGATCGACCTTGCGCTTTTCCGGTTTGGGCGGAGTAAGAACCTTGACAACATTCTTTTCAACAAGATTTTCACGTAAACACCACGTCCACAAAGCGGACATGCCGATAAAATAATTCAACAGGGATTTCTTGGAAACCTTTTGGTTAGCCAAAAATCCTTCGATATGCTGTGAATTTATCTGATCGACAGGTAAATCATCTTTCAGATAAACAGAGAACTTCCGCAGTGTGCGGGTGTAATCTTCAATCGTGTTGGGCTAAGATGGCGGGCGCGGCAAGAAAGTTCAAAACCGACTGTCGCCTGGGAAAAAGAAAAGGTCTTCATACATGTGCCTCCTGGTGTGAGAAAGATTGTTGTGATAACAACATTTTAGTTGCGATAACAAACCCGCAACGTTTTTTTCTCTGTGCTCCAGAATGTACCTTA
This sequence comes from uncultured Anaerolineae bacterium, assembly GCA_903838415.1. GTDB lineage: Bacteria > Chloroflexota > Anaerolineae > Anaerolineales > Villigracilaceae > UBA5195. The sequence continues at coordinate 35,722 of CAILYI010000009.1, read as the reverse complement.
TGAAAACCGTGTGCTTGATGGTACTTTGCAGAACCCCCGTTTGTCATCCCATAAAAGCCGCGTCCTTCCCTGAGATAAAAGGTAGGACGCGGCTCTCTTTTAGTGCGCTGAGAGGGACTTGAACCCTCACGCCTTGCGGCACATGGCCCTCAACCATGCCTGTCTGCCAATTCCAGCACCAGCGCGGGCAAGGACGTATTATAATCACCTTCGTTCGCCTGTCAAGCTATCCATGAAATCCGTTTCAACCCGGAAACCATGCAGCGCAAGACCAAGCGCATCGTGATCGCACTTATCATCAGGTTTGGTTTGGCGGCAGCGTTTTTTTAATTTCAGCATCCACTACATTGCAAGGCCCTTTTTTGCCCGGGTTCCAAGACTGACCAGCGCAAATCGTTCCATTTTCCCAAAAATATCCCTTTTTCTTGAAACAGGAGCTCACTATGACCAGAATAGTTCTAGATGCCATGGGAAGTGACACCAATCCGGTCCCCGACGTGATTGGCGCAGTGATGGCCGCCCGTGAATACGGCGTGGAGATTATCCTCGTCGGCGATGAAGCGCTCATCAAACCGGTGCTTGCGGCCCAAAATCCCGGCAACCTGCCCATCCGCATTGTTCACGCGCCCGACATGCTGTCAATGGAAGATAAAGGCGAGGCTTTGGCCTTCAAAGCAAGACACAAGGACTCCAAGAACTCGATGGCGGTCGGCATTGACCTGGTCAAAAGGGGCGAGGCGGACGCCTTTGTCACAGCCGGGAACACCGGCGCGGCCTGGCTGACGGCGCTTTTTCGCCTGGGACGCATCCGCGGCGTGGATAAACCCGCCCTGGCCCCGGCCTTCCCCACCTCCAAAGGGTCGTGCGTGGTGCTCGATATCGGCGCAAATCCCGATTGCGAGCCGCAGAATCTGCTCCAGTTTGCCATCATGGGCAGCATCTACGCTGAAAAAGTGCGCGGCATCAAGAATCCGTCGATTGGCTTGCTCTCCAATGGCGAAGAAGAAGGCAAAGGCAACCACCTTGTCAAAGAAGCCACGCCCCTCTTGAAAAACTCCGGCCTGAATTTTTATGGCAACGTGGAGGGCAAGGAAGTCATCGGCGGCGTGGTGGATGTGGCTGTCACGGATGGCTTCACCGGGAACGTGATGCTGAAAACGTCTGAAGCGGTGGCCAAGTTGATTGTCGATAAAATCAAAGCCGCCATCAAAAGCGGCGGCCCACTGGTCATGCTGGGCGGACTGCTCGTCAAACCCGCGCTTGGACAAATCAAGAAGCTGCTCGACCCCAGCGAAGAAGGCGCCGCGCCGCTGTTGGGCGTCAATGGATTGGTATTTATCGGTCACGGTCGCTCGGATGAAATCGCCATCAAAAACGCCATCCGCGTGGCAAAGAACGCGGTCGAATCTGGCGTGTTGGAGGCCATGAAATCCAGCCTGCAGGAACGCTTGAACGCAGCCAAGGCTGACTGATATTCCCCACAATCCATTCTCCGATTCCGTCTATAATTGCGGGACCCCAAATTCACAGAGGCCCAATGAAAATACTTACTCATCAAAAGAATATCCGCCGCAACGCCCGGATTGGCCAGTACACCAGCCTGGCATCCCTGGTCATACTGGCGGGCGGCATGTACATTTCTTTCATCTATCCCACGATGCTCTACATTTCCTTCATCGCGCTGCTGGTCGGCTTCATCCTGTCACAGGTGGGCATTTACTTCGGCAACCGCTGGGGCCGCCGCCCGCGCGTTGACGAGCGCATCACGACTTCACTTAAAGGACTGACCAAGGACTACACCCTGTACAATTTTCTAACCCCCGTCAGCCACCTGTTGGTCGGTCCGGCCGGAGTCTGGATTATTGAACCTTTCTACCAGCGCGGTACCATCATCTACGAAAACAACAAATGGAAACAGCGCGGCGGCGGTCTGCTGCTCGGTTATCTCAAAATTTTCGCCCAGGAAGGCCTGGGACGCCCGGAACTTGAAGTGAAGGCCGATATCGATAATTTGACCGACTCTTTCAAGAAGGTTTTGCCCGAAGGACAGGAAATTCCGACCATCAACGCCGCGCTGGTTTTCACCGACACCCGGGCTGAAATCAAGGCGGAGGGCGCGCCCATCCCGGCCATGAAGATAGAGCAATTGAAGGAATTCCTGCGCAAAAGTGCCAAGGAAAACCCGCTCCCGGCCGCGGAAATCAAACGTATCTGTGGAATGTTGCCAACCGAGAGCATCGAATAGTCGTCATTCAGTGTTAATTTCAGAAGGCCCCGGTGCTCATCCGAACCCGAGGCCTTCTGTGTTATTTAGCGGCAAATTGAACTTTTCCGAACGAGTGCCAACACACTGAAATCCTGAATATTCTCAGATTCATAACAGCGCTCGAATTCAAAAAGCATGGCTGATCGGCAAATAAGGAGGAGGCGCATGTTCATAGGCAAAAAAACCCATCATCTCGCAAACATCTTCATCATCTTACTTTTGCTGAGTGGCTGCAACCTGCCGCAAGCGCAAACGCCCAACCCTCCTACCATGCCGCCGCAGGTGATTGCGGCCAGTGAGACATCCGTACCGGTGATTGCAGCCAGTGAGACGCCCACGCCGGTCGCCGTTCAGGAAACCGCGCCGCCCACAGTCGCCCCCCGCCATAGCCCATCTGCTTACTCCGGCAGATATGAAACCATCCGGAACGACCTTCTACGATGTCGATTCGTCCGGTACCGGCCCCGAGCATCGCGCCCCATACGGGGAAGCGTATCAATTCAACCGCTTCGAGAGGCCTTTCAGCCAAAACGATATGACTTATTTTTCGAACCTTGATATCGTCACTTTTCGACTGATTCAGAACGGCGACTGGAATTATGCCTTTATCGGGCTGATCGGCAGCGATCCCAACGACCCCAGCCAAAACGACTATGGAATTGAGATCGACCAGAACCGCAACGGCTTTGGTGACATCCTGATTTGGGCGCAGCCGCCCTACAGCAGCACCTGGACAACCGAAAATGTCCAGGTATATCTCGATAAAAACCGGGATACCGGCGGCGCAAACGCTTCCGCTTCTGAAGCCCCGCTGAATGGAAATGGCTATGATTCGATTGAGTTCGATCACGGCAAAGGCAGCGACCCGGACCTGGCCTGGGTACGCAGCAACCCGGACGACCCATCCATCCTTGAATTTGCCTTCAAAAGCAGCCTGAGCGGCGCCTCCTTCATGTGGAATCCCTGGGCGGATGCCGGCTTGAAGGATCCAGCAAAATTCAACTACAACGACCGGATGACGATACTGGAGGCCGGTTCGCCCCTCAAGGATAATCCCAACTACCCGCTGAAAGGCTTGTACATGGTGGATAACAGTTGCCGCGCCAATTTTGGGTTCACGCCTACCGGCTCCGAGCCTTTGCTTTGCTCTAATGCCGAGCCGACCCCCGTCAAAAAGCATGGCGGCGGCGAATCCCCAACAGCCGGGCCGGGAACACCCAACCCACCGCCTCCAATCTTCATACCGTTGCATCCATTCTGCCTGCCGCCTGCCGGCGGCTGCACATACGGCTGGGACAGCAGTGCCTGCATGTGCATTATCGGCTAAGATTAAGTTTCCAGTTGAAACAGCCTCCTGATAACAGGAGGCTGTTTTTTTCTCTGGGGACTTATTTCGAACACCTGTTTCATGGTAAACTTGCCACATGACCTCCATCGTTTCCATTGATATTGAAACCACCGGCCTCGACAATGCCAAAGACAGCATCATCGAAATTGGCGCGGTCCGTTTTAACGGGCATCGCGTCGAGGATGAGTGGTCGACGCTGATCAATCCCAACCGGCACATCCCCGAGAATATCACGGCGCTGACCGGCATCGACGACGGTATGGTGCGCCAGTCGCCGCGCCTGCAGGACGTGATCCAGGATCTGGCTGAGTTCGTCGGCGATTTGCCGGTGCTCGGACAAAATGTCCGTTTCGACCTGGGCTTTTTGCAAAAACAGCGCATCCTGCTGCTCAATCCTGTGGCGGATACCTATGAAATGGCTTCCGTCCTGCTGCCCACTGCCAGCCGCTACAATTTGGGGGCTTTGGGCCAGCTGCTCGGCATTCCGTTGCCCGCCTCGCACCGCGCCCTCGACGATGCGCGCGTCACCCACGCGGTTTATGCGCGACTGTACGAGATGGCGCTCGAACTGCCGCTCGAACTGCTGGCGGAAATCGTCCGCAACGGCGAGCCGCTCGACTGGGATGGCAATTATGCCTTCCAGAATGCGCTGCGCCAGCGCGCCCGTGAACAGGTACCGGGCAACCCGGCAGGGAAACGCGGCAAGCGAGTCAACCCACAGGCAGAGGACGGCCCATTGTTCGGTCAGCCGGAAAAGGGTGCGAAAATTCCAGCCCTGGGACCGGTGACAGAGCCACTCGCGCTGGATGTGGATGAAGTGGCCTCCATCCTCGAATATGGCGGGCCTTTTTCCCACTATTTTGAATTTTACGAACAGCGCCCCGAACAGGTGGAGATGCTGCGCGCCGTGACCAACGCTCTCTCGTATGACGGTCACCTGCTGGTCGAAGCGGGCACGGGCGTGGGCAAATCATTTGCGTATCTCGTCCCGGCGGCGTTGTTTGCGATCCAGAACAATACGCGCGTGGTGATTTCCACCAACACCATCAACCTGCAAGATCAACTGATCCAAAAAGACATTCCGAGTGTGCGCGAGGCGCTGGGTATTGATTTGCGCGCCTCGGTGCTCAAAGGCCGCGCCAACTATCTGTGCCCGCGCCGTCTGGAGATCATGCGCCACAGCGGCCCCAACCACGTTGACGAGATGCGCGTGCTTTCCAAAATTTTGGTCTGGAGTTGGAACGGGGCCAGCGGCGATCGCAGCGACTTGAACCTGAACCGTCCCGCTGAAAAAGACGCCTGGATGCGCCTTTCGGCCGAGGACGACGCCTGTTCCTCCGAGAACTGCGCCGGGCGCATGGGCGGCGAATGTCCGTTCTACAAGGCCAAACAGGCCGCACAGAGCGCGCATATTTTAATTGTCAACCACGCCCTGCTGCTCTCGGACGTGGCGACCGGCTCGAAAGTGCTGCCCGAATACCAGTATCTCGTAATTGATGAAGCGCATCACCTGGAAGGAGCGACCACCGGCGCGCTGTCCTTCCGGCTTTCGCAAAATGATTTTGAACGCATGTTAAAAGAAGCCGGCGGCACTTCGGGCGGCATCCTCGGACACCTGCTGAGCGTCACGCGCGACGCGCTGCGCCCGACCGATTACGCCCGGCTGACGCAGATTGTGCATCACGCCAGCGAATCGGCCTTTCGGCTGGATAGCTACGCCAGGGACTTTTTCCACGCATTGGGCGAGTTCATCAGCATTCAGCGCGAAGGCCGCCCCAAGAGCCAGTACGCCTACCAGGAGCGCATCCTGCCGTCGAGCCGCAGCCTGCCAGGCTGGGATAATGTCGAAATCAGTTGGGGTACGGCTGGCGAAACCATGGTGCTGCTCATCAAGGGCATCAATGAGCTTTACAAAGCCGCCGCCGAGCTATACAGCGATGGCGTGGAAGAGCTCGAAGACCCGATGGGCAACCTGAGCAACCTGCTGCGGCGCTTGATGGAAGCAGAAGCCGCCATCAGCGGCATGATCCACAAGCCCTCGCCCGAAACCATCTACTGGATCGAAGTCCAGCCGATGAACAACCGGATGACGCTGAACACCGCGCCTCTGCGCGTTGGGCCGTTGATTGAAAAATATCTGTGGCATGAAAAATCCAGCGTCATCCTGACCTCCGCCACGCTGACGGCCGCCGGAGATTTCACCTATCTACGCAACCTGCTGCTGGCGGATGAAGCCGATGAACTGACGCTCGGCTCGCCTTTTGATTATGAGAATTCGGCCCTGCTGTACATTCCCAATGACATCCCGGAGCCGAATGCGCCCGGCTATGAAGGTGCCGTCAACCGCGCCATCATTCAGACCGCCACAGCCACCGGCGGCAAGATGCTGGTGTTGTTCACCTCGTATGCGCAGTTAAAACGCACCTCAGCCGCCATTATTCGTCCGCTGAGCCAGAACGACATTCAGGTCTATGAACAGGGCGAAGGCGCCAGTCCGGCTGCTTTGTTGGAAGCCTTCAAAAGCAGCCCGCGCGCCGTTTTATTGGGCACCCGTTCCTTTTGGGAAGGTGTGGATGTGCCCGGCGACTCGCTTTCAGTGGTGTTTATCACCAAAATCCCCTTTGAAGTTCCGTCCGACCCGCTGGTGGCGGCCCGCTCCGAGACCTTTGATGACCCTTTCAGCGAGTACCAGGTCCCGGAGGCGATTCTCAAATTCCGGCAGGGATTCGGGCGTCTGATCCGCTCAGCCAGCGACCGAGGAATTGTCGCCATCCTCGACCGGCGTGTTTTAACCAAGCAATACGGACGTTTATTTATTGAAAGCCTGCCGCAATGCACCATCCGCCAGGCCAGTCTGAATGACCTGCCAAAACAGGCCGCGCGCTGGCTGGATTTATAAAAACAGCGCTCAGCTTTTTTTAATGCAATTCCAGGCGCCGGACTAATCATCCAAACGAATGGTTCCTGCAAAATCGGTAAAATCCCATAAAGCAAGGTTTTTATAAGGAAAAGACGAGCTAATTAGCTCGTCTTTTCCTTATAAGATAGCGTAATGGTAGTATAATGAGCGCGAAATGATAATAAGGTTAACTGATATTAATAAACATCAGCTATCACCTGTTACATTTATCACATTTCTTTGTGAGCAATGACACAAGCATAAATCCTAAATTAAGGTAAGATTAATCTTGTCAATTTATGACAGAATTATCGGATTACAGGTTGTGTTCACCAACACGAAGAGACAACACCTTCCAATAGTTTTGTCAACAAAACCCAAAAAGGAGAATGAAACAATGTCCACAAAACGAATTCTTGTTCTAGTAGGCACGCTGATCCTGGCTGCCGTCGTTTTATCCGCCTGTGCCGGTGCAGCTGGTGCAGCAGGCCCGGCTGGCCCTGCCGGTCCTGTTGGCCCTGCCGGTCCTGCCGGTGCTGATGGCAAGGCTGCCGTAGCGACAGATATGTCCTGCACCGAATGCCACAATGACACTGCCCTGATTTCCAGCAAGAAGGCCGCTTGGTCATTGGAAAAACACGGCAACGGCGCTGCCATGGCTGAAGAATATGGCAACCCAAGCTGCGCAGGCTGCCACTCTGGTAACTCCTTCAGCGAAAGAATGGCTGCTGGCCTGAGCTTTGACAAAGTCAAAGCCGGTGCTGCCGAGCCTTCCCGCCAGGATTGCCGCGCCTGCCATCAGATCCACACCACCTATACCGGCGCTGACTGGGCGCTTGAGTCCACTGCCCCTGTCACCATGGTCATCAGCGGTTTGACCTTTGATAAAGGCAATAGCAATCTGTGCGTCAACTGCCACCAGGCTCGCCGCTACATGGCGAACTTCAAGGACAAGACCGATCCTACCAAGTACGCTGCAACCGTCCGCTTCAATACTCACCTGAGCGATCAGGGCGACATTATGATGGGCTCCGGCGGCTTTGGTGTTGAAGGCAAGCCCGGCGCGCACTATTCCATGCTAGAAGACTCCTGCGTGGCTTGCCACTTGGGCGAAGGCAAAAACCACCTCTTTGAACCGCAACTCGCTACCTGCGTGAAGTGCCATGCCGATGCTAAGGACTTCAACATCAACGGTTACGAGACCAAGTTCGAAGAAAAAATGGCAGAACTCAAGGACGCACTGACCAAGAAGGGTCTGCTTGATGCCAATGGCGCACCTGTTGCCGGCACCTATGATGAAAAGACCGCTTCCGCCCTCTTCAACTATGGCGCGATCGAAGAAGACGCTAGCAAGGGCGCTCACAATCCGAACTATGTCATGGCTTTGATTGAAGCATCCCTCGAAGCTCTGAAGTAATATCGCAACACGCAATTGAGTAAAACAAGCGGGGCTGCCATGTGCAGCCCCGCTTTTCTATTTTTATTCCTGGCAGAAAAGGATAAGAAAACGGATGCCGCACGGCATCCGTTTTCTTATCCTTTTCTAATTGATCTTGCGCGCAAGAGACGAAATCAGGTGAAATAACTGAATTATTCGGCTCGCTCAACATGGGGCATGGGCTGATCACCATCGGCATAATCGGAAATGAAAATCAGGACATTCGTCACCATCCCACCCGGATTACGCCAGCGATGTCTGAGCTGCGCCGCAAATAACAGGCTGTCGCCACTTTCCATGTTATAAACCTGGGCCTCCACCTGATACTCCAACTGTCCACGCAGGCAATATACGAACTCGTGTCCGCTGTGGAGCATGGGGTTTGGCCCGCTGCTGGCACCATTTTCAAGCGTAAGCAGGAAAGGCATGGCACGACCGGTAAACATCTCCCCGCCCAGGCCTTCCCACAATCCGCGCATAAAAGGCAAGCGGGTGCGTTCTTCCGCCTTCAGGAAAACCACTTTTTTGCGCACTTCCTCGGGACCGAAGAAATCCGTCACCGGAACAGCGAGCGCATCCGCAATGCGATAAAGCGTGGAAACAGAAGGAGACGTCTTTCCGCGCTCGATCATGCTCAAAGCATTTGCAGAAAGGCCGCTCATCGTTGCCAGGCTACGCATGGAAACCTTACGAGATTCGCGCAGCTGACGCAGGCGATTCCCAACATCGATCGATACAGCTTGTCTTGTGAGCGCAGTCATACCAAACCTCTGTAAATTTTTTTTCAGTGTACCACAAATCAGGTCATCTTTGGTGAGTTTCATATGTGACATTCCGCATAACTCCATGTGACAGTGCACACTACAGGATTGTGAAAAATGGTGCTAATATAAGAAACAATCAATATATATGCTTATTCGCATATATTGACAGAAGAGAACCCCTATGATTTCACAAACTCTTTCCCAGGAAATCTCCCAACTTGAAGCTGACCTTTGCTTTGCGCTTGCAGACCCCACCCGCATCCTGATTTTATATGCGCTGGATGAACAGGTGCGCAACGTTGGAGAGATAACCGCCGAACTAAACATCTCCCAGCCCACCACCTCGCGGCATCTCAAAATCCTGCGAGATCGTGGGCTGGTACGCGCCAAGCGCCAGGGTGTCAGCATCCAGTATGAACTCAGTGACCGGAGATTGATCCAGGCGCTTGACTTGCTGCGCAGCGTACTGCGCGACCGAATTGCCTATCGCGCCAACCTGATGGAAGAAATTCAGGTTCAGGCGGATTAATTTCTCAGCCCTGAGGAGTATGCAATGAAGAAACAACCCTATTGGATTTTGGGCCTGATCGGAATCCTGGCAGTAATCATCGTACCGGCGATTATTTTTTGGCCCAAAACCGCCGCACAGACGACCGACCCCTGGGCGGGCGTCCCTGAACATCCCATTCACACCAGCCATGCGGACATCATCAAAGGCCCCTTTGCCTCCGGTCAGGATGTGACGCGTGATTGCCTGCGCTGCCACCCCGATGCGGCCAAAGACATCATGATGACCACTCACTGGACCTGGGAATCAAAACCCTTCACCGTGCCTGGTCGCTCAGAACCTGTGACGATTGGCAAAGCCAACCAGATCAACAACTTCTGCATCAGCGCGCAAGGCAACCAGAAAAGTTGCATGAATTGCCATATCGGCTATGACTGGAAGGAAAAGACAGCCACCACTCCCGCTTTTGATTTCACCAAAAGCGAAAACGTGGACTGCCTGATGTGTCATGCCGCTTCCGGATACGCCAAAGGCAGCTATGGCAACCCGGCTGATACAGTTGACCTGCTGGCCGCAGCCCGCAGCGTGGCAGCCCCCAACCGCGCCACCTGCGGAAAATGCCATTTTGACGGCGGCGGCGGCAACGGCGTCAAACACGGCGATCTCGACGAAAGCCTGAAATTCCCCGGCGAGAGTCTCGATGTGCACATGGGCAAGAACAACTTCATCTGCACCGACTGCCATGTGACCAAAGACCACGTCGTCAAAGGCCGACTGATTGTCGATAACATTACCGTCGATCCAAATGAACAGGTTTCCTGCACGCAATGTCACGCAGAGAACCTGCACAAAGACGAACGACTCAACCAGCATGTCAAATCCCTGGCCTGCCAGACCTGCCACATCCCGGCCATGGCGCTCAAAGATCCCACAAAAGTCTCCTGGGATTGGTCTACTTCTGGCCAGGATATCGGCGACGACCACTACACCTATCTGAAAATTAAGGGTAATTTCGTTTACGAAAAGAACGTCCGGCCCACCTACCTGTGGTTCAACGGCAATCTTTCGGCCCGCTACCTGCTCGGCGATAAGATCGACCCGACCCAGCCAACTTACATCAACAAACCAGCTGGCGATATCAGCGATCAAAGCGCCAAGATTTTCCCCTTCAAACTGCATGTGGCCAACCAGCCCTACGACACCGGCAACAATTATCTGCTGGCACCCATCACTTCCGGGCCAGGCGGCTACTGGACCACCTTTGATTGGAATAACGCCTTCCAACTGGGACAGGAACGCATGGGACTGAAATATAGCGGCAGCTACGGCTTCGCCCAAACTTATATGTATTGGCCCACCACCCACATGGTTCAGCCCAAAGAAAACGCCCTGCAATGCGACGACTGTCACACTGACAACGGGCGCATGGACTGGAAAGCCCTGGGCTACTCCGGCGACCCCATCAAATGGGGCGGGCGTTTCGATAACAAGTAAACAGGCCAAAACCCATGAAAACAAAAATCCTGTCCACCAATAAATGGCTTATCGGCCTGGCGCTCCTATCGATCATCGTGCTGGCGTTTGGCATTCAACAAGTCCTGGCCAAACAAAACAGCGCTCCAGTCGCCCAGCCTTCACCGATGCACCCGGTCTTTGCCATGCTCGACGCCAATGGCGAAAATGTGCTCAAAAGCAGCCAGCCAGTCTCCACGATGAAAACCTGCGGCGAGTGCCACGATACGACCTTCATCGAATCCCACAGCTTCCACGCCGACCTGGGTCTGAGCAGCTACGCTCCCGTCAGTGACAGCATGAACGCCAGCGCAGGCGTCTTCGGAAAGTGGGATCCGCTCACCTACCGCTTCCTTTCTCAGGCTGGTGACGACCGCCTGGATATGAGCACCGCCGAATGGCTGATGAAATACGGAGAGCGGATTCCTGGCGGCGGCCCGGCGACGAAATCCCGCAGCGGTACAGCCCTGACGGAACTCAGCGGCGACGCCACCAACCCGGAAGCCGCCATCCTCGACCCGAAAACGGGACAACCCGTCGCCTGGGATTGGAAACAATCCGGCACGATGGAAATGAACTGTTTCCTGTGTCATCTCAAGCAGCCCAACACTTCCGCCCGCGCCGCCGAAATTGAGGCTGGCAAATTTGGCCTGGCCAACACCGCCACCCTGCTGGGAACCGGTCTGCTCGACAAAACGGGAGACAGCTACCAGTGGAATCCCGCCGCTTTCGACGAGAGCGGCCAGCTGAAACGGGAATTTGTCCTGATCCAGGATCCCACCAACGAGAATTGCGCAGCCTGTCACGGCGAAGTCCACCCCAATGGCCAGGACCCGCTGACAATTTCCGCCTGTGACCAGAATTACCCGCAGACAGCCACAACCGGTCAGGTGATCGCCTCGCAGAAAATCTCCGAATCGGGCGTCAATGTCAGCGGCAAATCTGCTCTGACGCGCCCGTGGGATATTCACGCCGAGCGCGCCCTGAAATGCACTGACTGCCACTTTTCCATCAATAACCCGATCCATTCACAGGAAGCCGCCGGAACCAGCCCGAGTCATCTGGTGTATGACCCGCGCAAACTGGAAATCGGCGAATACCTGAAAATGCCCGATCACAACGTTGCGCGCGGACAGAGCGCCCAGTTCACGGTCTCACCGCAGAACAAGGGCACCATGCGCCGCTGCGAATCCTGCCACGACTCGCAGAAATCGCACGCCGATTGGCTGCCTTACAGCGAACAGCACATGGCGGTCGTGGCCTGCGAATCCTGCCACATTCCGCAAATGTATGCCCCGGCGATCGAATCCTATGACTGGACCGTGGTCCAGGCCGACGGTACACCCACCAATCTTTGCCGTGGGATTCAGGGTGGCAGCAATACCACCACCGACCTGGTGACCGGCTACAAACCCGTGCTGATGCAGCGCACCAACATTGACGGCAAGACGCTCCTGGCGCCGTACAACCTCGTAACCAGCTTCTACTGGGTCTACGATGGCAACAACGGCCCGCGCCCGGTGCGCGAAGCTGATTTGCAAGCAGCTTATCTCGAAAACGGCGCGTACGCTGCTGAAATCGTCAGCGCTTTCGACGCAAATGGCGATGGAAAAATTGACAGCGGCGAACTGAAAACCGACACCATCGAAAAACAAGCCGCCGTCGCCGCCCGACTGGAAACGCTCGGACTGAAAAATCCGCACATCGAAGGGCAGGTTCAACCCTACAGCATCAACCACGATGTTGCCCGCGGCGAATATGCCATCAGTGACTGCAAAACCTGTCACACCGGCGATTCGCGCGTCAACAAGTCGATTCAACTGGCTGCCTACTCTCCGGCTGGCGTGACGCCCAAATTTGTCGCTGACAGCAATGTCAACGCCAGCGGCGAAATCGTCAAATCCAACAATGGCGCGCTGGTATATCAACCGGCGACCATGAAAGAGGGCGTATACGTCTTCGGCAGCGATCGCATCAACTGGATTGACTGGTTCGGCGCGCTGGCTTTCGCGGCTACGCTGTTCGGTGTGGCCGGTCACGGCACGCTGCGCTACATTTCGTCGCTGAAACTGGCAAAAAGCAAGGCGAAGGTTGAAAAAGTTTATATTTACGAGAGCTACGAGCGCTTCTGGCACTGGCTGCAGACCTTCTCGATCGTATTCCTGTTGTTCACCGGCCTGATCATCCACCGGCCGGATGTCTTCGGGGTCTTCTCCTTCCGCCATATCGTGACCGTTCACAATATTTTGGCAGCCATCCTGGTCATCAATGCCGCGCTGTCGCTGTTCTGGCACCTGACCACCGGTGAGATCAAGCAGTTCATTCCACGCCCGGTCGGTTTCTTTGATGACGCCATCGTGCAGGCCAAGTTCTATATCGGCGGCATTTTCAAGGGCGAAGCGCATCCATTTGAGAAGCGCAAAGACCAGAAGATGAATCCGCTCCAGCAGGCAACTTACTTTGGATTGCTGAACGTGCTGCTGCCGCTGCAAATCATCACCGGCGCTTTGATGTGGAGCGTGCAAAAGTGGCCACAACTGACCAGTTGGATGGGCGGACTGCCAATCCTGGCTCCCTTCCATAGCCTGGTAGCCTGGTTGTTCGGCGCATTTGTGATCGCACACGTCTACCTGACCACGACCGGCGCCACGCCGCTCGAAGCCATGCGCGGCATGGTGACAGGTTGGGAAGAACTTGAATCACATCATGGTGGCAACAAAACCCACGGGGAACCGAAAGTAAAATCCCCCAAGGGCAAAAAATAGTCCTCACCCCCTGCCCCTCTCCCCCAAAAAGAGAGGGGAAATAGGAGAAAAATCATGACAACTACTGTAAACCCTGAAAAGAAAGGCCTGTTCGGACGCCCGGAAAGACCTTACGTGCATCCCTATCTTGGCGGCACGATCCTGGGCATCGTACTCTTCCTGGCGATGTTCCTGACCGGCAACGGACTCGGCTCCTCGGGAGCCACCATCCGCCTGGTTGCGCTCGCGGAAGATGCGATTGCTCCGGCGCATGTTGACAAGACTCCTTATCTGCTCAAAATGGCGGGCGGCGATAAAAACCCGTTGGATGACTGGATTGTGCCGGTCTTCTTTGGCGCTTTGCTGGGCGGATTTACCTCCGGAACGATCTTTGGCCGCACCCGCCTCGAGACCACCCGCGGCCCCAAGATCACAGATCAGACGCGCTGGACGATGGCTTTCCTGGGCGGTGTCTTATTCCTGTATGGAGCGCGCATGGCGCGCGGCTGCACCTCCGGCCAGGCGCTGACCGGTGGCGCGACACTGGCAGCCGGATCGTGGCTGATCATGTTTGCCATTTTTGGCGGCGCCTACGCCATGGCCTACTTCGTCAGGAAGTTTTGGCTGTAAAAGGAGAATAAAATGAATTTCCCTCTTCCTTCTTTCCTGGCAGTCAGCGCCTCGAACCCCTGGACCTATGTACTCTTTGCGGTGATCGGCTTTGCCTTCGGCTTCACGCTTGAAATGTCGGGCTTTGGCAACAGCCGCAAACTGGCCGCTCAATTCTATTTCACCGACCTGACGGTGCTCAAAGTCATGTTCACCGCGATTGCCGTGGCAATGACCTTGACCTTTGGCGCAGCTGGCCTGGGCATTCTGGATTTCAGCCAGGTGTGGGTCAACCTGACCTATGTTCCATCCGGGGTGCTCGGCGGGCTGATCATGGGCGTCGGCTTTATCATCGGCGGATTCTGCCCAACCACATCGCTGGCCTCAGCCTCGACCGGCAAAATCGACGGTATGTTCTTCGTGGGTGGTGGCTTTTTCGGCGCCTTCCTGTTTGCTGAAACCGAACAGTATTTCACCCAATGGTACAACAACGCCGGTTACTATGGCCGCCTGACCCTGATGGATGTCTTTCATCTTCCGGCTGGCGTGATCGTGGTGCTGGTGGTTTTGATGGCGCTCTTCATGTTTTGGGGCGCCGAACAGTTGGAACGTATCTTTGGCAAAAAAGACCTGACCAAGGAACCCAAAAAGCGCGTCTATGCCGCAGGCGGATTGTTTGTGCTGGCCCTGGCGGTGCTTTTCATCGGCACGCCTTCAACTGAAACCAAGTATGCCCGCGTACAGCTCAACCGCACCGTCAATGAACAAGCTGTAAAAATGAGCGCGGATGAAGCCCTGGCAAAACGACAGGTTCAGATCGCCCCGGCGGAATTGTTCAAGACCATCAACGATGACACCCTCAAGCTGACGATGATCGACGTGCGCTCCGAAGCGGATTACAACCTGTTCCATATCCGCCGCGCCGTCAACATCCCGGCAGACCAGTTGAAATCCCATATTCCCCAGCTGTTGGCCAGTTCTGCTCCAAATGCCATCTACGTTGTGATCAGCAATGACGAGGAAGTCTCCACCAACGCGTGGAAGCTGCTGGTGGGCGAATCGATCCCGAATTCGTATCTACTGGAAGGTGGCGTGAACAATTGGATCGCCTTCTTTGGCAAGGACGACCCTGAAATTGTCCGCTCCGAGACGCCGGTGATTGCGGAAAAACTGCAATTCGCCTTCCCGTCCGCGCTCGGCGATCGCTATCAGTGCGCCGACCCAAGCCCGATTGAATATGAGAAACTCGAGTACGAAGCCAGAATCCAGCTTCAGTTGAAGCGCGATAAAAGCGGCGGCGGCTGCGGGTAAATCAATCCAATTAACTTCAGCAAATCTCTAAAAAGGCCTCCAGACTCCGGTTTGGGGGCCTTTTCTCGGCTATCCACAGCGCGGTCAAAAATTGGGCTTTTTTCTTAAGCGGAAATCCGCGATTTCTGACCGTGAATATTATATAATCTGAATATGGATGAATTACACAGCCTGGCGGAAAGCCTGCGGAAAGTACAACACTTTCAACACCTGGGATTGAGTGATCTGCTGGCAATTGTCAGCTCGGGACAGGTCCGCCATTTCCGGCCGGAACAAACCGTCTTCGCGGAAGGCGAACCCTGCGCCGGGATGTTTGTCTTGATGCGCGGTCAGATTCATTTGACCAAAACCGGGCCTCAGGGACAGGTCAACATCCTGGCCATCATCAACCCGGTCATCATGTTCAACGAAGTGGCCGTGCTGGATGGCGGCCCCAACCCGGTCAGCGCGGTGGCTGTGCAGGATGCGCATCTCTGGCAAATCAACGCCGAATCGTTTCAAGCACTACTGAAACATTACCCGCAAATCGGGCTGGGCCTGCTGCGCGTGCTGGCCCGGCGCAACAGGCAAATGATCGAACAATACGAGGATCTCTCCTTCCGCTCCGTCCTGTCGCGGGCGGCCAAACTGCTGCTGGAGTTGAGCGCGCACGGCAAACAAGCCATCAACCGCCGCGAACATTCGATTAACGAAATGTCCAGCCGCATCGCCAGCGTGCCGGAAGCCATCAGCCGCTCGCTGAATACCTTCAAGGCGCAAGGCCTGATCGAGTGCAGCCGGACACAAATCCTGATCCTGCATTCCGATGAACTGGCCCGTCTGGCTCAGGTGGATGCTCCCGCGCTAAAACCGTAAAAACGGAGTTGCCCATTTTTCAAAGCGCCTTTCCTTTTCGCAGGAAAGGCGCTTTGATTTGACAAAAGTCAATGACGGCCTGATTTATTTGTGATATTTTATACAAACAGATCTGTCCGGCATATCTCCGTCCCTGGCAGCAAAGGAGCCTTTATGCAATTTTTCCAAAGTCGATTCAATTACCTGTTCAAAACGACCAAAGGCCTCATCCTGGTCGCAATTGCGATGATTGGGCTGGAAACCGCCCTGTTCGGCATGCTCTCCGGCCCCATGGCCGAGTTTGGCGTGCGCGACTGGGTCATCAAGAATCTGGGCATGCAAATCGTCCAGGCCGAGCGCGAAGGCCGCATCATCATCCTGTATCACTCCATCGCCATGGGCGTGGTGGCCATTGAAACCTACATGATCACCAGCCTGGTACGGATGAAGCCCTTCTACGTCAGCGCCGTGCGCGTGCTAATCACCGTCGGCTACATCCTGACCATGATTTTCGGCATGGGCTTCGCCTATTGGGGCCACAACTGGGCGCTGCACGGCCTCTACATCACCGGCCTGAGCCTGATCTTCTTCGCGGGCACCTTGCTGACGATTGCCCTGTGGCCCTGGAACAAAGAATATTCCCAGCCCAACCGCGAATACGCCTCGATCAAGGGCTTTGACATGGAACGCGCCGCCTTTTTCATCACATCCCTGGCCACATTGCTCTCAGTGCTCTTTGGCGCGGTACCCGGCTCTTACTTTGGCAACGGCTTCGAGACCTTCCTGGCCGAAAACATCATCCGCATGCCCGAAAAATCGTTGATGGAATTCGCCGTCATCGGCCACCTGCACATCATGCTGGCGCTGATTTGCATCATGATCACGCTCATCATTGGCCGCTGGCTCGATTTCAAAGGCTTGATGCACAAAATCGCCATGCCGCTGATGATTTTGGGCGCCATTGTGCTCAGCCTGGGCGTCTGGGGCGTGGTTACGCCACTGGAGCCGATTGCGCACATGGTCATCTATGTCGGCGCGACGCCCTCCATGGTAGCCGCGCTGCTGCTGCTGATCTGGAGCTGGGACAAACTCATCCGGCAGGGCACGGCGCAGCTCAAGAAACCGAACCTCTTCCAAAAACTCGCCGCCCTGACCGACGACCCGCTGCGGTTTGGCCCGACCTGGCAAATGCTGTTCATGAACTTCACCACCAGCGGCATCGGCATCTTTATGGCCATCAAACTGGATGAAATCTTCCGCGTCTGGCCTGCCCGCGAGGAACGCATCGAACTGACCGGTCACTGGCATGTGCTTTCAGCCATCGTCGCCACCATCATCCTGCTCTACTACGGCGATATGATCGGGCTGAAGGGCAAAATCCGCAAACTTTATGGCTGGAGCATCATCATTTTGTCCGACATCGCCTTCGCCGCCGTAACCATCTTCGAGATGAAGCGGCTCTCCGTCAGCGAAGCCGCGCAACAGCCGCTGGTCAACACCGTCATGCTGTTGATGGATTTCGGGCTGGCAATGCTGCTGGTGCTGTTGGCCATTACCCTGATCTGGCGTTTGCTGGATTTATTCAAGAATAAAGGCCGCTGGGTGGAAGAAGTTGACCACGAACTCTCGCAGGAGGTGAAGTAATGAAAAAGCTCATCATTCCCGTCATCCTGCTGACCGTTTTCCTGGCCGGTTGCGCCACTGTTGATTTGAACGCTCCGATTCCGGCCTTCGAAACCGACATCGACTCATCAGCCTGGGCCAAAGTCCCGGCGGGAGAGTTCCTATCCGGGCAGGAAGCGGAATCAGCGACGATTGACTACGACTACGAGCTGATGGTGACGGATGTCACTGTCAGCCAGTACACGGCTTATTTATCGGCGTCGCTGGCTTCGGGTGAGGTCAAAGTCGGCGAATTTAACGGGAAAAGGGCCGTCGTCGGCTTTTATCCCGGTGACGAGTTCCGCGCTGTCAAACATGAAGAAAAAATAGAAGCCGGTGACTGGATTTTGATTCCACTCGAAGACCCGGCCTCGCGCCTCAGCTTTGACGGTTCCGGTTTCACTCCGAAGCCCGGTTACGAAAACCACCCGATGACCAACGTAACCTGGTTTGGGGCGCGGGCTTACTGCCTGGCGCAGAGCGGACGCCTGCCGAGCGAGTTGGAATGGGAAAAAGCGGCGCGCGGCACGGATGGCAGGGCCTTCCCGTGGGGCGAGGAAATCCCCGTGAATGTTGCCAATTTCTATTCCAGCCGCGACCCGTTTGAGGATATGTCCAGTTTTGGCTCGCGGACTTCGCCGGTGGGATTCTACAACGGCCAAACCTATGGTGATTATGTCACGCTGAACAACGCCAGCCCCTACGGCCTGTACGACATGGCCGGGAACGTCTGGCAGTGGACGGGCAACGTGTATGAAGGGATGCACTATCGCTTCCTGCGCGGCGGCTCGAAGGATACGTATGACATGGATTTGCGCGCCTGGGTGCGCAACAACGCCACACCGACCTATTTCAGCCCGGGCGTCGGGTTTCGGTGTGCGCGGTGATTGACGATTTACGATTGACGATTTAGGATTGACCATCCGCCCATTCTGCTGGAGTAACGCATGTTTATCCAATCTACAATCCAAAATCTAAAATCGAAAATTAAATCCTACTCTCCGCTGATCAAAGCCACGCAAACCGGGCTGCTGCTTTCCACCGGGATTGCCGGGTACATGAGCGCCCACACCACGCCGCGCCTGCTGGTGATGCTGGCCATGGCTGGCAGCCTGTTCCTGTCCATCAGCGGATCGACCGTTTTGAATATGTGGTGGGATCGCGACATCGACGCGAAAATGCGCCGCACCCAGCAGCGCCCCACGTCTTCGGGCGCAGTCAGCGCGCAGGAAACCTTGCGGCTGGGGCTGATCATGTCGCTGTTGGGCGTGGGCTGGGCGCTGGCCATTCATCCGCTGTATGGATTGGTGGTTTTCGCCGGGCTGTTCTTTGATGTGGTCATCTACAGCATGTGGCTGAAGCGTCGCACCTGCTGGGGCATTTTGTGGGGCGGCATTTCGGGCGCCATGCCAATCCTGGCCGGGCGCGTACTGGCGGTCGGCCAAATCGAGCTGATCGGGCTGCTGCTGGCCGCCGCAGTGCTGTTCTGGATTCCCACCCACACGCTGACCTTCAGCATCAAGTTTTTCGACGACTACCAGGCGGCGGGCGTCCCAACCTTCCCCTCCACCTATGGGCTCGAAGCCACCCGCGCCGTGATTGCGCTCTCGTCAATCATCGCCGCCGCCAGCATCGGCACCGCTGGCGTGATGATCGGCGTCCAGGCGGGCATCCTGCGCCTGATGGTGGTGCTCTCCAGCGGACTGCTGCTGCTCTCCTTCGCCACCGTTTTCCGCCCATCGGAACGGATCAACTTTAGCCTGTTCAAGTATGCCTCGCTGTATATGCTGGCTTCGATGATTCTGCTTTCAATTTAACGATGGACGATAGACCATGAAAATGACTCCACTCGACCGAATCCTGCTGCTCATCACCGGGCTTTTAGCCGCCTGGCAGGTGGCCGTCGGCATCGACGGACTGGGAACCGTCCCGATCACCGCCTACACCATTGGCTTTGGGGTGCTGCTGGTGGCTGGACTCTTGATGATCATCCTGGGCTTTGAAGTGCTCGAAAGCCCGATCGTAGTCATCGTCTCGACGATTATCCCGCTTTCGCTGGCCCTGGGCTTGGTCTGGGAACACCTGGAAGCGTGGCGCAGCCTGGCGCTGGAATTTGCCATCCTGGGCTTCCTCGCCATTCTGTTGACGCGTTCCTTCCCAATGCCGGGGAAAGTCCCCACGATTATCCTGGCATCCATTCACGGCATCGCCGGGCTGACGATTTTCCTGCTCCCGACCATTCTCGCCGCACAGGGCGTAACCCGACCCGGCTTTGCGCTGGTCGGTCTGGGCGGCGCGCTGATTGGCCTGGGCGGATTGCTGCTCTCCTTCCTGAAAGCCGGGAAACCAATCTTGCCCAAAGAAACCATTTTCCGCATCCTGCCCGCCCTGTTGCTGCTCATGACCACGGCTTTTGTGGCAGGCTTCACTCTCGGACGATAGACCTGCACGGTTAATCGTTCATGGTTCGCTGATCTTCTTGTTCCACGGAGGAACTATGCAACACAACAGTGGATTTGCCAAATTTCTACGCGTCACCGGCATCGTCCTGATGTCACTCACCGCCGCCTTCACCTTGATGGGCGGCATCGGCACCGTTTGCGCGGCGCTGTTCACCGAAAAATACGCCGCCGAATCCGAATCGATGGCCAAGCTGCTCGGCTGGGGCTGGCTGTATACGATTTTCATGCTCGTCACCATCGCCATCGGCGTGCTGATGATCCGCGCCGTCGTCTTGCTAATCAAAGCCGCGCCCACTTCCTACCGCGACACGCTCATCTCGCTCGTGGCCGGGGTGGTGGTCGGCGTGATTCACATTTTCGTCTCGCGCGCCCTGCGCGGCGCCTCCATGCCGGTCGACATGGTCACTTACACCGCCGTCGTCACGCTGATCGTTTTTCTGATCTTCCGCATCCCCGGCATCTGGTCGGGCGTCGATTTCACCCAGGGAAAAACCAGCGCTAGAACGGCCGGTGGCGCGGCGGCGATCGTCTTTGGCATTATTTGTCTGGCCATTCCATCCCTGGCCGGGCCTTCGCATACCTGGGCACTCGGCATCAACTGGGCTGACGCGTTCAATGCCACCCTCACTCCGCTCGGCCTGCTGCTAATAGTGGGCGGCCTCGCACTAAGTTTCCGCGCAAATCTGCCAGAAATCCACCAACCGTCAGCGCAGACCAGCAAATAATCAAAGCACTCATTTTTCAAAAAGCCGCCCGCTGGGCGGCTTTTTGTATGCAGCCTGCCATCGGACACAAATTTCGGCTTTCAGCTATAACAAATAAGCGCAAATTGTGACCGCGCTGAGTATAATAAAAGCAAGAGCCAACCCATGAAAACTTTATCCGTATTTCGACGCCAGATTGCCCTGCCACAAGACCACGGTTCGTGGGTATTTCTTTTCAGCCCGCTCAGCATCGGCCTGTTTGCCGGGAAAACCTTCAGCGCCGCCACACTCGCGTTGCTGGTCGCCGCCATCGCCGCCTTTCTCATCCGTCAGCCGGTAACCATTGCCATCAAGGCCTATTCCGGCCGCCGGCCGCGCATCGACCTGCCCGCCGCGCGCTTCTGGATGATCGTTTACGGCGCCCTGATCCTGCTCTCCGTGGCAGAATTAGTCATTTTGGGCGAAACCTACGTGCTTCTCCTGGCCATCCCGGCCGCGCCGGTCTTTGGCTGGCATCTTTGGTTGGTCAGCCGCCGCGAGGAACGCCGCCAGGCCGGGGTGGAAATCCTGGCCACTGGCGTGCTGGCGCTGGCCGCTCCCGCCGCCTACTGGGTCTGCCAGGGTCACTACCTTCCGCTCGGCTGGGTCTTGTGGGTACTGACCTGGTTTCAGTCGGCAGCCAGCATTGTTTACGCCTATTTGCGGCTGGAACAACGGGAATGGAAATCCATCCCGGAGCTGGGTGCGCGTTTTCAGGCCGGACGCCGGGCCATCGCCTATACCGTTTTCAATCTGACTTTAGCCCTCGCCCTCGGCGCTTTTAACGTGATCCCGGGGCTGATCGGCATCCCGTACCTCGTCCAGGCGGCAGAAACGCTCTGGGGCACGGTGAAACCGGCTGCGGGTGCGAAGCCAGTCGCCGTTGGGATGCGGCAGCTGATCGTCAGCACCGTATTCACTATTTTATTCATACTCACCTGGAGATAAACATGTCCCACCATGATGGCTGGAGTACTCTGATGGAAGCAAATGGCCGTTTCGAAGCGGAAATATTAAAAGAAGCTCTCGAAATTGACGGCTTTTCGGTGGTGCTGATTCAAGAAGCTGTGGGACAGTTGTATGTGCTGCCCTCCATGCCGCTCTCAAGAGTGGAAATTTGCGTACCAGATGCTCAGTTTGAAAATGCCCAGGCCTGGTTGGAAGCTTACAACAACGGAGAACTTCGCAATGACAATGCAGAACTCGGTGATTGTGATCACGAATGACGGAATGGGCCAGGCGGATATTCCGCTACAACACACATTGATCGGAAAATATCTTGAGCTTTTACTGGCTGGCGGCGACCTGCCCGCCGCGCTCTGTTTCTACACCAACGGCGTCAAGTTAGTGGTGGAAGGTTCGCCGGTGCTGGCGCAGCTGACCGCGCTTGAGCAAAAAGGCACACGGCTGGTGGTTTGCTCAACCTGCCTGAATTATTTCGGGCTGACCGGCGCCACCAAAGTGGGCATCGTCGGCGGTATGGGCGATATTCTCACAGCCCAAGCCCAGGCGGATAAAGTCATCACGCTATAAAATGGATATTTTCTTCGAGATTCACAAAGACCTGCCGCGCGAAGGTCCCGGCGACAACCGCTCGACCCAAAAAGCGCTGGCGCTGATGCAAAACCTGCCGTACCACCCGCAGATTTTGGATATCGGCTGCGGCCCTGGCCTGCAAACGTTGGAACTGGCCCGGCGTACAGCCGGTAAAATCGTCGCAGTGGATACGCACCAACCTTTTTTGGACACTCTGCAACAGCGCGCGCAAGCGGCAGGGCTTTCGGAGCGTATCAGTCTCGAAAACGCATCCATGTTTGCGCTGACGTATCAGCCCAACAGCTTCGACGCGCTCTGGTCGGAGGGCGCCATCTACATCATCGGCTTTGAAAAAGGCCTGCGCGAGTGGCGACCATTGCTCAAACCCGGCGGCTATGTGGCTGTGACGGAGATTTCATGGCTGAAGCCCAATCCGCCGCAAGAAGTGCTTTCGTATTGGATGGCAGACTATCCCGACATGCAAAGCATCGACGCGAACCTGAGCAGGCTGCGCGCAGCTGGCTACCGCGAAATCGACCACTTTACCCTGCCAACTTCCAGCTGGTGGGATGATTATTACACCCCCATCCAGGCGCGGCTGCCCATGCTCAGACAGAGATATCAGGGCGATGCGGAAGCCAAGGAGATTCTCAACGCAACTGAAAAAGAAATCGCCATGTACCAGAAATATTCAGAATGGTACTGTTACGTTTTTTATGTGATGCAGGTCGAATAGCCAAGCTGGCGGCTTAATTCGTAACTGGCGCAACCTTTACAGGTGTACTTTTATCCGCGTAAACAGGACCCTTGCGCGAAGTGACACGTTATTTTTGAGTAATCATCTTTTACAAATAACCAGCAGCAATTAGGGAGAAGTCATGGCGGAAATCCATGGAATCAGCGGAGCCTGGGATGCAATTGCCGCTAAATTGGAAGCAAATCAGCTCCAAGCCGAACACCCCGCAGAAATTGAACCTCTGCTGACGAGCTGTGTGAAAGAACTCGCCGAACAAATCAGCCAGGCCAAATACCGCTCGGGGTCTGAAATATTGCTGCAAGAACAGGAAATCAGCCAGGAAAAAGAAAAAAACAAGGCCGAGCTGGCGACCTTCTCAGAAAAGTACGCGCTGGAAATTGAACAATCCGCGGCAACGCTGGATTACTTCAAACACGACCGCAGTATTTTCAACTTTATTCGCAACTATTTCAGAGTGCGCCGGGAAACGAAAAGGCTGAAAAGACTGCGCAAAATTGTGCAGGATTACCAGGACGAAATCGAGCGTCCGCTCCGTTCCCTTGAAACCGCGCTGGAAGATAAAAAAAGGGACCAGGAGAAATACATCCGCGAACAATGCAGCGAAATCAATGCCAGAGTTGAATTCCTCAAAGGACTGGCTGGCTCACAGGAACTGGCGGGCGCTTTCGCTGATTTAGAGATGCTGGATTACCTAAAAACTCTGCCAGATAACGTTCACGTCATAAATAATCTCAAGGTGAGGGTTGAGCGGGGCATCCGGTTTGACGGAAACTGGCTGATCAACGCCCAAATCGACCACATCGTTGTCACCACGTCCGGGTTATTTACCATCAAGGTCAAAAACTGGAGCAAACAAGTCGTCGAGAAAAAAGCGCACTCAGATTTGTTTCAGCAAATCAAAAACGCATCCCAGCTTTGTTATGAGTTGATCAAGCCCAAATTTCCCGGAGTCAGCGTCCGCGGTGTCCTCGCTTATCGCGGCAGCCTGCCTGATAATCTAAACGTTGGTTTCGTGAAAGCCCTACCCCTGCAAGATGTGCCGGGTTACATCAACTGGTTCAAAGAAAACACGCTAAATGACAGGCAGGTGGGTGAAATGGTTGAATATATACGTAGTCTTTCCGAAAATTAGCCTTTCTCGATAAAAAGCCGCAAGACCGGGAGAAACTATGAATTTCGAACTGAACGAAGAACAGAGCATGTGGCAAAAAGTCGTCCATGACTTCGTCTCGGTAGAAGTCAAACCCAAAGCCCGTGAAGTGGATGAAACTGCCAGCTTCAACTGGGAAGCCGCCCGAAAAATGGGGCCGCTCGGGTTACTGGGGCTTTCCATCCCTGAAACCTATGGCGGTGCCGGCGTGGACGCAATCAGCGCCGCGCTTGCCATCGAGGAACTCGGCTGGGGCTGCGGCTCCACGGCCCTGGCAATTGCGGCCCATAACGGCCTGGGCACCTCGCCCATCGCCCAATATGGCTCTGAAGCACTCAAAAAACGCTGGCTACCACTGGTTGCCAGCGGACGCGGCAAATTGGGCGCCCTGGCGCTGACCGAGGCTGGCGCTGGATCGGATTTACAGGGCGGCGTGCGCACCCGGGCTGAAAAAGCGGGGAATGAGTGGGCCATCAACGGTTCAAAAATGTGGTGTACCAACGCCAGCATTGCGGAATATATCATCACCCTGGTCCGCACCAACCCGGCGGGCGGATCGCGCTCCCTGAGCATGATCCTCGTCCCGACCAATACCCCCGGCCTGACGATTTCGCCCGCAGAAAAGAAAATGGGGCTGAAAGGTTCTCCCACGCACGCGGTCGCTTACGAGGATGTGCGCGTGCCGCTGGAAAATTTAATCGGCGAGTATGACCACGGCCTTCATCAGACGCTCGCCACGCTGGACGGCGGCCGCATCAGCATCGGCGCGCTCTCGGTGGGATTGGCGCAAGCCGCCTACGAAGCGGCGATTGCCTACGCCAGGGAACGCTTTACTTTCGGCAAACCAATTGCCGAGCACCAGGCCATCCAGTTCATGCTGGCGGATGCCGCCACCGAAATCGAAGCGGCGCGCCTGATGATCTACCGCGCGGCCTGGCTGAAACAGGAAGGCAAACCTTTCAGCAAGGAAGCCGCCATGGGCAAACTCTTTGCCACCGAAATGGCCGAACGCGTCTGCCGCAACGCCATCCAAATCCATGGCGGATACGGTTACAGCCGCGAATATCCCGTCGAACGGATTTACCGCGACGCGCGCCTGATGACGATCGGCGAAGGCACGAGCGAAATGCAGCGGATGGTGATTGCGAGGCAGTTGTTGTTGAATTTGTGATGGGTGGTGATACGAGTAAAGAGAAATAAGGAACGAGTAATAAGGAAAAGTTCGGGAGGCCCGCCTATTTTTTTCTTATTCAGGTAAGCCAGGGCACAAATTGACCGGCCAGCTCACCAATCTTCCCCCAAAGTTTGTTGCAAGACGACCCGAATTAACCTTTCATCCAATCTCAGACCAGCTTCCTGGATCGCATGCATAACCTTGGATGCAGAAGGAATAAGCCCACGTTTTTTCGCCAGGATAATCACCGCCAGCGTACCTTTGAGCGGAATTTCAAAAGTTTTGGCACATTTTCGGGCAGCTCCATCATCGAGAAGAACTGTCCAGCCTGAATGAGCAAGCGCATAAGATAGGACTGAAGTCTCCCCTGCACCTAGGTCCAGGCAGCAAGTTCTGGCGAAATTCCAGAGACAGCTACCTGTGTAAACATCTTTGCCTCAAGAGCGAGGCGCGCCGCATCGCCTTCAGGGCCAGCGATAATTTCAGAAACTACCGCATCCGGTACAACTATCCGTTGCGGTAGTTTTGTGAGCAAATCCAACTGCCCGACCTTACCCAAAACAATCAAGGGTGAGGCATTCACAACCCAACGTTCAGGCATCCAGGCTCTCCGCGTTAATATCATCAACACCATATTGAAACGGGGAAACAGAAAATCTTTCCAGAGCAGTGATAAACTCGGCCCTGGAAAGACCGGCAATTTCAGCCGCTTTGGATTGGGAGATAATTTTCATCTCGTACCATTTGACTGCTGCAGCCAGGCGCATTTCACGTCCAAAGGTAGCCGGATCCTGGCGTAAAGCCGAGAGGACGCTGCGGGGAAGCTCAATTGAAACATTAACTGTTGCCATCTATCACCTCATTTCTCTCTAACAAGCTTATAGCTGTGATAAGCTCAAAGACAAAATTTATCCCGTAAAGGGGTTTGCAACTACGAATATCCCGCTGAACGCATCTACCAGGACGCACACTTGATGACGATCGGCGAAGGAACGAGAAAAAAGTAAAAAGGTCGGGAAGCCCGCAAGCCTCCCGACCTTTCCCTTATTACTTTTCTCTCATTCCTTTTGACTAAATTCTTTCCACAATCACCCAGGCGTTGTACCCTTCTGTTTCAATTTTGACCTGCGCTTCGGGCGGAAACAAGGCCGCGATTTTCGGCGGCGAGAGGAAGTGACTGCGCATCAGCGCCAGTTTTTCGCCGATGGCCACCAGCTTGACCGTGAAAGTGCGCACATCCGGTTCCTCGATCACCAGCCGCCCGCCGGATTTCCCCGAAACAGGATCGGGGCCGCGCAGCACCCGCCATAATTCGGCGATCGTCTCGGCCTGATTATGGACATGGTGCAAAGCATCGACCATGATGATCCGATCAAAGGTCCCATCGGCAAAGGGCAGGCGTTCGGCGGGCGTGAGCACTCCCGGCAACCCTTTCAGCTGCGCTTGCGCCAGCATGCCGGGCGAGAAATCCGCCACCAACGCGGCGCGGACGTGAGGGCGCAGGGCTGAGGCCACTCGTCCGGTGCCGCCGCCAGCATCGAGCAAAATTCCATCCACCGGCAAATCCACCATTTTCAACATGAGTTCAAGGCGCGAAAATGGGATAGCGCGATCATAAATAGGGGCGAGAATGTCAAAATGGTCAAACACAAAAAGTCCAATCTGCCGGTTAGGGCTGCACGATAATCAACCCGCGAATTTCTTCCAGGGTGGCCGAGCCAATCCCGGGAATTTTGAGTAAATCTTCCGCCTGCGTAAAAGGCCCATTCGTAGTGCGGTAATCGATGATACTCTGCGCCGAGGTCACGCCGATGCCGGGAAGTTGTTCAAGCAAGGCCGCATCGGCGGTATTGATATCCACCAGCTCCCCACCGGGCGGCGTGGGCGTCTCCAAGAGACCACTTCCGCCGATGGTCAGCTGCGGCGTGGGAACATCCTCCACACCAGGGATGACGATCTGGGCGCCATCATCCAACATCTCGGCCAGATTCACCTGGGTCAGATCCGCGCCATCCATAAACCCGCCAGCCTGCTGAACCGCATCCACCAGCCTGCTGGCAACCGGCAACCGGTAAACCCCCGGACTGTTGACCGCGCCCGTCACATAGACGACGATCGGCTCCAGGGTGGGCGTGGGCAGCAGTTCCACCGCTTTTCCTGTCGGCGAACGCACCGTCAGAAAAAGCAGCCCAGCCGCAATCAAGCCAATCGAAAAGCCAATGAGAATATCATAAATTTTACTCATCTCGCCTCCTCATCCAGGCGCATCACCAACATGCTGTCTTGAATTATATGCAAGGCATTGATCAAGCCCGCCAAACGGCTGATCCTGCGAAAATATTTAGGCAATTCATCGCCGCTGACAGGTCGAAAACCGAATTTCTCATAAAACGGTCCCAACTGTGAGCGACAGGTCAGGTAAAGCGGGCGCGGCGCGGTGGCAGCCAGTTGGTGGATGAGTAAACGCGCCAGGCCTTTGCCGCGCTGCGAAGGAATCACCGCGAGGGAGGCCAGCTCCAACGACCCATCGGAGTGCGGTTTTAACTGCCCGCAGCCTGCAAACTGACCATCGGACGTTTCCGCCACTGTGAAACGCTGCCAATTCAGCCCGGTGGGGTTGATCCCGGCAGCGCGGATGAGCACCTGGATGGCGGGAAAATCTGCTTCCAAAGCAGGTCGAAGGGAAAAATCAGCCAAACGTACCTCCAGCAGCCAGCACCACAAAAGTAAAAATAGCCCAGTGAATCAAAAAGGGATAAAGAAAAGACTTCGTGCGCCAGGCCACCCAACCAAAGGCAAATCCGCCAAAAATAGTGGAAAGCGTTTCCAGTTCCGGTTTGGTGATGTGCGCAATCGCAAACGGGACGGCTTGCAGCCAGAGTCCCTCCGCGCCGAATTTGCGCACGTAGGCAAACGTCAGCCAGCCGCGAAACAGGAATTCCCAGCCGATCAAATCCACAAAAGTATAAACCGGGAGCGTTGGTCCGAGCAAGGGCTGATAATACAAACGCATGGACGGATCGTCATGCACCAGCAGCCACAGCACCGGCAGAATGAGCGTGAGCGCCCCGAAGGTGATGACCAAACCGGCTTTCCAATCACCCAATTGAAAACCGTAGGCGCGCGGGTCTTCCCGAAAAACGAAGACAATCAACGCCAGTGGAACCAGCAGGTACAAAAGCGCGCGATCGAGCGGCTTCCAGCCAGTAAATGCGTGATACCGTTCAACGATCAGCAGCAGCGTGCTGACGACTGTCACCGTCACCACTTTCCAGTCAAAGCGCAGGTCGGATTGGAAGATTTTTTTCATGCCACGGTTGTAAAAGCGCGCCCGGGAAAGGCGCGCTCGGATGAGAGATGTGTCGACTGGCGCTGTGGCAGGCTCATTTCAGCAGTTCTTCAAAGATGACGCGCGCTTTCTGCGCGTCGGCCTTGCCCTGCATCTTTTTCATCACCTGGCCCACAAAGAAGCCCATCAAACCCACTTTACCGCCCTTGTACGCGGCCACTTCATTGGGCGATTCGGTCAGCACCTGCTCCACCACGGCTCGGATGGCGCTGTCGTCGCTGACTTTGGCCAGCCCTTCGGCCTGCACGATTTCAGCCGGAGATTTTCCGGTCGCGTTGACTTTTTCCAGCAGCGCTTTGCCGGTGTTGGTATTGATGCTGTTCGCATCCACCAGCCGGATGATTTCGGCCAGGTGCGCGGGCGTCAGGGCCAGTTCTCCGGCGGTTTTGCCGCTCTCGTTGAGCATGCGCAGCACATCGTTCATCAACCAGTTGGAAACGCGTTTGACATCAGCAACTGCCGGGGATGCGCCGCCGTAGGCTTTGACCGCCGTCTCGAAATAATCGGACAGCGAGCGTTCACCCGTTAAAATATCGGCGTCATACTCTGGCAGGCCATACTCCGTCATAAAGCGGGCGCGGCGGCTGAGGGGCAGTTCGGGGAAATCAGCCAAAATCGCCGCTTTCCAGGCCTCGTCCATGTAAATGGGCAGCAAATCCGGTTCGCGGAAGTAGCGATAATCGGCCTCAGTTTCTTTCGAACGCATCTTTTTCAGGGTCTGAGTATCTTCATCCCATTCCAGCGTCCAGGCTTCGATTCTCCGCCCCTTTTCATATTCATTCGTCTGCCGGATGATTTCCTTTTCAATTGCGGTCCGCACCGCTTCAATCGAGTTGACGTTTTTGATCTCGGTCTTGGTATTCAGGATGGTCTCGCCCTTCACGCGCAGCGAGACATTCGCGTCACAGCGCAGGTGACCTTTTTCCATGTCCGCTTCCGAGACGCCAAGCCAGCGCAAAAGCTGGCGCAGGCGGGTCAGGTAGTTGGCGGCTTCGTCAGCCGAGCGCAAATCCGGGCCGGTCACCATTTCCACCAACGGCACACCGCAGCGGTTGAAATCGATCATGCGACGCCCCAACTCGTTGCGGGTTTTCCCGGCGTCTTCTTCCAGGTGCAACTTCCAAATGGTGACGCGCCGTGAGCTTCCGTCCGCCTGCGGCACATCCAGGTAGCCGCCCTTCGCCAGGGATTGATCGTACTGCGTCACCTGGTAACCTTTGGGCAGATCGGGATAAAAATAGTTTTTGCGATCAAAAAACGAAACCGGAGGAATATCGGCATTCATGGCACGCGCCAGCAGGACACCTTTTTCGACGGCACGCTTGTTCAGCACCGGCAGAACGCCGGGCATGCCCGAGCAAACCGGGCAAATATTGGTATTAGGCTCGTCATACCAGGAATCTGCCTTGCAGGCACAGAATATTTTTGATTTCGTGTTGAGCTGGATGTGGGTTTCAAGACCAATGACTGCTTCGTATTCCATAAAAATTCCTTTTGAAGCTGTGGATGTCCGTATTATACCCAACTTGTTACGCCCAGACCCATGCAGCTCTCAGGGCTATTCCGCAGACAAACGCCGGATGTTGGCGCATTCCGTCCTATGGATTATGCGCCGTGCGAAAAAGGTGGAATTAAAAATTGCCGGTATCCCCCGCCTGGGAACTCAGGCGCTGGGCAATCAAAATGGGGACAGTCGTGATCAACACCACCAGCATGGCGGCGACATTGGTCAATGGGCGGTCACGCGGCTTGAGCATCTGCCCCAAAATCCAGATGGGCAGGGTTTCCTGCTGCCCCGCCGTAAACGTAGTGACAATGACTTCGTCAAAGGAGAGCGCAAAAGCCAGGATTCCGCCCGCCAGCAGCGCAGTGGCGATATTGGGCAGGACGATATACCAGAAGGTCTGGAAGGAATTCGCGCCCAAATCCATCGAGGCTTCGACCATCGAACCACCCGTCCGGCGGAAACGCGCCAGCACGTTGTTATAGACCGTCACCACGCAAAAAGTGGCATGACCGATGACAATCGTCCAAAAGGAGAAGGGAATGCCCATCCCGCCGATGGCCGAGCGCAAAGCTATCCCGGTGACGATGCCGGGGAGCGCAATCGGCAAAACCAGCAGGAAGGAAATCGCTTCGCGGCCGAAAAATTCCGAGCGATAGACGGCGGCCGCCGCCAGAGTCCCTAAAACGAGGGCGATTGAGGTGGCGATCAGCGCCACTTCAACGGATAAAAGCAGGGCCTTGAACAAATCAGGATTGGCCAGGGCTTGCGGAATCCACTTAAACGTCAATCCTGGCGGAGGGAAGGTATACGCCGAATCTTCCGTGTTGAAAGCATACAGAAAAATCAGCATGATGGGGAAATGCAGGAAGACCAACACCGCCAGCGCCGAAGCTTTTAACCAGAGCGAGGCACGTTCACCGCCATCCGTGGCTGTCAATTTGGGCTTAGAGAGCATCAAAGGCTCCTAGTTTGCGCGCAATCAAAAGGTAAGTGATCATGATGACAATCGGACCCATGGTAAAGGCCGCCGCCAACGGAATATTGCCGGAAGTGCCCTGGAAGGACAAAACCGCCTTGCCGATGTAATAGCTGGAATTGCCAAACATGGACGGCACGATAAAGTCACCGAGGGACAACGAAAAGGTAAAGATGGAACCAGCGATCACGCCGGGAAAAGACAGGGGCAGTAAAACCGTCCAGAAGGTTTGGTTGGGGGTCGCGCCCAAATCGCTGGAGGCTTCCAGCAGGGACCTGGGCACTCGCTCCAACGCCGTTTGGATCGGGATGATCATGTAGGGCAGCCAGATGTACACAAATACCAGGAAAACGCCGGTGGTCGAAACAGAGAGCGACGGCCCGCCCACCAGCGGCAGACTCAGGTACCAGTCGAGCAGGCCGTTCAGGCGCAGCACATGCGCAAACCACGAGATGATGCCTTCCTGCGCCAAAATCAGCTTCCATGAGTACACGCGCACGAGATAGCTCGACCAGAGCGGCAGCGTCACCAGGATATACAGGATGGTTTTCCAGCGCGGCGTGGCGAAACGCGCGTTGTAATAGGCCAGGGGAAAGGCGATCAGCGCCGAAGCCAACGTCACCAGCGCCGCCATTAGCGCCGTGCGGAAAAATATATCCAGGCTGGCCGGTTCAAACAACTGGGCATAGGTGCGCAAAGTAAACTGATTCACCACTTTGCCGGTGAAATCATCCAGATAGAAAAAGCTGTTGACCAGCAAGCTGACCAGCGAACCAAGGTAAACCACCACAAACCACGCCAGCGGCGGCACCAGCATGAGCAGCAAGACCAGCGTGGGACGCCGGTAAAGATAAGTGGAGATGCGATTAAGCATCCGGGCCTCCCAGCGTGCGGACGTGTTCCTTTTTCCAGAGCAGGCGCACACTCTGACCGCGCAGCCTGGTGACATCCATCGAGGTCGTTTTGAGATTTTGCTCCACCACCACCAAATCGCCGCCATCGCCCAACTCCACCAGGTAGCGCGTGTACAGGCCCAGATAAATCACGTCGCGCACTTTGCCATCGGCGGCGTATTCATCGGCAGATTGGCTGGCATCCGGCACGGCGAGGTGGATTTTCTCCGGACGAATGGAAAACATCCGTCCCGAACCGGTGATGCGCTGCGCCATCTCCCCTTTGACCAGATTCGAAACACCGACAAATCCAGCCACGAAGGCGCTGCCGGGATGTTCATAAATCTCGGCGGGCGAGCCAACCTGCTCAATCTTTCCGAGATTGAAAACGGCGATGCGGTCGCTCATCGTCAGGGCTTCTTCCTGATCGTGCGTGACAAAGATAAACGTAATCCCCACGCGCTGCTGGATGGCTTTGAGTTCGACTTGCATCTGCTGGCGCAGTTTCAGGTCGAGCGCCCCGAGCGGCTCATCCAGGAGCAAAACCTTGGGATGATTGATCAAAGCGCGTCCGAGGGCCACGCGCTGACGCTGTCCGCCGGAAAGCTGGGATGGTTTTCGATCGCCGAAACCGGAAAGCTGTACCAACTCGAGCATCTCATCCGTCTGCTTTTTGCGCTCCGCCGGGGGGATTTTTCGAATCATCAACCCGTAAGCAATATTCTCGCTGACGGTCATGTGCGGGAAAAGGGCGTAATCTTGAAAAACCGTATTCACCGAACGCTCGTAGGGTGGAAGCTGCGAGACATCCTGCCCGTAGAGAAAAATCTGCCCGGCGGTTGGCCTGTCAAAACCGGCAATCATGCGCAGACAGGTGGTCTTCCCGGAACCGGAAGGACCCAGCATCGAGAAAAATTCCCCATCGCGGATATCGAGATCAACCTGATCAACGGCCTTGACCTCGCCAAAATGGCGGCTGACGGACTTAAAAAGAATTGCGGATTGGTCGGTCATTGGCATCCCATCATGAAACAATCCAGCCGCGCCAGAATCGATCTGGCGCGGCTGAAAAAACAGACTCCCGGCTTACTTTCCACCAATAATGGCGAGATAGGACTTGACCCACTCGCTGTACGGTACACAGTTGCTGCTGCCATCGCCGCAAGCGGCAACGGGCGTTTTCCAGAAGGAAATCTTGTCAAAGTTCTCGGAACCGTTGGTCTTGCAACCTTCCGCGCCGAGCAAATCGCTGGCGGTGCAGCCCGCCGGAACTGCCGGGACACTGCCAAACCAGGCCGCCACGTCTCCCTGCACCTTGGGCTGGATGGAATGCTCAAGCCACAGGTAAGCGCAGTTCGGATGCGGCGCCTTGGCGTGCATCATGGTCGTATCGGCCCAACCCGTTGCGCCTTCGGTCGGGAAAGTGCTGGCAATCGACTGTCCATTGGCGATCAGCAGGTTGACCTGGTAAGGCCAGGACGAGGAGGCGATAATGCCTTCCGTGGTGAAATCTTCCACCTGGGTGGTGGCATCGTGCCAGTATTTGGGCACCAGCTTGCGCTGCTGACGCAGCAGTTCAACCACAGCGTCGAATTGGGCCTTGGTCAATTCGTAGGGATCTTTGATCCCCAGTTCCGGCTTGGTGGCTTTCAGATACAGGGCGGCATCCGCCATATAAATGGGATTATCCGGAGCTTGCACCCGCCCGGAATTTGTCTTGCCATCCGGCAGATTTTGTTCATTGAAGACCACATCCCACGAGCTGGGCGCGGCGGAGAATACCGTGGTGTTGTACATCAACACATTTGGCCCCCACTGATAGGGAACGCCATAATGGACGCCATCAACGGTATGCCAGGCGGCATTTTGCAGGCGCGGATCAACATTTTTCCAGGATGGAATCAGGGCAATATTGATCGGCTGAACCGTGCCACCCGCAATCAGACGCAGGCTGGCATCTCCGGAAGCCGTCACCAGGTCAAATCCACCCTGGTTCATCAGAGTCACCATTTCATCAGAAGTGGCGGCATCTTTCACCGTTACTTTGCAGCCGGTTTCAGTTTCAAACTGGGTCACCCAGTCATAATTCTTATCGTTTGCGCCACGTTCAACATAACCGGGCCAATCGACGATGGCGACCTCGCCTTCGCCCTTTCCAACTTCGGTTTTCATACTGCTGGCTGCGCCGCCCGCTCCTCCACAAGCGGTCAGCACCAGGCTGGTAATCACCAGCAAAACCGACACAGTCAAATACCATTTTGTTTTCATACTCTCTCCTTGCTTTGGTTTTGAATAAACTAACGTCATACCTTTCAGGAATGAAACCGCCAAAAAGCGCTACCCGTAGCTTTCACCTCCTTTCGTGAGCTGCTGACTCCCTGATGAATTCGACCAGGCTTCAAGGCTGTTTATCGATTCGCGCCTTTCCTAAAACGATTATATAACTTTATTGTCGGAAATGTCAACAATCTTGGTACAGACTGTCTTTTTCGGAAACAGAACAGAAACACGTTTGTTTATCCCATTACCACAGAGCAAATTCGTGGCATGGTAAACAAGATTGGAATTCAGACAGGTTATAAGAATCAATAATAGTTAACCACTTGCATTCACGCAATTTATTATGTATACTAAAAATAATAATCCGGACATATCGTATCTCCATTACCCTTATCGACAATGAGTTACCCGGATCTATAAAGAGAAAGGCAAACCCATCGTAAGATGGGGACGCAAAGTTATGGGTCTGAATAACAGACCGCCAGACTGCCAAAGCTGTTTTTTTGCTTTTGGCAGTTTTTTTTATCGGAAGGAGGTCACGTTCAGTAAAGTATTCATCATGTGCCTTTATCGTTTGGAAAAAACTGGGAACTTAATTTTCATTTGCAAATCACCTATGGCTCAGCTGCATAAATCCTATTCGAGTATTTATCGATTCTTCAACTCAAGAGGAAAAATGAAACTAACCAAAGCCTTGTTAACTTTACTGGTTGTAACCTTACTCCTTGGTTCGATGGCTATGAGCGTCACCGCCGCCGGCGGTCCGCATCCGCGCCAGGTCATCAGCAATCCGTTCCACGAATACAGCGGCATCCCCGGTCTAAAGTTAGGCTATGGAGACGTGCTGGCGCAGTGCCAGTCTTATGACAACGTCAACAATGTGTAGTGGACCCATAAAACTGGACACCCCGCTTAGGGGTAGAATTAGTAACCAGAATCGAGGTCCGCTATGGCAACGAGACGGAAATTTACAGCTGAGAACAAAGCAAAGTACGTGCTG
>CAILYI010000008.1 GCA_903838415.1 uncultured Anaerolineae bacterium | reverse complement strand
CATGAATAATATACCGCCGGTTGCCCGGGCGCTTACTCAACTAGAGATTCCCTACCGGATTTTTCGACATGAAGGTCAGGTGACATCGCTGGAACAAGCCGCTCGTGAACGTGGTCATTCCCCGGAGCAAGTGGTGCGCAGCATCCTGTTCGGCCTCGGCGATGGGAAGTTTATGATGGTTCTCATGGCAGGTCCAGCCCAGGTTTCGTGGCCCACTTTGCGGACTTATCTCGGACAATCACGGCTAAGGATGGCGAGTGAGGACGAGGTGTTGTCCGTCACTGGTTACCGGGTGGGCGCAGTTTCCCCGCTGGGACTTCCCGGTCCACTTCGCACCCTGGCAGACGAGAGCGTATTCGTCCCGGAGGAAATCTCAATCGGTTCCGGAGAACGCAGCGTGGCCGTCATCTTGAAATCCAGCGACTTGCGCAAAGCCATTGAACCAATTGAAATCGGTAAGTTCGCAGAAAAAATTAATCGGCGTGGTTCTGAATAAATTCTTCCGGGTAAATAAAAATGAAAACCGTCCAAGCGATCGCCATAGACCAGTTATTAGCCAATCTCCCTGAATATTACTCAACTTTTGACCGAGATTTAGTCATACGCGCCTATGAAGTGGCGTCGGAAGCCCATTCAGAACAAAAACGGCAATCAGGCGAGCCATATATCAATCACTGCGTGGCGGTGGCCTCGATCCTTTCTGACATGAAAATGCCCGCAGAAGTTGTGGCAGCGGGTTTACTCCACGACACGGTTGAAGATACTCATATTACGCTCAAAGAACTGCGCGAACAATTCGGCGAAATTATCGCCAATCTGGTTGACGGCGTCACCAAACTCGACAGCCTGCCGCGTGTCTCGCGCAGCGACCACTTCGGCAATGAAATCGAACCGCTCCCGCCTACCCAGGAACAGGTCTCCAAGCGCAAAAAACAAATCGCCATCGAAGCCATCCGTAAAACCTTCCTGGCTATGAACGATGACGTGCGCGTGGTGTTGATCAAACTCGCGGACCGGCTGCACAATATGCGCACGCTGGGTTTCACCAAACCCGAAAAACAAAAACGGATTGCGCAAGAAACACTCGACATTTACGCTCCGCTCGCCAATCGTCTGGGCATCTGGGGCATCAAATGGGAGTTGGAAGACCTGTCCCTGCGTTACGTTGACCCGGAAAAGTACCGGGAAATCGCTGAACAAATCTCAGACCGGCGCAGCGTGCGCGAGGAGCAAATCGCGGAGATCGTTGAGCACCTGGCGCGAGTGCTGACCCAATCCGGGATTAAAGTTGAAATAAAAGGCCGGCCTAAGCACATCTATTCCATCTACAAGAAAATGATGAAGAAAGGGAAAACCTTCGAAATGGTGCGCGACATTCGGGGCGTCCGCCTGTTGGTTCCCGATATCCCCGCGTGTTATGCCAGTCTCGGTATTATCCACAACCATTGGCGGCCTTTGCCCGGCGAGTTTGACGATTATATTGCCGCTCCCAAGGATAATTTTTATCAATCGCTGCACACGGCTGTCATCTATGACGATGGCAAGCCGTTGGAAGTACAAATCCGCACATTGGAAATGCACCAGAACGCTGAGTTTGGCATCGCCGCGCACTGGCGCTACAAAGAAGGCGGCACCAAACGCGACGCCAAATACGAGCAGCACATCCTGTGGCTGCGTTCCATGATGGAATGGAATCAGGATGTAAACGACGCCCAGGAATTCGTCGACTCGATGAAGTCAGACGTGTTCGAGGATCGGGTATATGTGTTCACCCCCAAAGGCGACATCATCGATCTGCCAGCCGGTTCCACGCCGATAGATTTTGCGTACCACGTCCATACGGATATTGGACACCGCTGCCGGGGTGCCAAAATTGACGGGAAGCTGGTCCCGCTCGATCATGTTTTCAAAACCGGTCAGCGGGTTGAGATTCTTACCTCCAAGCAGGGCGGCCCCAGCCGCGATTGGCTCAACAACAGCCTGGGATTGGTCAAAACTCAACGGGCGCGCAGCAAAATCAAAGCCTGGTTTAAGAAAGAAGATCACGAGAAAAACCTGTCGCAGGGACGCAACATGCTGGAGCGTGAACTGCACCGTCTCGGTTTAAGCGATATTAATCTGGAGACTCTGGCTCGGCAAATCGATTACAAATCTCCCGACGAAATGTTCGAAGATCTGGGTTGCGGCGATCTATCCATGAATCGCATCATCAACCTGCTTTCAGAACAGGAGATGTCCGCCGAAAATGAACTGGTTGCCAGCACGCCAAAAAGCAGCAGCACAACAACTGATGCGATTGCAGTCGTTGGCTTGCGCGGCTTGTTGACAACGACCGCCAAATGCTGCAACCCAATGCCCGGCGACCCTATCGTGGGCTATATCACGCGTGGACGGGGCGCAACCATTCATCGGATGGATTGCCCGAACATTTTACGTTCCACTGAGCGCGAACGCCTGGTGAAGGTTTCGTGGGGTTCGCAGATTCGCACCTATCCGGTCCCGATCCGGGTGACCGCTTACGACCGGCAGGGACTGGTTGGGGATGTTTCAAACCTTCTCGCTTCAGAAGGCGTAAATATCGTCGATGTAAACGTCCGGGTTGATCATGATAATATGCAAGCCGATACCGCGAATATCCGCTTGATTGTGGAAGTGCGCGACATCGCCCAACTGAGCCGGTTGTTGACGCGCATTGAAAACCTGGCAAACGTGGTGGATGCGCAAAGGATACGCGGGGGCTAACACGGCTTCTTTCTCAGGCTCATTCAGGTTATAATCTCGCACTTTCCTACAGGTAGCTATGCTTAGTGTTAAAGAAGCGCAACAAAAAATACTTTCCCATTTCGAACCGCTGGGCTCAAGCTTTGTCGCTCTTGATGAAGCCGCTGGTCGAGTGTTGGCCGAACCCATTCGGGCCAACGCGGATTTACCATCCTTTGACAATTCCAGCGTCGACGGTTTCGCCCTACACGCGGCCGATGTTTCCAAAACCGGTCAAACCCTTCCCCTCACCCTGAGCGTGATCGCCGACATCCCAGCCGGGAGCTCGGCTGACATCCAGCTATTGCCCGGACAGGCGGCGCGCATTATGACAGGCGCCCCCACTCCACGCGGGGCGGATGCCGTCGTCATGATTGAAGATACCGACTCCAATCAGCACCCGGCGGGAACAGCCGCTCCAAATTTCGTGACGGTGCTCAAAGCCGTCACAAGCGGTGAAAGCATCCGCAGACGAGGCGCGGACCTCAGGACCGGGCAGCAAGTTTTGCCATCCGGCGCCATCTTGCGCGCGCAGGATATTGGCATGCTGGCCATGTTGGGTGTGCCAAACGTGCCAGTGCGGAAAAAGCCCAAAGTGGCGCTCGTTTCCAGTGGAGATGAGTTGTTACCGGTCAGCGAACCGCTGTCACCGGGAAAAATCCACGATTCAAACAGCTACACATTGGCGGCGCTGGCCCAAAAAGCCGGTTGTGACGTGGTTCGGCTGGGTGTCGCTTCAGATCGGCGCGAAGCGGTGGAAGAAATGCTCGATCAAGCCGCCAACCTTCAGCCTGATGTCATCATCTCGTCAGCCGGAGTGAGCGTGGGCGCTTTCGATTTCATCAAAGACGTGGTGGAAAGCGCCGGTTCCTTGAATTTTTGGAAAGTCAATATGCGCCCAGGCAAGCCGCTGGCTTTTGGGTCGTATCGCAATATTCCCTTTTTCGGCTTGCCCGGCAACCCGGTTTCATCCTTTGTGGGTTTTCTGATCTTTGTGCAGCCAGCTCTTGAGCGTTTGGGCGGCGTCGAAACGGCGGAAAAAGCAAAAGTGAAAGTCGTTCTGAGCGAGGGCATCGAATCAGATGGGCGCGAAAGCTATCTGCGAGCCATTGTCAAACGTCAAAACGGCAGCTTCATTGCAAGTCTTACGGGCCACCAGGGCTCGGGAAATTTGTTTTCGTTAGTACAGGCAAATGCTTTACTAATTATCCCCTCTGGTGTAAAATCTTGCCCGCCCGGTTCAGAAGTGGAAGCGTGGATTCTGGAGAATTAAAATGGACAAGAAGCTTTATTGGGTTTCAATTGCGTTAGCTACACTCGGAGTTTTGGTTTCAATCTACATGACGGTTTACAAGCTGACGTCAAACAATGCCATGTGCCTCGGCAGCGGCGACTGCTCGACTGTCAACGCCAGCCCATATTCGGAAGTTTATGGCATCCCGGTGGCGCTGGTGGGTGTTCTAGGCTACGCCAGCATCATTGGCCTCCTGGCGCTGGAAAAAAGTAGCAGCAAATTCTTCCAACAGAACAGTACCCTGGGCGTTTTTGGCCTGGCGGTGACAGGCTTTGCCTTTACACTTTATCTTGTTTACCTCGAGATTTACGTCATCAGAGCTCTGTGTCCTTTCTGTATCACCTCGCAAATCACCATGTCCATCCTGTTCATCATCACTATTATCCGCTTGGTTCGTCAACCGGCAAATTAGGAGGAGAATATATGCCCCGCATCCGATGTCACTATACCGACTGCGTTTTTGTAGACGACGGCTATTGCTCAGCTGCCGCAGTTGAAGTCGACCCAGATACTGGCTGCGCCACGTACTCGCCTGTCGATGGCGAGGCCGCGAGCGAGGAGAAATGGGACGAAGAAGAATTGGAAGAATGGGAAGAAGACGATGTCGACGAAGAAGACAATGATCAGTGGGCCGACGAGGAAGAAGAACCTTACTAAACTCACCTTCTGAGATTCATCCTAATAAATGAGCATCCCCGGCGCTGAAAAATGACGCCGGGGATGTTTTTTACCTTTTAGACGGGGAATGCCCTTTCGTAAGCAGCAATGATCCGATCCCACAACAGGTTGGCCTCGACGTCGATTTCCTGACGCGCAGGGTCGGCTTCGTGCCAGGCCAGGGCGCGGCGCACGCCGTCAGCCCAGGGCACTTCACAAACGAATTCAGGCACGAATCGCTTGATTTTGCTATTGTCAAACACGGCGCTGTTGGATTTATCGCCAATCAGGCTGCCAACGGCGCGTTCGGAGTACATGGCAATCAGGTCAGATGGAATGTGGATGATCTTCGGCTCGACACCGATGGCGCGGCCCAATTCTTTATAAATCTGATCCCAGGTGAGCACTTCATCGGAGGTGATGTGAAAGGCTTCGCCGATGGCATCTTTCTGTCCGAACAAACCCAGCAATCCTTTGGCAAAATCGCCGTTCCAGGTAAGCACCCATAGCGAGCTGCCATCTCCAGGAACGATGACCTTTTCACCGCGTTTGATGCGGTCCACCACGGTGTAGGGAAATTGCCAGCTTCCCATAATTAACGGAATTTGCGAAAGACCATACGTCAGCGACGGGCGAATGATGGTAACGGGGAATCCGTTTTGACGGTATTCATCCATCAGACGCTGCTCGCAGGCAATCTTATCGCGCGAATACTGCCAGAAGGGATTCTCCAGCGGAGTCTCTTCGGTGGTGATATAGTGCGCGGGCGGTTTTTGATAGGCGCTTGCCGAACTGATGAAGACAAATTGATCGGTTTTTCCGCTCAACAGCCGTATGTCGCGCTCGATGTCGTCGGGCGTGAAGGCGATCCAATCCACCACCACGTCGAAATGCTGTCCATGCAGAAGCTCAGCGAGGCGTGCAGGGTCACCGTGCACGTCGCCGATAAGCAAGCTCGCACCTGCCGGGATGGAATGCTTTTTCGAAGCGGAGCGGTTCAGGATGGTCAAATCCATCCCGCGTTTGATGGCAAGGTCAGAACATCCATTGCTGATTACGCCGGTGCCACCAATGAAAAGAACTTTCATGGTCATCTCCTTGTGAAATTTCGAGTTGGGTACACTTGGTTTGAAATGACGGGCCTAGCCTTCGCCCATCTCCGGGATGGGTTCCGGCGTAATATTGCGCCGGGACCAGAAGTTTTCCAGAACAAATAATGCCAGCGCAAACCAGACAAGCCCAAATCCGATCTGGTGAGCATGGTCAAAGGGTTCTTTGTAAACCACTACTCCCAGAATAAATTGAATCGTGGGGGTAATGAACTGCATAATGCCAACCATCGAAAGTGGAATGGT
Source organism: uncultured Anaerolineae bacterium (assembly GCA_903838415.1). Taxonomy (GTDB): domain Bacteria; phylum Chloroflexota; class Anaerolineae; order Anaerolineales; family Villigracilaceae; genus UBA5195. Next base: position 13,485 of record CAILYI010000008.1, on the reverse strand, counting down.
CTGCGCCGCTGTCGCAAACATCAACAACGGAATGGTCGTGACCGCACCCGCGCCGATCAGCAACAAATTGGTTGTGAGTGAGCTGTGCAGGAAAGCCCCGCTGCCAGAAATATCCGCGTAGATGAGATAAATCAGCGCCGGGATGAACAAAATGCCAGTTTCGAGGGTCAAGCCATACAGCGAACCGAGCGGCGCAAGTTTTTTGACCAGGCCATAAGTGCCAAAAGAAAATGCCAGGGTCAAGGCAATCCAGGGCAAACGGCCATAGGCCACGGTCAGATAGATAACGCCCAAAGCCGCCAGGACGATCGGAACCCATTGGAAGGTGCGCAGGCGTTCTTTCAGAAAGATAACTCCCATCAGAACACTGAGCAGCGGATTGATAAAGTAGCCCAGGCTGGTTTCGACAATGTAATTCGCATTGACCGCCCAAACGTACATCAACCAGTTAATGCCGATCAAAATGGCCGCTACAAAGTAAATCATCAGAACGCGTCGATCAAGCGCGGCAGCGCTCAAGGCTTTGACCTGCCGGGTCGCCAGGACGAAAATCATCAACATGATGAACGACCAGCCAATTCGATGGCCGATGAGTTGAACTGCATCCACCTGGTGCAGCCACTTCCAGTAAATGGGGAAAAATCCCCAGAAACCATACGCTCCGAGCGCATACCAGAGCCCTTTATTGGTCATACATTTGTCTCCTCAAAAAATGAATTACGGATATTGCGGTTCAAACGTAACGGTAAATATACCATCACGTTTGAACTGCAAGACAACATTGGCGCATCAAATTCATCACCAGTGAAAACCGCGCTTTTCTTAAAGTAAAAATCTTTATCGCCAAGACGCCAAGATTCTTTGTTTCTAAGCTCGTTCTGGAGTGGCTTTGGACATACGAACGCGTTTTTCTAAAAAACTTGACGTTCTTGGGTCTCTCTTGGCGGCGATGAAAACACGCCCTGCGAACGGGACCAACAAAAGATCAGCTACGAAAAATTCGGGCTATTCGTGGCAATAAGGTTTCGGAGAAACTCCGGTGCGCCTGATGTGCGGCAAAACGGGCTGTGAAAAAACTTGGCGGTAAAAAAACCAACTGTAAGAAAGGCGCGCCTTGAAAAACAAATCTTCTTGCGAAGATTCGAATTTTCCGGTAAGCTTACTCAATCCATCAGCCACACCCAGCCATCAAAAAAGGAGCTGACCATGCCCTTTGCCCAACATCCCCGCCCTGAGACCCTGAAATCCCTGTCAGATGCCGCACCCAAGCCTTTCTGGCTGGATGACCCCGATCGGCCTGAATCCGCTTCAGCGCTGACAGAATCCATCTCTACCGACCTGCTGATCGTCGGCGGAGGGTTTTCGGGGCTGTGGACGGCTTTGCTGGCCAAAGAAGCGCAGCCAGGCCGCGACGTCACACTCATCGAAGCCGGGGAAAGCGCAAATGCCGCCAGCGGCCGCAACGGGGGCTTTGTCGCCGCATCCCTGACGCACGGGCTCGATAATGGACACAAACGTTGGCCCAAAGAACTGGCCGCATTGGTAAAGCTGGGACATGCCAATCTGGATGCGATTGCCCAAACCGTGGAGAAAAATGGTATAAGCTGCGACTTTCTCTTTTCCGGTGAGTTAGCCGTAGCCACTGAACCGTATCAGGCGGAAAGCTTGCGCGCCGTGCCGCAGAAAGCCGCGCCCTTTGGGGAAAAGTTCGAATGGCTGGAGCGCGAGCAAATCCAGGCGCTGGTTCATTCGCCAACTTATCTCGGCGCGCTATTCAATCCACACTTCGCCATGGTCAACCCAGCCCGGCTGGCCTGGGGCCTGCGCCGCGTTTGCCTGGAGGCTGGCGTCCGCCTGTATGAACGCACACCGGCCATCAGCCTTGACCCGGAGGTCAGCGCGATCAATGTACGCACGCCGTATGGGAAAATCCGGGCAAAGCGCGTGGCACTTGCCACCAATGCCTTTCCGCCGCTGTTACAACACCTGTCGCACTATATTGTTCCGGTCTATGATTACGTTTTGGTAACCGAACCGCTTTCCGCCGCGCAGCGCGCCGCCATTGGCTGGAACGAGCGTCAGGGCATTGGCGACACCGGCAACCAGTTCCACTATTATCGCACCACCGCCGATGGTCGCATCCTGTGGGGCGGCTACGATGCCGTCTATTACCGGAACAACGGCCTCGGGCCGCACCTGGAATCCAACCCGGAGTCGTTCGGGCGTTTGGCGGAGCACTTCTTCCAGACCTTTCCCCAGTTGGAAGGATTGAGATTCACCCACGCTTGGGGCGGCGCCATCGACACATGCTCCCGCTTCAGCCCTTTCTGGGGAACCGCTCACGAAGGGCGGACGGCCTATTCGGTGGGTTTTACCGGGCTGGGAGTTGGTTCAACGCGTTTCGGCGCACAGGTGATGCTCGACCTGCTCGACGGAAATTCCACCGAACGAACCAGGCTGGAAATGGTGCGCACCAAACCGCTGCCCTTCCCGCCTGAACCAGCGCGCTCCGCCGTCATCAACCTGACGCGCTGGTCCATGGATCAGGCCGACCGAAATGAAGGCCGCCGCAACCTGTGGCTGAAAACGCTGGATGCGCTCGGATTGGGATTCGACTCGTGAGCGTATACAAACACAAAACAAAAACTTCCGCGCAAACGGAAGTTTTTGTTTTGTCATCTCCTGCCACTAAGCCAGGACGGCCTGGTAGCCCTTTTTCTTGACAGCCGCCAGGATTTGTTCATCCGTAACGGCGGTTTCATCGAATTCGACCACCATTTGCTGCTTGTGGTAACTGGCGTTAATTTCCTTGATGCCAGGTAAATCATCCTCGATGCTCTCAAGACGCATCGAACAGTTGGCGCAGTGCATATCTGAAACAAGGAAGGTTTTCTTGAGCATGGACTCTCCTTCAAAACGGGGTTTGACGAAAAACAAAGGAACGATCGCCAGACAAATTTACTGATCGAAAACGATCTGCCCGGTGTACATGCCCATTGAACAGGTAAACGGCATCACGGTGCCGGGATTCTGCGCCGGGATATCGATCAACACCGTGCCGCTGGCGGGCAAAAGCTGCTCCACGCTGAGAACCGGGATGACGAATGAGCGAGAGCAGGAATAGGTGTCTTTGGTGACGAGATTGAGTTTGAGCGGCCGATTGGCTTTGGCATGCAGCAGTCGGGGCGAATAACCGTCGTTTTTTACGTTCAACAACAGGGCGTCACCCATATTCGCGGGCAACTCTTCAGAGACTTTGTAACTGTCCATGATTGACTGCGACCAATTCATAACGGATGGCGAACCCAACAGTGTAAATCCCGAATCGACAGAAACCAATCCCAAAAACAACACCACAACCGCCACCACTCGCATAAAAACGGATTCCATGCGCGCACCCAATTCGGTGGCAAGAAAAGAGACGATAAAAAAGACCGGGCTGGTTCCCAAGGTAAACGCAAACATCAAGCCCGCCGCCTGCCAGGGATCCCCAGTGCCGATGGCCACCGCCATCATGGCCTGAGTCACGCCGCAAGGGATGAGCACCGTCAACGCGCCGAGAAAGAGCGGTGTGAATAATTCGTCGTTTTTGGAGGTGCGCCGAATATAACGGGTGATGAATTTGGGCGGCTCAATCACAAAATAACGGAAAATCGGATGGATGTTGAACATCCGCAAGGCGTTGCCGACCATGAACAGACCAATGGCAATCAACAGGACGGCGCGCGTGGCTGTATTCAATTTCAGCACGGAGCCAAGCGCCCCCAGCAGTATCCCCAGCAAGGTGTAGGCCATGATTTTCGCGCCCAAAAAGAGCAAGATGGGCAGCGCCATGCGTGATCGGGCTCGCTTTACGACTCTGGCGCGTTTCTTACCGCTGGAAGCCGGGCGATTGAGCAAGTCCTGCTCCATCTGGCGCTCGAGTGAACTGGCCAGCAAACCGCCCTGCACCGCGAGACAGGAAAGTCCACCCGTTGTCAGGCCGGTGACGAAAGCTATCAGGTACTGATTCATCAACTAACGCTTCCCGCCATCCCAGACGATGAACGGCATGTTGATGACCACACCGGGCTGTTCGATTTTCACTTCACCCGCCGTTTCGGCCGCCAACACATCCGCCGCGGATTTTAATTCACGCGCCTTCGTGGCGTCGACCCATGTCACGGTATTTAATCGACGCAGTGGGCTGTAACCGGGCGTGCCGGGCGGATTGTCAAATACATCCGACTGGAACCCCAGCGGACCCTTGCCCGCCAATCCATTGGTAAACGCATACACATTTGCCAGCGCGCTATCCGGAACTTCAACGAGAGCGGGAACAACCAGCACTGGCGATTTCATCATGGCGCTTAATTTCTCGGCCAGTGCGCTATCGGAGGCTTCGGTATGCACAAAATAAATTTCCTTGCCTTCAGAGTAAGCTTTTCCGGCGGGCAGTTCTGCCTTGGCGGGGCCTTGCTGAGACGCACAGGCGGTCAGCAACGAGATGACGATCAAAAGAACGAGCAGTTTAATTTTCATGATAGGTTTCCTTTTGACAGTAAAGATATTCGGGACGAGCGGTTATTTTATGTTTGTTCCGCGCAAGCGCAGGCTGTTCGAGACCACAAAGACGCTGCTGAAAGCCATCGCCCCGGCAGCCAGCATCGGATTGAGAAACCCGAGCGCAGCGGCAGGAATGAGCACAACATTGTAGAAAAACGCCCAAAACAGGTTTTGCTTGATGGTTCCCAGCGTCTTGCGCGAGAGCGAAATTGCACGCGCCACGCCGCGCAAATCCCCGCTGATCAGGGTCACCGGAGCAGCCGCCATGGCCACATCCGTGCCGGTGCCGATTGCCAGACCAACATCGGCCTGTGCCAACGCCGGAGCGTCATTGACGCCATCACCAACCATGGCAACCACCGCACCAGATTCCTGCAACTTCTTAACTTCGCTGGATTTTCCATCAGGCAGCACTTCAGCCAGCACAGTATCAATGCCAACCTGTCTCGCAATGGCCTCAGCGGTTTTCTGATTGTCACCGGTAATCATGGCAACTTTCAAACCCATCTTGTGTAACTCGGCAATTGCCTCGCGTGAACCATCCTTGATGGTGTCCGCCACAGCGATGACGCCGCGCACTTGTCCATCCACTGCCACCAGCATGGCGGTTTTGGCTTCACTCTGCAGACGTTCAACCTGTTGTTCAAGCCCATTAAGCGGAAAGTTGCGAACTTTCATCATGCGCAGATTGCCGACTACCACGCTGTGGCCATCGACTTCCGCCTCGACTCCGTGCCCGGCATCCGCTTTGAATCCGCCCAACGCTGACAACCCGAGGCCTTTGTTGGTGGCCTCAGCCCAAATGGCTTCTCCCAGCGGATGCTCACTGCCCTTTTCCACCGAGGCAGCCAGGCGTAAAAGCTCGTTCCCATCAAAATTTCCATCGGTGACGACATCCGTTACCGCGGGCTGGCCTTTCGTCACCGTGCCGGTTTTATCCAGGACCACCACGGAGACGTTCCCGGCGCGTTCGAGCGCTTCGCTGTTTTTGAACAGGATGCCCAATTCCGCACCTTTGCCCGTTCCGACCATGACAGCCGTTGGCGTGGCAAGCCCCATGGCACACGGACAGGCAATCACCAGCACCGCCACCATGTTGATCAGGGCGCGGGTAAAAGACGTCAGGTTGGAATTAATCGCCAATTGCGGCCCGAAGAAATACCATGCCACGAAGGTCAGCGCCGCAGTCCCGATCACAGCCGGGACGAAAATGGCGGAAACCTGGTCAGCCATTTTTTGAATGGGGGCTTTACTACCCTGCGCATCCTCAACCAGACGGACAATCTGCGCCAGGGCGGTTTCCTTCCCCACTTTGGTGGCTTCAAATTTGAGCATCCCGAGCTTGTTGATGGTGGCGCCAATCACCGGGTCGCCGGGCTTTTTCTCCACCGGCAGCGATTCGCCCGTCAGCATTGACTCGTCAATGGCTGAACGACCTTCCACCACGACTCCATCCACCGCGACCTTCTCGCCAGGGCGGACAAGCACCACATCCCCCACTTTGACATCATCGACGGCAACTTCCGTTTCAACGCCATCCCGGATGATGTGGGCGGTCTTGGCGCGCAAACCCATAAGTTTCTTGATGGCTTCGCTGGTGCGTCCCTTGGCCCGCGCTTCGAGGAATTTTCCCAAACGAATAAGCGTAATAATTACGGCGGCAGTCTCAAAATAGACATGCCCATCCAGCCAGCCCAATGTCACCGGCAGCGAATACAAAAACGCCACCGATGAACCCATGGCAATCAGCACATCCATATTGGCCGAACCGTTACGCAGTGACTTGTAAGCGCCGATGTAATACTGCCAGCCAACATAAAACTGGACAGGCGCGGCCAGTAACAGCATCAGCCAGTTAAACCAGGGCTGGGCCGGGTGCATGCCGCCCATTTCAAGCGCCATCAGGTCATGGTTGGGAATGTAGAAAAACTCGGGCAGCAGGCTGAAATCCTTGCCCATCGAGAGCAGGAACAGCGGTACGGTAAATATCAAGCCAATTATCAGCAGACGGCGCTGCTCGTTGATTTCATGCTCGCGCGCGAGCGCCTCGGCATCTTCCGCTTCGCCGCCCAATTCCATGGCTTCGAAACCGGCAGACGCAACCGCCCGGCGGATTTCCGACTGAGAGATGATCGTCGGGACATATTTGACCCGCGCTTTCTCCGTTGTAAACGTCACCTGAGCTTCCAAAATCCCATCCAGTTTGGCGATGGTTTTTTCCAGGCGGCGGGCATCATTATCGTCTGCCAGACGTTTGATGACGAGATCAGCTTCGCCTGTGGCAATACCGTATCCGGCACGTTCCACGCGGGCGATAATTTCAGCTAAACCTAATTTGGCGGAATCAAACTCCACCGTGGCGCGCTCGGAGGAAAGATTCACCACCGCGCTGCCAACTCCATCGAGACGTTTGAGGTTGCGCTCAACTGTTGCCACGCAATTGGCACAAGTCATACCAGTAACAGGGATCGTGAGTTGTTTAGTTTCAGGCATATAAACACCAGTAGAATTTCAGAGAGAAGTTACAACGAATGGTACCGGAAAAATTTGGGGGCACGACACAATCGTGCCCCCAAATTTCAGTTCCTTACGCGGCGACTGGATAATCTATCAGGCTTAGCAAAGCCTTGATCTTTTCCTCAGAGGCCGGGGCATCGAATACAACTTCGACTATCCTGGTATCCTGATTTGCTTTCACAGACTGAACGCCCGCTACATCCGAAAGTTCGGTCTGGATAGTATGGACGCAGTGTCCACAGGAAATATTGGGAACAGAATACGTTACGGTTGTCATTTTATTCTTCTCCTTGGGTGATTTTTATCGCTACACTTTGGTAGCAGTCTCAAACACGTCCGTTATTTCATTCATAACCCGTTCGCGCTCACCAAGGTCATCGCCCCGAATGGCGGTGATTACGCACGAGTTAAGGTGCTCTTCCAAAATTCCCGCACTGACTTTATTTAACGCTGCCTGCACCGCCTGTATCTGGCGGATGACATCAATGCAATACGCATCTTCTTCCACCATCCGGATGACTCCGCGCAGGTGGCCTTCGATCGTTTTTAGTCTTTTTAGGGTCTGATCCTGTCTCATCTTCGGCTTCCTTTACCCCCCCCAGGGGGGATGGGTTAAAGGTATAATACTCCAAATTTTTTAAATGTCAAGACAGAGCCTAACAAAAGTGATAAATATCACAGGCCCCCATGACAGTTATATTACTCCAAGTCATAGGAAATCTTTTTTCTATAAGATAATCTAATATATTGAATATATAGGTCGTTTTCCGTCACAAAAACTGACAGTCAGGGTTAAAATTTACAAATCTAGCCTTTGGAGAAGCTCGCATGTCGAAAACCGCCATCATCACTGATACCGACGCCAGCCTGCCGTTGGAATTGGCAAAGGAGCGCAACATTGTTCAAGTACCCATCATGGTGCAATTTGGCGATGAGAGCTTCCGCGCTGTATATGATATCGACGACGAGCAGACCTTTGCCCGTATCGACAAGAGTGGCAAGCTGCCGACAACCTCCGCCCCCTCTCCCGGACAGTTCGCCGAGGCTTATAAAGCGGCCTTTGACGCAGGTTGCGCTGATATTCTGTGCTTCACAGTCAGCGGTGAAGTGAGCGCCACCTATTCGGCGGCGCTGAATGCTGCCGATCTATTCCCAGGAAAAGAAATCACAGTTGTCGACACGAAAAACCTGACTTTCGCGCAGGGTTTCATGGTGTTGGCAGCAGCAAAAGCTTTGGATGAAGGGAAATCAAAAGACGATGCAATCGCCATCGCCCTGGATGTGGGTGCGCGCAGTCATTTGTTTGCCGCCCTCTCGACGGTCAAGTATCTGGCGATGAGCGGACGTGTGGGAACCCTGGCAGCCGGACTCGCCAACATTATGAATATCAAGCCGATCCTGACCATGCGCAATGGCAAGCTTGATCTGCTGGAACGAATCCGCACCCAGAGTAAAGCCTGGCAGAGAGTCGTCGATTTAACGGTGGAAGCGGCTGCGGGGAATCCGATTGAGCAAATGGCAATCGTCCACGTCCATGCCCCCGAAGCGGCGAAACAGCTTGAGGCGTTGCTGAGAGCCAGTCTGCCCTGTCCCAAAGAAATCCGCCATATCGCACTTACTCCCGGGCTTTCCGTGCATTCTGGGGCCGGATTGGTGGGTTCCTGCGTTGTAATTGGAAAGTAAGCTCGTCCAAAAGCGTGATTTTGGAGTATGCCCGCATACTTCTGATTGAATTTTTCCGAATTTTTCAATAAAAGCAACAATCATTCTACCAAGGAGGAGTATCCATGCCCGGCAAGAACCTCGAAATGGAAGGGGAAGTTTATTACCCTTCAGAAGAAACCATCGCCCAAACCACGCTTAAGGATTGGGACAAAACTGCCGAATTCGCGCTCAAAGACCCACAAGGTTTCTGGAGTAAGGAAGCTGAAGAACTTGAATGGTTCCAAAAGTGGGATAAGGTGCTTGACGACTCGAATCAGCCATTTTTCAAGTGGTTTGTCGGCGCGAAGACCAACATTGTGCACAACGCCATCGACCGGCACATGAAAACCTATCGCAAAAACAAGCTGGCGCTCATTTGGGAGAGTGAAGACGGAAAGGTTGATCGGACGTTTTCATATTACGCCATGAACCGTGAAGTGAGCCGCATGGCCAATATTATCAAGGCTATGGGCGTCACCAAGGGCGAGCGCGTGACCATCTACATGGGCCGCGTGCCCGAAATCGTGTTCGCCATGCTGGCCTGCGCCAAAATCGGCGCGATCCATTCGGTGGTCTTTGGCGGTTTCTCAGTGGATGCCTTGCAGGGCAGAATCGCCGATTCAGAATCCAAACTGGTCATCACCTGTGACGGTTCCTTCCAAAATGGCAAGCTGGTAGAGTTGAAGCGCATCGTCGACGACTCGCTCAAGCACTGCCCCTCAGTGGAAAATGTCATTGTTGTCAAGCGCACCGGCCACGATATCCCCATGGAAGGCGGACGCGATCACTGGTATCACGATCTGTGCGCCTTGCCGATTGCAAACGGCAAATGCGCCACCGAAGTGATGGATGCCGAAGACCCGCTTTTCATTCTGTACACATCTGGCTCCACCGGCAAGCCCAAAGCCATTCTGCACACACATGGCGGCTACATGGTGGGCACTTACTCCACACTGAAATACGCCTTTGATATTAAGGATGAAGACCGCTTCTGGTGCACCGCCGACCCCGGTTGGATTACCGGACATTCCTACATCGTCTACGGACCGTTGATTAACGGCGCGACCGCTTTTATGTTCGAGGGTGGCCCATCCTTCCCTTACCCGAATCGTTGGTGGCAGTTGATCGAGCGCTATGGAATTTCAATTTTCTATACCGCCCCCACCGCCATTCGCGGATTAATGCGCTTCGGCGAAGCCTGGCCCAATAAACATGACCTGAGCTCCCTGCGCTTGCTCGGTTCTGTGGGCGAACCCATAAACCCCGAAGCATGGAGATGGTTCCACCGCGTCATTGGCAAAGGAAGATGCCCCATTATCGACACCTGGTGGCAGACGGAAACTGGCGCGTTTATGATTACGCCCACCCCGATCGTGCCACTCAAACCCGGTTCTGGGACCCGTCCATTCTTTGGCCAGGAAGCCGAAATCGTGGATGAAGAAGGCAATCCAGTGGGCGACGGTGCCGAGGGCTTCCTGGTTCTCAAGAATCCATGGCCGTCCATGCTGCGCACCATCTACGGCGACGATGAACGCTACGTCAAATCCTACTGGAGCAAATATCCCGGCAAATACATGACCGGCGACTCTGCCCGGCGCGACAAAGACGGCTATTTCTGGATCATTGGCCGCGTCGACGACGTCATCAAAGTCTCAGGCCACCGCCTGGGCACCGCGGAAGTCGAATCAGCCCTGATTACGCACCCTGCTGTGGCCGAATCGGCTGCCATCGGCCTACCGCACGAAGTAAAAGGCCAGGCTATTTACTGTTTCGTCCAACTTAAACCAGGTTTTGCGCCCAGCGAAGACCTCGGAGAAGAGTTGCGCCAGCATGTCGCCAAGCATCTCGGCCCCATCGCCCGCCCCGAAGAAATCAAATGGATTGACAAACTACCCAAGACACGCTCCGGAAAAATTATGCGCCGCGTGCTCAAAGCCCGCGCCCAGGGTCTGCCCGAAGGCGATCTTTCCACACTCGAAGAATAAACTTCATAAGTTTTTCGCCGAAAAATACTGCGGGCAAGTGCTGCCCGCAGTATTTTTATGTTTTTGTAAGGAATTTTGCCTTGTATTTACAAAACTTTCGCGTTATATTGTATGAACAAAACCACAAAAAGGATATAAAATGACTGAAATTACCGCCGCACCCAAATCTTTTCTCGACCGCCTGCGCTTCTTAGGCTCTGAAATCGTTCTCGGCTCGCTGATTGCCATTTTGAGCGTGGGCGTTGCCTATGCCAGCTACCAAGGCTCGATGGCCGATTCCGATCAGAACAAGAACGAAATCGAAGGCATGAAAAGTCTGAACGACGGCAACACCGTCTTCCTGACCGCCAATCAAACCTTATCCCAGGACTATACTTACTACGATAACTGGTATACCAACCTGGATACCAACCCGGACGCGTCCAATTACTACCTCGAACTAATGAGTGATGAATTGGCGACCCTGGCTCAAAAAGACACCATGGATCAGGCCGAGTGGACCGCCTATGAAGATGGCGTCTTTGCAGATGCCAACGTCTATTTTGACCGCTCAGATGCCTTCTTTAAACTCGCCGGAGCCTGGGATGAACGCGGCGACCAACTCCAACTGGTGGTCCTCTTCATGGCCCTTGGCCTGACCTTCGCCGCCTGGGCCTCCTTGCTCAAAGATGAAAGCAACCTGCGCCCGGTTTTCGGCGCTCTCGCCATCATCATGCTGGTTGTGGCCCTGGGAACCTACTTCACCATGCCAGCCATCCCCGCTATCGAAATCCCTGCGCTGCCTGGAGCTTAAGCCAGAGGCCCATGTCCATAAAACTGGCCTGCCTACAAAGCAGGCCAGTTTTTTCTTTCAGGAGGATCGGAAATGAAACATCAGCCTTGGATTTTCACCGTTTTATTGCTAATGCTCTCCGCCTGCAGTCTTCCCGTTGCCGACCAACCCACCCCGCTGCCGCCCACCGTTGAAGCGACGATTTCCCCGCCTGCAACGGAATCCGCTACCGCCCCCACGACAGCTCCCATTTCCAGCACGGACATCCCGGTTTCACAACTGCCTTCCGGCGCGCTGATGATTGTCACCCTCGGCGACAGCCTCACCCAGGGCGACGGCGACGATGCCGAGCTTGGCGGCTACCCACAGCGCTTGCAAAAACGAATCGAAACTCAACGTCCGGGCACGCAAACATTCAATTTCGGCAAATCCGGCTGGACTTCATCCGACGTACTCAACGGAGTTAATGGCGAAACTGCCGAATTGCCCCAAGCGCTCGCGGCCAAACCCAACATTGCCATCATCTGGATCGGCTCCAACGACCTGTGGTATCTCTACGAATACGGCCCGGACCCAATGACTGCTGAAGCCGAACAACAAGATCTGGCAACGTTCGAAACCAACATTGACTCAATGCTGCGACAACTGACCGAATCAGGCGCAAAGGTCTTTATCTCCCTACTCGATGACCAATCCAAACGTCCTGTGGTCGCCAACCCACCCAACCCGGCGGAACCCGCCTTCACAGCCACCAGCGCTGATGATCTGGCGAGGATGTCCGTTCACGTAACCGCCCTGAACGATATCATCAAAAAGAAAGCTGCCGAATACAATACCGTTCCTGTCGATTTTTATCACACTGACATTTTCACCAACCCCACAACTCTGGCCGATGATGGCAATCACCCAAACTCTGCCGGATATGAGATAATCACTCAGGTATGGTTTGCGGCTATTGAGCCTTATCTCAAATAGCCACGAAACAGAATATTATGGTTACCCGCAGTTTTTCGTTGAAAAATCCAAAAAGTCGCGTAATTTTCGTGACAGTTCTCCTTACCAGCCTGATTCTGGCTTCTTGTAACACGCCCCCAACTCCAAGCCCTGAAGCCCAAATTCAAGCAGCAGTGGCCGCCACGTTAGCTTCCATGCCATCAGTAACGCCGCAGCCACTGCCGACCATGGCACCTTCCCCCACGCCATTTTCGTTGGAGGGTATTTTCTGCGAATATGGTTTCTGTATTGGGCATCCGCAAGATTTCTATCTGGTCGATCAGGGGGCAACACGCCAGCCGCCAGTCGCCAGCACCTTCGGATATGGAATCCTGTTCGGTTACAGCCAGACGCTCTTTATCCAGATAGCCTGGACAACCAGTGAGCCAAATTTTGATCCACAATTAACCATGCGCGATATTCTGGAAGAACAAGAAAACCTGCAAGGCAGCCTGGATGCGCAGCTGATTGGCAAATTGAACGTTTTTTACCAGCCGATCAACACAGTCACCGCTTCCCTGCCCTTTGGCGGGATCGCCGCCTGGCAATGCGGCGGACGCGATTTTGCCTGGAAGATCTATACTCCGCAAGACGGCATGGCATCCGCGCTGTTAAAACAGGCAGTGGAAAAATTCAGGTGCCAGGGGCAGTAACAAGTTCAGAAACGAAAACAGGCGCGAATTGGATCACTCATCCAATTCGCGCCTGTTTTTTTACTGTTGACTGATCGTCAAGCTGACTTCAAGACCGCCATTGCCTGTTGGATATGAGAGCGATCATGATCGACAATGAAATGCACCAATTCGCGCAGGGTGGTCGGCCCGAAAATGGTATGGCGGGCGCGGCGCGTCCAATCGTCTGCCGAAAGACTCTGCAATTTTTCGATCAGTTTGGCGCGCGAAGCGGCAAAGTCAGAGAATGCAGCAGCGCTATCCTGCTGGTTATACTGGCGCTCTTCCGCCCATTGAT
>CAILYI010000007.1 GCA_903838415.1 uncultured Anaerolineae bacterium | reverse complement strand
AGGCTTTTATTCATGCGTTTTAAGAGGTTATTCTGAAAAAGATTTAGATAATAATATATTAGATTGTGGTTATAATTTAATACTAACACAAGTAGATAAGCTTCCAGACTTCACAGGTAAATTGGACATAGATTCAAAAGTTTTCTAAGTTCATTTGCATAAATAGTATAATATGAACAGATAATTACAACTAATTTATTGAAAAGAATGAAGAGCATCAAATTTGTCCCAGAGCTTACCGAACAGCAAATGGTGAACCTGAAGGCGCTGGAGAATGGCGACTGGCCGGGCCGGGTCAGGAAGCGGGCGGAGGCCATTTTGCTGAGCGGCCGGGGTTACACGATTGACGAGATCGGCGCGATCACGGGGTTCCACCGGAACACGGTGTCGCGCTGGCTGGACCAGTGGTCTGAGCGCGGGATTGACGGGATACTGGAACGGGAGGGCCGCGGGCGCAAGCACAGCCTTAGCGAGGACGAGGAAAAGCAGGTGATGGAATGGATCGAGGAGAACCCGCGCAGCGCCAACCAGGCGGTCGGGCGGATTGAAGCGTCCCTTGGCAAGATCGTCAGCCCGGACACGGTCAGGCGGCTGCTCAAGCGGAAGGGGAAGGTCTGGAAGCGGATGCGCGCCAGCCTGGCCGACCGCCGCGACGAGGAGGAGTTCCGCCAATGCCAACAAGAGCTTGCCGAACACATCGAGGCCGCCGCCGCCGGCGAAATCGACCTGCACTACCTGGACGAAAGCGGCTTCGGGCGCACCCCCTACATCCCTTACGCCTGGCAGGACAGGGGGGCGTGCATGCCCCTGCCCTGCCGCGACGGGGCGCGGATCAACGTGCTGGGGCTGTACTCGCTGACGGAAGGGGGGCTGCGTTCGGAGATGAGCACCGGGAAAATGACGGCCTGCAAGGTCGCCCGCTTTCTTGACGAGTTCGCCGAGACGGTGAAGAAAATGACGGTGGTCGTCATTGACAATGCCTCGATCCATACGGCCAAGGCGATGACCGAGAAGCTCGAAGGCTGGGCGGGGAAAGGATTGCATTTGTATTTCCTGCCGACCTACTCCCCCGAACTCAATCTGATCGAAGTTGTCTGGCGGAAAGTCAAGTACGAATGGATTCACCGGAGTGCCTATGCCTCGTTTGAAAGCTTATGGGATTCACTTTCAAATATCTTTGCTGATATTGGTAAAACATATAATATTAATTTTGCATAACTACTTAATGCAACCAGATGTCCAACTTTGATTGCGCCATCAAACCAACCTTCGCTTTTTGCGGGTGTTGTTGGCGTTGATGTAATAACGCTTTGTGCTTTCAATTGGCTATAAAAATAAATCCCAGCGGCACCGATTATCAATCCTAGAATAAAAATACCAAGTGTCTTTAATATTGAAAATTTCATAGTAATCCAAAGTGTCTGGTAACTACTGACCCCTCTCACCCATCGTTTCTACGCTATTCGTGGGAACAAGGTGTTTTTGAGTATTTCAAGGAGTGAATAGTTAGATTGTTTGCTTAAAAACTTGTAGGATCAGGCTGT
>CAILYI010000006.1 GCA_903838415.1 uncultured Anaerolineae bacterium | reverse complement strand
TTTTCAGAAGTGTGACCCGTTTTTCCGACTATGTCAACTCATTTATGCACACTGCTCATATATGTGGATAGTACAACTAAAAAACTAGCATCGAAAGACAGTGCCGGGGCCGTTGTGAATTATGGGGATATGGACATTGCGATGACCCACGCGGCAAGTTCCAAAACTCCGCCGGTCGATGCGGATGAGTTACCGCTGCTGGACAGCGCGACTTCGTTTTCGTTGAAAAAGCTAACCTGGGCAAACATCAAGGCGGCGCTGAATAGCGTCTACATGGCGTATGTTGCACCGTCTACATCTGGCAACGTACTGACCAGTAACGGTTCAGCGTGGATAAGCGCGGCTCCGGCAAGCGGCGGCGGGATTACCGCTCACGGTAACAGTGATTATAGTATTGCTACGACTGACAACACGATTGAAACAACTACCACATTGACGGCAACGCGGACATGGACACTACCTGGCGCGTCCGCCGTCGCAGCAGGCAAAACTATCACAATCAACGATACCGCAATGGCGATTGTAGCATTGACTTATAACCTAATTATCGCCAGATCGGGATCGGACACAATTGATGGCGCGACTCAAATCGTGCTGTATGCGCCGGGGAGCAGTTTGACACTACAGAGTGACGGTGTGAGTAGATGGAAAATACTCAATATCTATGGCTCAAAAATTGGATATTGTCATGTAAATCGCAACGGCACAAACCAAACCGGAGCAACGGGAGGAGTAACTAACAAAATCCAATTTACAAACGAGGTATCGGATATAAATGCATGGTTCGATAACGCAACTAATTATTGCTATACACCATTGATCGCAGGATTGTATCAAGTCATATTATCAGTTAGATCGACGGCTAATGGAGATTTACCCCAGACTACCATATTCCGAAACGGCGCACCTGCTTCGAGTGGGCCGTATTGGAGTGGGGGTGGCGGAACAGGGCAGATATATACTCAATACTCAGATGTAATTTTCTGCAACGGCTCATCTGATTATATTGAGGGATTTGTATATTTGCCGTCTGGCGTAACTACGATTAGCGGCGAAGTGGGCGGCACGTTTATGAAAATATTCAGGTTATGAAATGATTACTATAAATTGGAATAAACCTATTAGTGCATCTGGAATAAGCGCAGAATATTCTGCCGCTGGGTACGAAATAGATATTTATCCGGGACGCGCGATTGCTATCTACTCGGACGATGAAACTGGCACAATGGTAATATACAACAACCATAACCCAGACAAATATATACTATCATCAGCCGTACAGACGCATCTCGATGCAACGGCATTGCAACGTGAAGATGACAGCGCAGATAGGTGCGCGTCGTTCGTCAATTCAACCAACGCAGTCTGGGCGGCAGAAGCGACGGCGTTTGTCGCATGGCGCGACACCTGCTGGGCCGCATACATTGCGGCGGTGGCGAGTGAGCCGTACCCGACACCAGCCGAATTGGTGGCGTCCCTGCCGTCGATAACGTGGCCCCAGTAACTGCATGGGGTGGCCTTAGAGCCGCCAGTTGTCGACGGCACGTGGGAGTGGGATGAGGTTGCGGGGGCGTGGGTGGCGGTGAGTTAGCGGTGCAAAAAACGATCTCTCATGGAGATCGTTTTTTTTGCGGGTGCACCTGGTAGATCACATCAAAGTCGACGCTGTGTGTAAAGTTAGGTGCCCCAGGTGGGAATCGAACCCACGTCTGAGCCTTAGGAGTGCCCTGTTCTATCCATTGAACTACCGGAGCTAACGCTAAAATTATACTGCAATTTGGGAATGTTATTGCGGAGCGCGGATGGATCCCCACGCTTTTCTAAAGTCAAAATCTTTATCGCCAAGATCGCCAAGAAAAGCGCCAAGCCGCCAAGATTCTTTGTTTTTACGCTCGTTATGGAGTGGTTCTGGACATACGAACGCGTTTTTCTAAAAAAACTTGGCGCTCTTGGGTCTCTCTTGGCCCCCCGGAGTGCAGGGGGGTGGCGGCTTGGCGGTAAAAAACCAACTTTATGAAAGGCGTGGTGGAAAACTGCAAGGTCGCATCAATCTACAAACAACTGGTAAAATCACCCTGTTCCAATTCTCATCAAAATCAACAATCGAAAGTCCCCCATGCCATCTGATACCCAGGTCATCTACTCCATGAACAAGGTGGGGCGCATTGTGCCCCCCAACAAACAAGTGCTGCGCGATATTTCGCTCGGCTTCTATTACGGCGCCAAAATCGGCGTACTCGGCCTGAACGGCGCGGGAAAATCCACCCTGCTGCGCATCATGGCGGGCATCGATCAAAACTACATCGGCGAAATCTCGATCAGCAAGGGCTACACCACCGGCATGCTCGAGCAGGAACCGCAGTTGGATGACTCCAAGACCGTCATCGAGACCATCCGCGAGGCCGTCCAGCCAATCGTCGAGATGCTGGCGCGCTATGACGAAGTCAACGCCAAATTTGCCGAACCGGATGCCGATTTCGACGCGCTGATCGAAGAGCAGGGCAAACTGCAGGATGCGCTCGATAAAGTGGACGCCTGGAATTTGGACAGTCATTTGGGCGTGGCGATGGAAGCCCTGCGCTGCCCGCCGCCGGATACGCTTATCAAGGTTTGTTCGGGCGGAGAGCGCCGCCGCGTGGCGCTGACCCGCCTGCTGCTGACCGAACCCGACATTTTACTGCTCGACGAGCCCACCAACCACCTGGACGCCGAGTCGATTGCCTGGCTGGAACATCACCTGCGCGAATACAAAGGCACCGTCATCGCCGTGACCCACGACCGCTACTTCCTCGATAACGTGGCCGGTTGGATTTTGGAACTGGATCGCGGCTACGGCATCCCCTGGAAAGGCAACTACTCGTCCTGGCTGGAACAAAAAGGCAACCGGCTCAAGCTGGAGGAGAAATCCGAATCCAAGCGCCAGAAAACGCTCGAACGCGAGTTGGAATGGATTCGCATGTCGCCCAAGGCGCGCCAATCCAAGGGACAAGCGCGTGTCACAGCTTACGAGAAACTGCTCTCGCAGGAAAGCGAAAAGTACCGCGAGGACCTGGAAATCTTCATCCCCTCCGGGCCACGCCTGGGCAATATCGTCCTCGAAATCAACGGTGTCACCAAAAGCTACGGAGACCGTCTCATCCTGGATAACTTCAGCACCAGCATCCCACCCGGTTCCATCGTGGGGATTGTCGGCCCCAACGGCGCGGGCAAAACCACCCTGCTGAAAATGATCACCGGGCAGGAAAAGCCCGACAGCGGCGACATCCGCATTGGCGAGACGGTGAAATGGGCCTACGCCGATCAGACTCGCAGCCTCGACCATGAAAAATCCGTTTACGAAGAGATTTCGGGCGGCATGGAAATCCTGGAACTGGGCGCGCGCAAGGTCAACGCGCGCGGCTACTGCTCCTCGTTCAACTTTGCCGGTTCCGATCAGCAAAAGAAGATTTCGATGCTCTCAGGCGGCGAACGCAACCGCGTGCACCTTGCCAAGACGCTCAAGGAAGGCGCGAACGTCATCCTGCTCGATGAGCCGACCAACGACCTGGACGTGAACACGCTGCGCGCGCTGGAAGAAGCCCTGGAAGAGTTCGCCGGGTGCGCAATTGTGGTCAGCCACGATCGCTGGTTCCTCGACCGCATCTGCACCCACATCCTGGCCTTTGAAGGCGACAGCCAGGCGCGGCTGTTCATCGGCAACTGGAGCGACTACGAAGCCGATTACCACGAACGCTACGGCAAATCGGTGGATGTGCCCAAGAGTGTGCAGTATCGCACCTTGAAGCGCTAATGTAACTGGAAGCAAAAAGGACGGAAGCGATTGACTCGCTTCCGTCCTTTTATTTACCGATAAGGGTGTGCTTAGGCTGCCGGTTTTTCTTCACTGGCAACCGCCGGGGCTGCCGCAATGGGGGCCGGTGCCAGGCTGGAACGAACGCCAGCGCGCTTGCCGAGCTGGTACACGCCGTACAGCAGCAGGCCAAACAGCGCCAGCGGAATCAGGCGCAGCAAACCACCGATAAACATCAGCCCGAAACCAAAGCGACTATGTCTGTCACCGCCGCGCATGAAACTGCGCCTGCCATCAAACTGCGGATGCTGCCAGCTTTCACGCCCGCCACCCTCGTATCCGCGCATCATTGGCCCGGCATTCCAGCCATTGCCATTGGCCTGCGGAGCAGCGCCATTCGCTTGCGCAGAGCTTGCCGTGCTAAACCTAACGGCCATATAATTGTGCATGACCAATGGAACAGCGACCAGCGCTGCCACAACGACCAGTACAACCAAAATTCCAAGAATCCATTTCCAAGCTTTTTTCATGTAAAACTCCTTTGAATTAGAGGAATGATAGCATTCATATTTCAAGAAATTGTGTAGATAGTTTGCAGGTTTGGCAAAAATTGCCCACAAGAAAAGTCGAGGGGCGATGAAGCGGTGATTTCGAGTAAAATTCAGCCCATGAACAAACCAAAAGCATCCCCACTGCTTTTCCTGCTCGGCGTCATCGCCATTATCGCAATCGCCACCTTCTTTGGGCCCGAAGATAAAGCGCTCGGGGCCAACGTGCGGATTGTCTACCTGCACGGCGCCTGGGTGCTGACAGCAGAAATCGCCTTTGTGGCCGCCGCCCTGGCCGGGGCGCTTGGTCTGCTGGCGCATTTCATGCCGGCGCTGAAGACGCGTGAAGGACTCTTCCAGCGCTGGTCTGAAGCCCTGGGCCGCACCGGCGTCGTCTTCTGGGTGACGTACCTGCCGCTCTCGCTGGTTGCCATGCAATCCAACTGGAACGGCCTGTTCCTGGCGGAGCCGCGCTTCCGCCTGGCGCTGACGTTTGCGGTGGTGGGCGTCCTGCTGCAGTTGGGCCTGTGGATTATCGCCAATAATCTACTGACCTCCGCCGCGAATATCGCCTACATCATCGTGCTGCGGATTGTGTTCGCCTCGGCAGCCAACATCATGCACCCGCCGCCCTCGCCCATTTTCAACAGTGGGAACTTTGCCATTATCGGCTTTTTCGTTGGCCTGAATTTGCTCGCCTGGCTGGCAGCCTACTTTTTGGCGCGCTGGTTCCTGTCCCTGTCATCCAAATAATCCATCCATCAGACTGATTCAACTGGTCGTCCCGGGGTCTTTCGACCGCAAGACGACCAGTTGAACTATTAAGACCCCTGGATCTGCATGAAATTACGCACTCAACTCACCGTTTTCACCATCGTCCGCACCGTGTTCAATACTGCGCACCGCATGATGTATCCCTTCCTGGGCGTATTTGCGCGCGGGCTGGGCGTGGATATCACCACCTTTTCGCTGGTGGTCTCGTCGCGCTCCTTCATTGGGATGTTTGCCCCATTCGTTTCGTCAATTTCTGATCAACGCGGGCGCAAATTTGGGATGCTGGCCGGAATCACCATCTTTACCCTGGCCGTGGGCCTGGTGGCCGTTGCCCCATCGTTCATCACCCTCAGCATCGCATTGGTTTTCGGCCTGATCGGGAAATTCCTGTTCGACCCGGCCATGCAGGCCTATCTGGGTGACCGCGTTCCATATAACCGGCGCGGGCTGGCGCTTTCAGTGACGGAAATCGGCTGGTCGCTGGCTTTTATCGGCGGGATTCCGCTGATGGGGCTTTTAATTGCAAAATTCGGCTGGTCCGCGCCCTTCCCCCTTTTGGCGGTACTCGGCGTGGGACTGTTTATCGTCATCTGGAAAATGATTCCACGCGAGGATCCGCACCATGAACCGGCGGACGGCCCCTGGGCCAACTTCCGCACGGTGCTGACGCATAAATCCGCGCTGGCCGGAATTTCGGTTGCGCTGTGGGCCTCCGCCGCCAACGAAATGGTCAACCTGATTTTCGGCGTCTGGCTGGAAGACCGCTTCGCGCTCAAGATCGCGGCGCTGGGCGCGGCTTCCGCCGTGATTGGCATCTCCGAACTCGGCGGCGAGGGATTGGTGGCACTGTTCACCGACCGGCTCGGCAAACCGCGTGCGCTGGCGCTGGGATTAACCGCCAGCGCCATTTCATCGCTGGCCCTGCCCTTCCTGGGGCGCACAGAAGTGGGCGCGCTGATCGGCCTGTTTTTCTTCTACATAACCTTTGAATTCGTCATGGTTAGTCACGTGCCGATGATGACGGAAGTTCTGCCGGGCGCGCGGGCCACAGTCATGTCATTTAATATCACCGGCCACTCCATTGGACGCGGCATCGGCGCGCTGCTGGCCACCTTTGTATATCATTCCTTCGGTTTCCCGGTGGTGGCCGGGCTGGCGATGTTTTTCAACCTGATTGGGTTGTTGGCGCTGAGAAGGATGTCAAAATAATCTGCGGGGTTCAAATGGCCTGACAATTGGCAGATCTTGTATAATGGAAAGTAGTCAAACGGACGCAGGCGTTTTGAAATCTTTATCCGTACTTGCGTGGGCTGGTAACGAAAGCGAGAAGCGAAAATGACCGTACTCTCTAGTCTTATTGTTGGACTGGTGGCAATTCTTCATCTGTATTTCCTGACCCTTGAAATGTTCCTGTGGACAAAGCCAGCTGGACGACGGGCCTTTGGCCTGACGCCTGAATTTGCCGAGGCTTCGAAGAAGTTGGCCGCCAACCAGGGCCTGTACAATGGCTTTCTATCGGCTGGCTTGTTCTGGGGAATGGTGGCTGGCGCTGACGGGTTTGCGATCAAGGTCTTCTTCCTGGGCTGCGTCATCGTAGCCGGTCTTTTTGGCGGATTGACCACCAGTCGCAAAATCCTGTTAATCCAGGCGCTGCCCGGCGCAATTGCGCTGGCGCTGGTCTTGCTGAAAGGCTAAAAGGGTTTGCCATGTGCCGCAGTATCAAGCAATTAAGACGACCGGATGCCCCGGCATCCGACCAGGAACTTAACGAAGCAGCGCTCCAGTATGTGCGCAAAATCAGCGGCTACCGCAAGCCGTCACGCGCCAACAGCGCGGCCTTTGACTCAGCCGTTTTGGAAATCACCCAAATCACGAGACAACTGCTGGAAAGTCTTGAAAAGCCGGAAAACCAGGGTTCCCCAACCACAGGATAGGTTTCTGCCATGCTCATCCACTCCGCTTCACAACTATTGACGATTTCCGGCGGCCCACAGCGCGGCCGCGACCTGGGCCAACTCGGCATCATCGAAGATGGCGCAGTCCTGATTCGTGACGAAAAAATCGCCGAAGTGGGCAAAACTGCCGACTTGCGCGCCGCGCATCCCAACGAACCGATGCTGGATGCCTACGGTAGTGTCGTCATGCCGGGCTTCGTCGACCCACATACGCACGTCATCTGGGGTGGAGACCGCGCCAAAGAGTTTGAGATGCGCCTGGAAGGCGCAAAATATCTCGACATTCTCGCGGCAGGCGGCGGAATCATATCAACCGTCCGCGCCACGCGCACTGCCAGCATTGAGACGCTCATCGCGCAAACCCGCTCGCGCCTGTTCCGCATGTTCGCGCATGGCAGCACCACCGTCGAAGCCAAAACCGGCTACGGATTGCAAACCGCCACCGAACTGCGCCTGCTGAAAGCCCTGCTGGCTCTCGAAGACGAAAGCCGTCTGGATCTGGCCTTCACCTTCCTGGGGGCGCACGCCATCGCGCCAGAGTTCAAAGACAACCCCCAGGGCTATGTGGAATTGGTGTGCGACACCATGCTGCCGATTCTGCACCAATGGTGGGAAGTCCATGCGCCGGGACGCGCGCTGCCGTTTGTGGATGTGTTTTGCGAAACTAAGGCTTTTGACCTGGCCCAATCACGCCAGATTTTGACGCAGGCCAAACAGATGGGTTTTCCCCTTAAAATCCATGCCGATGAATTCGATAACCTGGGCGGCGCCAGCCTGGCGGTGGAATTGGGCGCGGCATCAGCCGATCACCTCGTCAAAACATCGGATGCGGATATCGAGGCGCTTGGCCGCTCTGAAACTGTCGCCGTTTCGCTGCCTTGTACGCCCTTTGGGCTGGCTGAACTTGAATACACCCCCGCGCAGAAAATTTTGGATGCAAACGGCATCCTGGCCCTGGCGACAGACTGCAATCCCGGCACCGCCTGGAATGAATCCATGCAGTTTGTGATTGCGCTGGCCTGCCGCGCCATGAAATTAACCCCCGCCCAGGCCATCGCCGCCTCGACCATCAACTCCGCTTATGCCATTCGCATGGCTGATAAAGTCGGTTCGATCGAACCGGGCAAACAGGCCGATTTACTGGTGCTTGCCGTGCCCGATTATCGTCACCTGGGCTATCGTTTTGGCACCAACCTGGTCAAACAGGTCATCAAAAAAGGCCGCGTCTACTCCGTGGATGTTGGCTATTACCGGACGGCCTGATTTTGGCTAGGAGATCGCCGGGCCACGCGTCAGCACGTAAAAACTGCGCGGATTCCCGCCGCTGGTATCGTAGACAAAATCGGTGACGAGGTATCCGTCCGCAAAGCTGGTTTCGAACATTTCGCGCGTGAATTGGCGCCAGTCGCAGGCCAGACCAAAATCAGCGGCTTTCAGCTTCAGAAAATCGGACGGGATTTCAGCCAGCAGCGCGGTTTCGCCCGGAATAGTCAAATACCCGGGCGGACGGATAAAAACTCCAGCGGAGTCAACCGGGTAAAAAATGGGGGCGTGGGCAGACTCAAAGTCAGCCAGTTTCAGCGCAGGGCCGGGATGATCTCCCATCCGCTGACTGACGTGGGCGGTATTGACCCACAAATCAACCTGAAAACGGTCAGATGCCAGGCCTGCGTTCATGTCATCGCGCATTTCACCATAAACTTCACGCATGTACGTGTTGCATACCGCGCCCAGCTGGGCAATGTTGAGATTTCCATTGCGACTGAGCAGCGGATCATAGGTCCAGGTGATGCAATCCAGGCCCTGCTGGCGGACAAATTGCCACTGAGCGCGCTTGAGCGCAAAGCCGATTCCGGCATCGCGGGCCTCGGGCAGCACGCCCATCTGGTGCGAGCAGTGCTTGGGGCGCGAGCCAGCGGGGGTGTCATACAGCCCGACAAAACCAAACAGCGTTCCAACCAGTTTGTCGCCGTCATAGGCGCCCAGCACAAGTCCGCCATTGTGCGCCAGGGTGATCAGCAAATGAGAGGGAACCACGTCGGTTTCGCTGCCCAACCAGACGACGCGCTGGAGCTCTTCAACCTGCTCCATTTCTTCAATTGTTTCGAGAATTCGGATGATTGCCATATTTTTTATTTGGGGCTGGTGAAGAAAGTCTGCCAGGCGCGACGACGCCAGTCAATCCCTTTCAGGTGATCGAGGCGATAGGTGAAGCGCGAGGGGAGAAAACCGAACAGACGCGGGATGGAATCCACGGGACAGGTGCGGTTGTACGAGAAGTAATCGACCCAAAATGTGGAAAAAGGGAAGCCGCGCATGGCGCTTTCGAGCATCACCGTCAGCGTGCGCAGGTAAGGCAGCGGCAGAGCGACAAACATGCGGCGCTTGCCAATCGTCTCCTGGATGATCTCAGCCGCCTGACGGAAGGGGAAATATTCCGCGCCGCCGATTTCGAAGGTATGGTTGAGTGTTTCGGGAGTGTCGAGCGCCCATAACAGGCAGGTCACCAGGTCTTCAACCCACAGCGGTTGGATCAGCACTTCGCCTTCGCGCGGCAGGAACATGACCGGGAAAAGCGATAACATGCTCGCCATGGCGGTGGTGAAATGATCTTCCGTGCCATACAACAGCGCAGAGCGAAAGATGGTGTGCGGCACACCACTGCGGCGGATATGTTCTTCGGCAATGCCTTTGACTTTCATCAAGGGATAGTAGGATGAACGGTCGGCGCTGAGATGGCTGACATAGAAAAAACGGTGAACCCGCAAGTCAGCGGCGGCGCGGGCGAGGTTATAAGTGCCGCGCGCATCCACTTCAAGGATGTTGGCGCGCGCGCCCTGATGCTCGGCCCCGGCCAGGTGGTAGACCACTTCCACGCCGCGCATGGCGGCACGCAAGCCGCGCTCGTCGTTGAGACCGGCGACCGCCACTTCCACCTGTACGCCGCGTGGAAGATTGGGGGTACGCGGCGAAGGACGGATCAGCGTGCGTACCTGCTGTCCATTGGCCACCAACTGGCGGATTAATGCGCGCCCAACAAAACCGGTTCCACCGGTCACCAGAATCATGCAGCGATTATAACGTACTGTCAGATGCGAAGCAGGGGCGCGCCGCTACCGTTGAGATGCGCCCGGCAGCAGGCTTTCAGCCAGATTCCGGGCTTCCATAACGAGATCAACGGCAACGGGGAGCTTGAATTCTTCCGTTACGCGCAACGTCAGGTATTCAACCGCCTGTCGCGCCGCCGCTGGCAAGTCTGGAATCTCCAAGAAGCCCATTAACAGATCATAGGCGCTGGAAGTGCGGACAGATATCTCCCTCCGCTGATAATATTCCCGAATGACAATCCCTGCCGCGCGCCGCGCGCAAACGCGTGCCTGGCCTTGATTGCCGTGCGCGCGGGCGTCTGCCGCCGTTTGAAGCTCATCGTCGAACTTGATTTTCCAGTCCATACCGGCTCCCTGCTCGTTGATTATTCAGCTCATAGGAAGATTATTTTAAAACAACCGTCCCGAAGGTTGGAAAAACAGCCAAAATCCCGCCCAAAACCTTCGGGACGTTCTCCTGTGGAGTAAAAAGGCTATCGCAAGATGTCCGCAGTAAGATTATTTTAATGATGGATAAGTATAATACGCTATCAACTCAAAGAAAGGCTTTCCGATGAAAAAATTTAACAAAGTCATCACCGCCATTTTGGCGCTCATTCTGGCGAGCATCAGCTGCCAGGCCTGGCAAACCTCCGGCCTGCCGGGCGTACCGGCGACAACATCCACACCTGCCATGACAGCCGGGCCAACCATTCAGGCGCCCGTCTTCACGTCGAGTCAACCGTACAAGATTACAGGTACCTTCAAATCGACCAGCGAAATTGGCGGAGAATTTTCTGATAACGTGCTGTACGCCGAGCGGCAGGTGATCCTGGTCGATCTGCACGGTTTCATCACGCGCAATAAGGAATGGGAAGTGCCGGTCAACTCGCAGGTGATCGGGCATGTCCAATATGACCCCAAAAATGCCAGCGGCTTCTACGAACTGATCCTGCCGGGCATCCCGCAGGGCACGCTGAATGATGTGGATAATAATGGACAGCAAAACGCCGGCGTCGAAGTTTTCGTGATGGATTATGAACCCAACATCGCCAACGATCCCTTTTTAAGCGGCGATGACCGTCTGCGTGGCTGGCCGGGCAACCAATCATCCATCAAGACCAATCCCGATGATGATGGCGAAGTCACCGGCGGCAAGTTGATCGTTTACGCACCCGAGAGCGGCGAAGGATTCCCAACCGGCTTTGGCGCGGATGGAAAGCTGTTCACGGCCGATGACCCGATCGCCCCGCTCCAGGCGGGATATTCCGTTATAAACCTGGATACCAACCCGTTTACTGTCTCGCAAAGCCCCGAAGCGGAACTGCCCCTGTACGAAGCACCCGACGCCGGTCCAAAAGACTATTCAAAGGATTCGTACACCCAGTCCTTCGACAACCTGCTGAAGTTTTTGAGCACCGAATATGCTTTCAACGGCATCGACGGCAAGCAGCCGGACTATCAGCAGCTGATCGCCCAAATCCGTCCGCGCGTGGAACAGGCTGAAAAGGACAAGAATGCGCAGGCTTTCTACGCCGCCCTGCGCGACCTCACCTACGCCTTCAAAGATGGTCATGTTGGCGTGGATGGCGGCGATCTGTCCAGCCAGGACTTCCGGACCAATTATTCCGGCAGCCTGGGTTTCACCGTCCGCGTGCTGGATGACAACCAGGTGCTGGTCAATTCAGTGCTGTCCGGCGGCCCGGCTGAGAAGGCCGGAATGAAGATCGGGGCGCTGATTACCCAATTTGACGGCAAATCAGTCATGGATGCGATCCAGGCTCAGACCCTTTTCTTCGGCAACAAATCTTCAGATGTGAGCATCCTGTACAGCAAAGCCGTCGTATTGACCCGCACCAAGCCCGGCGCGGTGGCAAATGTCACCTTCAAAAACCCCGGTGGGCAGGAAAAATCCGCCCAACTGACATCCATCCCTGAAGTGGACAGCCTGTTAAAAGAACTCGGCTACGATAAAAGCGAAGCGCTTCTGCCGGTCGAATTACAAACGCTGACCGTGGATGGGAAGGACATCGGTTACATCAAAATCAACTCAAACCTGGATGATTTAAACCTGATCCTGCGGCTCTTTGAGCGCGGCCTGAAGAAATTCCAGGAACAAAAAGTGGCCGGAATCATCATCGACCTGCGCAAAAACAGCGGTGGAGTCAACTTGGGATTGGCTGGATTCCTGACCGATCAGGAGATTCCTATCGGCCTGCTGGAGTATTACGACAGCACCCAGGGAAAATTTGCCGCGAAAGACAAAGCCGATAGAATCATCGCCAATCAGAATCAATACCGTTTCGATGAAATTGCTGTGCTGGTGGGGCTTAGCTGCGCCAGCGCCTGCGAATTGGAAGCCTATGGCTTCAGCAAAGTGCCGGGAGCCGTGGTAGTGGGCCAATATCCGACCGGCGGCATTGAAGCTGAAGTCTCCAAAGGACAGATAAAAATGCCCGAAAGCATCAGTATGCAGTTCCCGACCGGGCGCAAAGTACTGGAGGATGGTTCCCTGTTTCTGGAAGGCGTCGGCGTTCAGCCGACCATCAAGGTGCCGGTCAACGCCGAAAACGTCCTGACCAGCGAAGACATCATCCTGAAAGCGGCGCAAAACGCCATTTTGGGCAAATAAACCAACTCTTTGGGGATTCACCATTCATCTGCAAACATAAGCGCTCCGAAAGGGGCGCTTATGTTTGCAGATGAATGTAAAATAGAGTCTAGCATCAGCCACAGAGGAGTAATCTATGAAAATCCAGACTGCACTGATCGTGCTCATTTTAGCGGTTCTGCTCAGCGCCTGTAACAATCCGATCGTCATCCCGGCCAACGTGGCGGTCACCCTGCCCGCTAACCAGGATTTTATCGTCAGCGCCACCGCGCCTGTCACCCCCGGATCGGCGAGCGTTCCCGTTGAGCCAAGCGCCACGGCCACGGCGACCGCCACAATCACGCCCAGCCCAACCGCCACACCGACCGAGACGCCCACGCTCACGCCGGTGCCCACGCACAAATCGCCCTTCCCGGCGGCCCAGGGCACCCCACTGATCGACTCGGGCTTTCAAACCATCAGCGTGGATAACCTGCAGCTGTTCACGCTTGTCTTCAGCGCGCTCGAATCCAGTCTACGGCACCATGCCATCAGCGCGGATGGACAAAAACTTTTCCTTAGCAGTTCCAACGGCACCTTCCTGTTCAACCGCGCCGGAGAAATGCTGGCGCACTGGAGAAATATCTTCACCGCCGATTTCCCTTGCGAAAACTGCATTTCCGTCAACAGCGACGGCAGCCGCTTCGCCGTCATCACGCGCAATTCCGGCGCCTGGGAAGCGCAAGTGTACGACGTGCAAACCGATCAGGCCACGCTGGCCCTGGCCCTGCCCGTGGAAGGCGACTTCAACGGCCTGCGCAACGACGCCAGCATCGCCATCTCGCCCGATAACAACTTCCTGGCCTTTCGCGCCGGAACCGCGCCCCTGCGCGTGATCGACCTGAAAAGCGGGCTGCAGGTGCTGGGCTACGACCGCACGGTGGACGGCATCCGCTTCACGCCCGACGGACTCAAATTCATCATCCACAGCGGGCAGGAACTGCTCTTTTATGACACCAGCACCTGGAAGCTGCCCGGCAACCTGCTCCTGCCGCGCGCTGACACCCCTTTCAGCATCTCTCCCAATGGACAGCTGCTGGCGATTGCGATGCCCACCAAAATTCGCGCCTACTCGCTCGAAAACCTGCAGATAAAACGTGAAATAAACGTCCCACCGGGCAACGCCAATACCCGTCAATGGGAGATTGCGTTTGCCGATGATAAAACGCTCAACGGATACGGCCTGCGCTGGGATACCCTCCACACCAGCGCGACGGTCGATAACGGTCAATGGGACCTCGACACCGGGAACGTTATCCGTTTCGATACCACCACCGAACCCTCACCCGACGCCCTGGCAGCGTTATGGGGAGCGGCTCTGCCCCTGCCCGCCGCCAAAGGCGACTTGGAAGCTGGCAAGACCGCGTATCAAGCCTTCCGCTTCATCAGTGACGGCTTTCTCCTGGTCAACAGCCCGCATTCCGCCTGCTGGATGAAACTTTTCACCGCGGAAACCACCTGCTTCAAAGACCCCGATCACATCCTATTCGCGTCTGACGGCAATACCCTGAAAGAAGTGCTCGACATTAGCAGCACCAGTCTGGTCGACCGCAGCGAAGCGCTGGTCATCCAGGTTGGCGCGTACCGTATCGCCGCCATCAACCGCAGCGGAGAATGGGCGCTGATCGACACCGGCAGCAGCACGGACCTGTACACCAAGGGCAAGAAACTGCCACAGGAATCGGTCAAAGGCTTATTGCAAGGCTTTGCCGAAAACCAGCAACTGATCGTATTCTCCGCGCGCGAAAAGGAAAACACCTTCACCATCACCGTGGTCGAGAAGGCCACCGGTAATGGCATTTACCAGAAGAAGGATAATTTTCTCTATAAACCGCTCCTGATGACTGCCGATGGGACGATCTATTATCTGCAAAACGAACTCGACCGCAACCAGACTGTGCTAAACGTGATCGAACCGGTAAACCATCAAATCAGCGAAGTGACGCGGCTCGCCCTGCCCGCCGAACCGGTCAGCATGACGCTTTCCTCGACCGGATTGTTCGCCATCGGCCAAAAGGACGGTTCCGTGCTGGTGATGAATCGGGATGGCGGGCAAAGCGCCAGCTTCCAGGCAGCCACCAGCGCCATTGACAGGCTGGCCTTTAGCCCCGATGGGCGCTTCCTTGCAGTCGCCAGCGCCGAAGGTGTGCGCGTCTTCGCCGTCCTGCCGTGAGTAACCCGGTGATAAAATATAATGCCTCCGGTCACAAATTGCGGTTTTCCACATTAAAGCCAAAAGCGCAATTTGTGACCGCAAGGGGTATAGTCAGAACTCCCAGCTTTTGAAAGGCCACAACATTATGAAAATCTTTGTACCCGGGCGCATCTGTCTGGTTGGCGAACACTCCGATTGGGCCGGTGGCTACCGGCGCATCAATGCCAATATCGAAAAAGGTTACACCCTGATCACCGGAACCGACCAGGGCATCTACGCCGAAGTCTCCCCGCATCCCACCTCGCTGGTATTGAGTTCCACTGCGCCGGATGGAACGCGCAGCGGACCGTATGAAATCCCGATGGAACCCAAAGCCCTGCTGGAAGAAGCCCAAAAGGGCGGCTTTTGGAGCTATATCGCCGGGGTGGCCCACCAGGTTCTGATTAATTACCACGTGCGCGGATTGGTCATCGACAACTACAAAACCGACCTGCCCATCAAAAAAGGCCTTTCCTCCAGCGCGGCCATCACCGTTTTGGCGGCGCGCGCCTTCAATCGCATCTATGACCTGAAAATGACCACCCGCGGAGAAATGGAACTGGCCTATCAGGGCGAGATCAGCACCCCCTCGCGCTGCGGACGCATGGATCAGGGCTGCGCCTTCGGCAACCGTCCCGTCCTGATGGAATTCGACGGCGACCGGCTCGAAACCTGCGAATTACAGGTCAAGGAGCCGATGTACTTCATCCTGGTCGATTTGCAAGCCAAAAAAGACACGATGGAGATTCTCAACCACCTCAATCGCTGTTATCCCTTCGCCGAAAACGAGGTTGAGCGTGGCGTGCAGGAGTTGCTGGGGTCGATCAACAAACGGATTGTGCGCCAGGCCATCGAAGCCCTGGAATCGTCGGATGGCGAGCGCCTGGGCGCATTACTGACCGAAGCCCAGGTATTCTTTGATCGCTATGCCACGCCCGCCTGCCCGCACGAATTGACCTCACCCGTTTTGCACAAAATCCTGGACTATCCATCGCTCAAGCCTCACATTTGGGGCGGAAAAGGCGTTGGCTCGCAGGGCGATGGCACGGCGCAGTTCATCTGCAAGAGCGAGGACGACCAACAGGCCGTGCTCGAAATCCTGCAGCGTGACTTGAATCTGCCCGGTATGAAATTGACCATCACACCCCAGAAAAAAGTCCGCAAAGCCATCATTCCCGCCGCCGGATTTGGCACCCGCCTGTTCCCGGCCACAAAAGCCACCAAAAAGGAACTCTTCCCGATCATCGACCGGGATGGCATCGCCAAACCGGCCATCCTGCTGATCGTGGAGGAAGCCCTCGAAGCCGGGATCGACGAAGTCATCATCATCGTCCAGGAAAACGATCTGGAAGACTTCCGCTCGTTTTTCACCCAGCAAATCTCGATTGAAAATTACAACAAGCTGCCGCGCCATTTCCAGGAATATTCCCGCCGTCTGCTGGAAATCGGCCAGCACGTCACCTTCGTGCTGCAAACCGCCCAGGAAGGCTTTGGACACGCCGTCTACAGCGCCGCGCAGGCCGTGGGCGATGAGCCTTTCCTGCTGATGCTCGGCGACCACATCTACCGCTCGGACGGCGAGTCATCCTGCGCCCGCCAGCTGCTCGAAGCCTATCAGCGCCACGGAACCAGCATCGTGGGCATGCGCTGCACACCCGAAGCCGAAATTGGCAACTTCGGCACCGTCACCGGCGTCTGGCTGGAAGATCAAAAACTGCTCAACGTGACCGAATTCGCCGAAAAGCCGACCCTGGATTATGCCCACACCAATCTGCGCGTGCCCGGCATGCCGGAAGACGAATACCTGACAGTCTTTGGGCAATACATCATCAAGCCCGAATTATTCACCCTGCTCAAGGAGCACATCGATAACAATGTGCGCGAGCGCGGCGAATTCCAGCTGACCTCCGCGCTAGACCGCATGCGCCAGGAAGATGGCTTTCTGGGGCTGATTATCGACGGAAAACGCTTTGACATCGGCCTGCCTGATTACTACCTCGAAACCTTGCAGAACTTCCGACACTAAAAATCCACCCACACAGGAGCACTTATGAACAAATTTTTGGAACGACTCAACGCTGGCGCAGTTTTCAGCGCAGATGGCGCCACCGGCACCAACCTGCAAAAAATGGGACTCAAACCCGGCACCGCGCCCGAAGACCTGCTGATCGACAACCCCGAAATCCTGCTCCAACTCGCCAACAGCTTCGTCGCTGCCGGGTCGGATATCATCCTGACCTGCAGTTTTGGCGGCACGCGCCTGCGCATGAAAGGATCGAAATATGTGGAGCGCTGCGTGGAAATTAACACCCGCGCGGCGGAACTGGCCCGAAAAGCGGCCTCCGCGCGGGAAGGCGTACTCGTGGCTGGATCCATCGGCCCAACCGGACTGCTGATCAAACCGCTCGGGCCGCTCACCGCTGAAGAAGCTTTCAGCACCTACGCCGAACAGGCCAAAGCCCTGGCCGAAGGCGGTGTGGATTTGTTCGTGGTGGAAACCATGTTCTCCATCGACGAGGCCAGCGCCGCCTTTGACGCCATCCGCTCAGTGAGCGACCTGCCGATCGTGGTCTCCTTCAGCTACGATCGCGGCGTCCGCACCATGATGGGCACCAAACCGGCGCAGGTTATGAAAATCTACCAGGAAAAAGGCGCGGCGGCGGTCGGCGCCAACTGCGGCACCACGCTCGAAAACATGGAAAAGATCGTGCAGGAATACGCCGCAACCGCTCCCGGCTTCCCGATCTGGGCCAAGCCAAATGCCGGGATGCCGCGCACCGACGAAAACAATGCCGCCATTTACGACGTCACCCCGCAGCAAATGGGAGAAGCCGCCCTGCGCAACATCGCCGCCGGAGCGCGCATCGTCGGCGGCTGCTGCGGCTCCTCCCCCGAACACGTCGCCGGGATTGCCAGCGCCGTCAAAAGCCGCGCGTAAGCGGATACCACCCCCAAAAGCAGACGGAGTATCTCACTACGAGATGCTCCGTCTGCTTTTATGGCGTGGCGGTGGGGAATTGCGGGGTACGGTTGTGGCCCTTTTTCCAGGACAGGAGATAGGGATACGGGTCGATTTCTCCGCGCCGGGTTTTCCAATCGTCGGGCGTGGTGGGGTGCGAAATGCCAAAATGCAGATGCGCGTCCTTGCCGCGCGCATCGCCGCTCGCGCCGACAAAGCCCAGCAAATCCCCCGGCTTGACCCGCAGACCGTAATACAGGCCAGCCGCCAGCCCCGAAAGGTGCGAGCCGTAATAGCGCAGGCCGTCGTCGCCCAGAATGGCAACCGCCAGCCCGCTGCGCTCGGCCGGGTCATTGTGATTCGGATTCCAGTCATCCGTGGCGCTGATAAATTCCACCATGCCATCGGTCACGGCGACGAATTTGGTGCCAGCCCTGGCAAAAAGATCGGTGGCAGGGTAGCCATGTCCCTGCACGCCTTCCCCAAAGGTGGCCGCTTCGGGCGGCTGGATGGGGAAAACGTAGTCATGCAGCGGCGGGATGGGGGTCAGCGAAGGGATGGGGGTGAGGCTGGGAAGCGCTGTCAGCGAGGGGGCGCGCCTGGTGGGCGGCGGCAAAGGCGTGCGGGCGGGAGGCGGAGTCTCTGTCAGTTGCATCGGGCCGGTCGCAACGGCGGGGGCTTCCTGCGGCGCGGCAGGCACACTTCCACAGGCTGAAACGATCAGGCAGCCAGCCAGGAGTACCATGAGCCGTTTAATCCACTCACAAGTGGACAAAGTAGCGTTATACTGATGGAAACCCACACGGAAAGGATGGTTCACAATGTTAACTGTTGAAATCAAGGATGGCGAAAAGCAGGTTGGCTTGATGATGGCGGAAGAAAAGGTTTTCAAGACCGGCTCGAAGGGCTTTTTCGGCATGGGGAAAATCCAGATCGGCGAAAAGCGCTATCAGGTGCAGGTGCAGCTGGTGGAGATTGGGTCGAAACCCAAGGCGGATGGCGAAGGCTGAGAGAGCGGCATAAGGACAGGCTGGGAGTATTCCCGGCCTGTTTTCTTGAGGGGCTGTGATGCGGGGCATGGGTAACTGTTGACGAGGTAATTTTCATCGCCAAGTTGCCAAGAAAAAACGCCAAGGGCGCCAAGTTTTAATAAAGCAGCCCATTTTGCCACGAATAGCGCGAATTATTTCGAATTTTTCGTGCCCATTCGCGTTATTCGTGGCTGAGCTTTCTTTGGTGGCGGTAAAGGATATAAACGATCGGCCTCACGGCTCAAGCCGCACCTGATCCCAGAGCACATCCGGCGAGTCTTTCCGAAGCAAAATGACCACACTCCCTGCCACGTCCTGATAATTGGCGCGCACATAATCGCGGTTGGCCTCGGCGCTGAGATCCTGTTTGCCCCAGCGAAACCCTTCGATGTAGGCCGGTTGGAGTTGGTCGATAGAATAAACCAGGTCATACTTGACATGCCCGGGGGTGTTGATAATGCCATTCCAACCAATATCGCCGGAAAGATCGGGGGCCAGGCCAGCGATATGCCGGTCGGATTTCCCCAAAAAATCGACGCCGGTTCTCTCGGTGAAGTAGGGCACAATCCCGGCCCAGAACACGCCAACGCGCGCAGTTTCCGTTGTCAGATGCTGGATGGCGATGGCCGCGTTGACATGATTTCTGCGCGAGGCGATGGTTTTGGCGGTCAGCGAGTTCCCGGCGAAAGCCATATCCTGCCAGAAAACCACATTGACCGAGATCATCAGCACGCCAGCCAGGGCCAGCACAACACCAAAGTTTTTGGTCAAACTGGTTGACTGGCTGCGCCCGGTCAGCTGCCGGAAGCCCAACAGCGCCAAAATGATGACCAGCGGAATGCCCGGCGTCAGCATTCTCCACACCGGCCAGGCGTCGCCGCCCACCCAAATCTGGTAACCGGTCAATGCTGCCAGGATGAAAAACAACAGCGACTTCTCCTTTTGGGGACGCCACATCAGCCCCAGGCCGGAAAAAGCCAGCAATAATGCGCTTTGCAGCAGAAATGGACCGATAAAAACCATCCCGCCATAAAGCCGCGCCGTAAGCGGAACCCCGCTGACCTTAAGCAGATAGGTGTTCGGAAGCCACTCGCCATAATACAGCACCCGAAAAGCCGTCTGCCCGGCCACAAACAGGATGTAAATCACCACCATCCAGGTGTGCGGCGACAGGAAAAGCTGCTTTTTGCGCAGGCGCTCAAAATCAACAAACAGGAAGACAAAGATCAGGCTGGCCGGGACGATGGAATCCTGCCGGGTGAGAAAAGCCAGTCCCGCCAACAGGATTGCGCCCGCCATCTGGCGGGTCTGCTTTTCGGCCTGCCACTTGAACGCGAAAAAGACAGTGCCCAACAGCAGCAGCGTCAGCAGCCCGGTTTCCATGCCCTGCAAAGACCAGTAACTCAAAGGATAATAGGCCAGCACACAGGCCAGCGCCAGCACATCCAGCCAATCGTCATCCGAGCCGGGCCGGAGCAGGCGCAGCGTGGCGCTGCTCAACATTCCAACCGCGAGAACCAGTCCCAGCCCAAAAATTTGGATCGCCAGAACGGCATGGATTTTTCCAAACAAAACGATCGCCGCCGACATGACCAGCACCATCAGCAGGTTGGAATAACCTTCCACATACTGGCCCGGATTCCAGACCAGGCCCAGCCCGTGCGAAAAATTCCAGGCATAACGCATGGAAATCATGGCGTCATCCACCAGCGAAAAATAGCGCTGACCGTCAATCGCCAGGAAGGACGACTTGTAAATAAAAATCCCGGCCCAAAGAACATAGGCCAGCAGCACAAAGGCCGTGACGAGCTTTTTATATCGCACCAATTTACGACCGTTTGGACGGGGCATGCGTGGCGGCCAATCCCATTTTCTTCAGCGTGGTGGCGTAACGGGATGTCAGGTGAATCAGCGGGGAGGACAAGCGGACATTTTCCACGCCCGCGCAGATAACGCGCCGCAGACCGTCCGCCCCCGTAAACTTTTCGACCGTTAAAGTGGCGCGCGCCAACTCCATGACGGCATGCGCATCCGAGCCGACGGTGCCCGCCAGGTTATGTTGGCGGGCGAATTCCTGCGCCTGAAGGTTGAAACGCGCGCTCATGCAACGGGCGTTAAAGGTTTCGATGGCATCCACCAGTGGGATGATTTCGAGCAAATCCGCCAGTTCCCAGCCGCGGCGCCCGTCAAAAGGATGCGAGACGCTGATAAATGCGCCTTGCTCCCGCAGGCGGCGAATGGCTTCGAGCGGCGTCAGCCC
Source organism: uncultured Anaerolineae bacterium (assembly GCA_903838415.1). Taxonomy (GTDB): domain Bacteria; phylum Chloroflexota; class Anaerolineae; order Anaerolineales; family Villigracilaceae; genus UBA5195. Next base: position 39,310 of record CAILYI010000006.1, on the reverse strand, counting down.
GGCTGGAATCTCCTCCGTCACAAAGGCGGCCAGCAGTTCGCCGCGGGTGGTCAAAATTTCCTCGCCCACGATGACCAGTTCCGGGTCGATTTGTTTTGCTTCCAACGCGCCCGCAATCGAGTTGTGATCTGTAACGATTAAACGGTCCAAACCCTTGCGGCGCGCCGCCTCCACCAGGGTTTTCGGCTTGGTCAGGCTGTCCTTGGAAAAGATGGTGTGACAGTGAAATTCAACGCGTAAAGTGTCCATGAGCGCGAATTATACCGCGCGTACTTTGCTTTCCATTTTTTCCGGTTTTGATATAGAATCAACCCAATGGAAGAAAAACCCAGCATTTTTAAAAGTCCCATTTTCCGCGCACTGATGCGTTTTGGGGTGTTTATTTTCGCCTATCTGGTCATCAGCTATATTTTATTTATCGCTGCCCCGCAAGTCGACCAATCGCTCGAAATCCTGATGGATTTGATCTTGTGCGTTGGCGGGCTGTTCGTCTGGATGCTGTTTTTTTCCCAATTTGTTTTGCCGGTCTATAGACTGCGCGACCGGATAACCGTCATTGACCGCCTGGTGACTTACCTTTTGGGTGGTCATGGCCCTGCTATTTTTGTTGAGAACGGTCAAATCCGCTCAAGCGAAGGGGAAAATAAGAAAAAGGGGCCGGGGGTGACCTGGCTGGATAGCGCCAGCACCGCTGTTTTGCGCTCTGCGGTGGAATTTACTCGCACGATCGGGCCGGGCGTTCACTTCACCAAAGCTGATGAATATATCGCCGCGACAGCCGATCTGCACACCCTGACCCAGTCGATCGGGCCGGAAAGTTCCGATCAACCCTTCACCGTTGCCAAAGAAGATATTAATTTCCAGAAGATTCAAGAGCGGCACTGGGAAACCAGCGGAACGACCCGCGATGCGATTGAAGTCGTTGCTACCATTTCGGTCACTTTCCGCATCAAATCAGTTGAAAGGGAAGGCGGCACTCGCTTTGGGTTCAATGCAGCCAACAGCGAGAAATTCATTCGCGACAGCATCACGCGCGGAGTCCAGGTTGACCAACCGGTCTGGAGCCCGCTCCCGGCCAAAATGGCGGCGGATATCTGGCGCGAATATCTTCGCAAAGTGCGCCTGAGTGAGCTGTTTGAAATTGTCGATTGGCGCACTGAAACCACCTTGCAATATCTCAGCAGCCTGGTCAAAAACCGCTTAAGCCAGAGTGAAGTTGTTTTATTGGATGACTTTGGCCGTCCGCGCCTGAAAGGGGTCGAGAAAGACCAGTTTAACGAGAATCTGTTTGGCATCTTTTGCGAACTGATTCAAGCCGGTCAGAAAGAACAGGCCAACGACATGATACAAACAGGTCCCAGCCAGGAATTTGAAACCCTGAAAGCGATGGGACTTGAAGTGACCGGGGCCAATATCAAGCAGCTAATCTTTGCCCCCGATGTGGAAGAACGCATGATCAACCAGTGGACAACCCTCTGGCTGAAAAATGCCCAAAAAGAACGCGACCAGGTTGAACGGGATCGCAAATTGTCCGAGACTGCCGGGTCAGACGACGCGATGAAAGAATTCGCCACCGACGCCATTAGAGAGTTACTCAAAAAGGAGCCGGTGTCGAAACCTGAGGCGCTCAAACAATTGGTGCGGTCAACCTTTATGGGCGTGCGGCGCAATACCACCTTGCTCAAACGCACCAACGTCGAGCAGCGCGAACTTGCCGCCATTTTTAGCTGGCTGCGCGAGCGGGAGTCACGCGAATGATCAAGAAGCTGCAGCCAATTTCAGGAACGACCACGCTATACATCAATTCAATCGCCGCGGCGATCGCGAAATTCATCGATGCGCTCCTAAACCGGATTTTTTCTCTGAGCCACAATGCGGCGAAAACACGCTTCCGCATCCTGCTGGTTGCATTTTTCCTGATGTGGATCTTGCTGGTGGTCAACACTGTTTCGCTGGAAACACTCAGAAAACTGACCGGCGATATTCTGACGCCACTGCTCAATTCGGATGCGCCGGGCTTGTTGAATGCCATTACCACGGCCATTTTCTACACATTCCTTAACCTGGTGGTGCTGAGGCACCTGATTATTCTCGTGGCCCCCTTCTGGCTGATGCAGCGCATCGGCGCGGCTTACCTGGCGGATATCTTCGAAAAAGAAGAGCCAGTCGCCAGAAAATTCATCCGCCAGGCGGCTTTTGGGACGAAATACAACACCATCCGCATCCGTGAAGGGAAAATCGTCGAGGCAGATCAGGCTTCGCCAATTGTACAAATTGGCGGTCCCGGTTATATCGTGGTCGAACTCGATAGCGCCGTCCTGTTTGAGCGCCCTGATGGTTCAGAACACATCATCGCACCCACCATCGGGAAAGGTTCGGAAGTTGTCTCAGGCTTCGAACGCATCCGCGCCACGATCGACCTGCGTGACGTGATTGACGGTCAGTCCCTGACGCCGCGCTCGCGTGAAGGCATCCCGGTCACCGCCAAAGACATCCAGTATTCTTACAGCATTTACCGCGGGCCGGAACCTGTCAAAAAAGATTTGCATACGCCCTACCCATTTGATAAAAGCGCTGTCCTTAACCTGGTTTATAAGGGCGCGCGTCCGGTAAAACCCGGCGAAGCGCCCAGCAACAAACCCGAATGGAGTACACCACTTCCAGGGAAAATTGCCGGGCCAGTGGGCAATGACGTCAGCGGATTTGTGGGCAAGCGCGGTCTCAGCCAGTTCCTTTCGAATATTGGCAGCCCTGAGCAGGATAAAATCGCCAGCCGCGAAGAAAAAATTGACAAGGAAGGTCAGCGCCTCTCCGAACGAAACGGCGCCGGACCCTCGACATCCGCCGTGGCCCCGGCGGATGGCTTCACCGCCCGCACCGAGTTGACCGCTTCTCTTTATGAGAATTTCAAGAAGCGCGCTCCAGAAAAAGGCCTTGCGCTCAACTGGATTGGAGTCGGCACCTGGGATACCCCGGCTGAAATCATCCCTGCCAAACACATGGAAGCCTGGAAGTTAAGCCGCGAAAACTACGCGCGCGGCAACCAGGATGAACTAAATCGCCTGCGCAATGATGCAAAACTGCAGGAACTGCTCCGGCTCGTGCAAGCCATGCCGATTAATAAGTTTTATGATGATCTTGATAAAGCCAGCAACGAAGAAATGATTGATGTTCTGCTGAAAGATTACCTGGAAAGGCTTAAGTCGGCGCGCGAGTTATTTCGCCGCGACCAAAAGGATATTCCGGAAGAACTTTCTCGTGCGATCGAGATTATTTCAAACTTCTTCAATCCCAATTCTCACCGGGTAGGTGGCTAATGAACAGTCTGAGCGAACTCTCAGGAAGCAGTGTCCTTGTGATCGGCGCATCCAGCCTGGATGTGGTAGCCCGCCTGCACGACGGTTTGCAGATGGAAACATCCAATCCGGCGCGAATTCGCACTTCCTTTGGCGGCGTGGCCCGCAATGTGGCCGAAAACCTGGCCCGACTCGGCCAACCCGTCAGCCTGCTTTCCGTGATCGGCAAAGACCGCATCGGCGAAGACCTGCTCGCATACACCCGCCAGGCCGGGGTGGATGTCTCCGCAGTGTATTCCACCGATAAATATCCCAGCGGCTTTTACATGGGCGTGCTCGATGAACATGGCACCCGTCAGTTTGCTTTTGACGATATGCGCGTGCTCGAAGAACTCACCATTTCATATCTCACCTATAACGAGGATGCGTTTGAGAAAGCAGGCCTGGTTTTTCTGGATGCCAACCTGCCGGTAATCGCCATCAAAACCATCTTTCAACTGGCTCAAAAGTATAAAATCCCGGTTTGCGCCGACCCGACATCCGCCTCGCTGGCGCCACGTCTCAAACCATATCTGCGACAAATCAAATTGATCGCGCCCAACAGCATCGAAGCGGGCATCCTGACGGGCGGCCAATTTGCCGCCGGTGACCGTGAGGCCGCGCTGGAGGCTGCCCGCGCCCTGGTCAATCATGGTGTTGAGACGGCCTTCATCACGCTGGCGGAATTTGGCCTGTGCTACGCCACGTCCGAGACCAATGGACACGTCCCGGTCATTCGGACGAAAGTCGTCGACCCCACCGGAGCCGGTGACGCGCTGACCGCCGCGGTCATCTACGCACTGATGAATGGCATCGAAATTGACGATGCCGCCCGTTTGGGAGTCTCGGCCGCGTCATTGGCGTTGCGCCATCAGGGAGCGGTCTTCCCGGAACTCTCGCTCGAAAAGCTGTACGACACTCTCGCGGTATAATCAGACTGCACCGGAAATCCGGTGCAGTTTTAACAAAAGAAGGAACCCATGAGCAACTTACCCAATAATTTTTCTCAATCTTTGGAAATTTCACGCGCCTCACAGCAGAAATTGCCCATCGTAGCACTCGAATCGACCGTTATCACGCACGGCCTGCCCAATCCCCAAAACCTGGCCCTGGCGCAGGATATGGAACAAACCGTCCGCGCGGAAGGCGCCACCCCGGCCACAATCGCCGTGATGGATGGAAAAATCCAGATCGGTCTCAGCCCGGATCAACTTGAAAGGCTGGCGAATGCCCGGCCTGATGAATTGATCAAAGTCAGCCTGCGCGATTTTGCCACCACCCTCGTCCAAAATAAAATGGGCGGAACTACCGTCGCCGGGACGATGTTTGTCGCGCAGAAAGCTGGAATTCGGGTCTTTGCCACCGGCGGAATTGGCGGCGTCCATAAGGAAGCCCGCTTTGACGTCTCCACCGACCTCCAATCGTTGGCTTCCATCCCCATGATTGTGGTCTGCGCCGGGGCCAAATCCATCCTGGATCTTCCCGCCACGCTCGAATATCTTGAGACGATGGGCGTGCCGGTGGTGGGCTACGGTACCGATAAATTCCCTGAATTTTTCTCAACCGGCAAAGATTTACCGGTCAGCGTGAAATTGGACACGCCTGAAGAAATAGTCAAGTTCGCCCGCACCCATTGGGAACTGGGAATGAATTCGGCGGTGCTGGTCTGCCAGCCTGTCTCCAGCCACATGGCCATCCCGGCAGATGAAATCTCGGCGGTTTTGGCACAGGTTTCGCAGGAAGTGGTCGAGAAGAAAATCATTGGCCAAAAAGTGACGCCGTATGAGTTGAAGCGCGTCAACGAACTGACCGGCGGAAAATCGATGCGCACCAACCTGGATTTGCTGCTGAATAACGCCAAACTGGCGGCGCAGATTGCGCGCGCCATGGTCAGTTATGAACATCAGCAGAAAGTGCTGTAAACAACCACTTTATCCAGCATCAACACAGAGACCGCCTTTGAGGCGGTCTCTGTTATTTTCTGAGCTTACGGCGTCACTTTTGGCGTCTGGCTGGGCCAGGGAGTATCCGTGGGGCGGCGAGTGCGCGTCGGCGCGAGCGTGGAAGTGGGCAGAAGCGTATTGCTGGCGGTGGCGCTGGGACGCGGCGCAACCGTCGCTGTGTCGGTAACGGTGGGCGATGGGACCCGTGTAGCCGTGGAAGTGGGCGCATCTCCTTCGATCACAAAACGTCCGACCGTTTTCCATTCCAGGCCTATGAAAATTTGCACCTCGTAATTGCCAGACAGCCACTCATCGGGCGAAGCCACCCGTTCAGCCGATCCGTAGCCGCCGGTGGTGCCATCCCAGGGCGCGGTATCGAAATAAATCAGCTTGCCATCCCGGTACCAGAGCGCCGTCCACTGCACGCCCGGAGACATGCTATCGTAGCTGTAAATCGCCACAATGCGCCGCACCGGATTCAAGAAGACAGTCCCAGATTCGATTGGCTCATAGGTATTTACATCCACGCTGCGGGCAAAAACCAGCGGACTAAACTGCGAAGCCGGGTTGGGTGTCACCTGGCTGGTGAACTTCGCTTCAATCTCTTGCGGCATGGACGGTGTGGGCGTGATGGTGGGCGTCTCCGTGATGGATGGCGTATCCGTAATTGTGGGCGTAAGCGTGATGGTGGGACTGAGCGTGATCGTCGGCGAGAGTGTTATGGTGGGAGTCAGGCTGGGCGTGGGCGAAGGCTCGTAAAAAGAATACACCACCGGCTCACCGTAGCGCCCCATCAAGACCACCAGCACCCCCAGCGCCAGGGCGAAACCAATCATGCGCCAGCCATAACCGATGCGCTGCTGCCGCAGGCGAAAATAGAGCAGCTTACGCCCTGAGCGAATCGAATGAATGCCAATCCACAAGCTGATGAGCAGGCCGCAAATAGCCAGGAAAACCGCCGAATTTATACCTGCCTTGATATCCATTAAGAAAATTATATCGCACGAAGGCATGAATATCCACTGTGCATATTGCGCTTTCGGTTTGTTTTGGGGATAATGGGGGATATGACCGAACTCGTATTTCTTAAATTGGGCGGATCACTGATAACGGATAAAACCCTGCCCTATACGCCGCGTCTCGACAAACTGGCTGACCTCGCCAGCCAGATTGCTGCCGCATTATCCACCCGTCAACTTTCGCTCGTTTTGGGACATGGTTCCGGCTCCTTTGGGCATATCGCCGCCAAAAAGTACGGCACCCGTCAGGGCGTGTACACGCCCGAACAGTGGAATGGTTTTGCCGAGGTCTGGTACCAAGCCTCGGCGCTGAACCGCTTCGTGATGGATGCGCTCCACAAAGCGGGAGTACCGTCGCTGGCGCTGGCGCCCGTTTCGGCGGTGACCGCCAGGGATGGAAAAATCGTCCACTGGAACCTGGCTACGTTAAATGCGGCGCTCGCCGCCGGGTTGGTGCCGGTCATTTACGGCGACACGATTTTCGACAGCCAGCGCGGCGGAACGATTCTTTCCACCGAAGACCTGTTCGAGCATCTCGCGCGGCAACTGCAGCCCCAGCGCATTTTATTGGCGGGACTCGAAGGGGCAGTCTGGGCCGATTTCCCGGAACGCAGGCTGCGGGTGGAAAAGATCACCCCGGCCTCGTTTGACAAGGTCAAAGCCAGGGTGGGCGCCTCGCACGGCGCGGACGTCACCGGCGGGATGGAATCCAAAGTGCGGCAGATGCTCGATCTGGTGCAGGAAATCCCCGGTTTGACGGCCCAAATCTTCTCTGGCGAGCAGCCGGGAAATATCCAAAGCGTTTTGGCAGGTGAATTGACCGGCACTGTCATACAAATTCAATAAAAATACGCCGGAGAAAGCCAAAACTTATTACTTCTTACTTTTCAGTTAGTTACGAAAGTCTATTGCATTTAATCGGGAAATCTTTCACAATAGAGACTGGCATTTTCATCAAAAAAGGAGATCAAATGGCTCGAAAATTTACCCCCACCCCCCTAAAACTTCTGAACCCCGTCCCTTCTGACATCGATATCGCCCAGGCTGGCACACTGAAACCGATTATGCAGATCGCCGAAGAACTCGGCATTCTGGAAAGCGAACTGGAGCTTTACGGACCTTACAAGGCCAAGATCAAGCTCGAGATCCTGGACCGTTTGAAGGGTCGCCCGGATGGCAAGTATATCGATGTAACCGCCATCACCCCCACCCCGCTCGGCGAAGGCAAGACCACCACGACGGTCGGCCTGTCGCAGGCGCTCGGTGCTCATTTGGGCAAAAACGTGATGACCGTGATCCGCCAGCCTTCGCAAGGCCCAACCTTTGGTATCAAGGGCGGCGCGGCCGGTGGCGGTTACAGCCAGGTCATCCCGATGGAAGACTTCAACCTGCACCTGACCGGTGACATCCATGCCATCACCGCTGCGCACAACCTGTGCTCCGCTGCCCTGGATGCCCGCATGATGCACGAACAGGTCATTACGGACGACAACAAACTGTTTGACGCACTTTGCCCACCCGATAAAAAAGGTGTCCGCAAATTTGCGCCGACCATGCTGCGCCGTCTGAAGAAACTGGGCATCGATAAGACCGACCCGAACGAACTGACCCCCGAAGAACGCGCCCGCTTTGCGCGCCTCGATATCGACCCCGCCAATGTCACCTGGCGGCGCGTTGTGGATGTCAACGACCGCTTCCTGCGCGAAATCCAGGTGGGTCTTGGCCCCGATGAAAAGGGCTTCGAGCACCGCTCGGGCTATGATATTTCCGTCGCGAGCGAAATCATGGCCATCCTGGCCCTGACCACTGACCTGGCGGATATGCGTCAGCGCCTCGGCGCGATGGTGGTTGGCACCGACCGCAAGGGCTCTGCTGTGACCGCCGAAGATCTGGGCGTCGCCGGTGCCTTGACCGTCCTGATGAAAGACGCCATCAAACCCAACCTGATGCAGACTCTGGAAGGCACTCCCGCCATTGTGCACGCCGGGCCTTTCGCCAATATTGCTCACGGACAGTCCTCCATCATCGCTGACAAGATCGCCCTCAAACTGGTGGATTACGTCGTGACCGAATCCGGTTTCGGCGCTGACATCGGCATGGAGAAGTTCTTCGATATCAAGTGCCGCTACTCCGGCCTGATCCCGCAGGTCGTGGTGCTGGTTGCCACCGTCCGCGCGCTCAAGATGCACGGCGGCGGACCAAAAGTCGTCGCTGGCAAACCGCTGGCCTCCGAATACACCGAAGAGAATCTCGAACTGCTCAAGAAGGGCCTGCCGAACATGGTCCAGCATATCGAGAATGCGCTCAAATACGGCGTGAATGTGGTCGTTGCGGTCAACTCCTTCGCCAACGATACCGAAGCCGAAGTGGAAGTCGTCCGCAAAGCCGCCATCGAAGCGGGCGCCATGGATGCAGTTGTCTCCCGCCACTGGATGGTCGGCGGCCAGGGCGCCATCGCATTGGCCGAAGCCGTTGTCAAGGCCTGCGACCAGCCCAGCAATTTCAAGTTCCTCTATCCGCTGGAACTGACCATCAAGGAAAAGATCGAAACCATTTGCCGCGAAATCTATCGCGCCGATGGCGTCGATTACTCGCCCGAGGCCGAACGCAAGATCGAGCTTTACACCAAGCTCGGCTTTGACAAGCTGCCTTTGTGCATGGCCAAGACTCACCTTTCGTTCAGCACCGAGGCCGCCATCAAGGGCGCGCCGCGCGGCTTCCGCGTCAACATCAGTGACATCCGCGCCTCTGTCGGCGCCGGGTTCCTCTATCCGCTGCTCGGAACCATGCGCACCATGCCCGGCCTGCCCTCCCGCCCGGTCTTCTACGATGTCGATCTCGACCTCGAGAACGGCAAAGTCGTCGGGTTGTTCTAAGCAAGCTTTCTCGCAGTCAATCCCTCAAGGTTATCGAAACCTTGAGGGATTTTTTTGTATACCCCGCACGGTCACAAATTGCGCTTTTTTGCTTAACGTGGAAAACCGCATTATGTGACCGGGGGCATTATATAATGGGGTTATGGACATTTCACCCCTGACCATTTCATCCGCCCTTGAACAGCTCCGTGTTGGAAGTTTATCCGCCACCCAACTCAGCGACGCCTGTCTCCAAGCCATTGAGCGACTCAACCCTGAAATCAACGCCTTCATCACGGTCATCAAGCCTGATTCTGCGCCAGCCACCACCAGCTCCGGCCCGCTGACGGGGATTCCGCTTGCCATCAAGGATCTGTACGAAACCGCTGGCATCCTGACCACCGCCGGGACTTCCTTCTTCAAAGACTACCGTCCCCAAAAAGACGCCGCCGTGGTGGAAAAGCTCAAAGCGGCAGGCGCCAACCTGATCGGCAAGACCAACACCCATGAAGTTGCCCTGGGCGTCACCGGCGTGAACCCGCACTATGGCGCAGTCCGCAATCCCTGGGACACGCAGCGCATCAGTGGCGGATCTTCCAGCGGCAGCGCCGCCGCCGTGGCCAGCGGAATGTGCCTGGCGGCCCTGGGAACCGACACAGGCGGCAGTATCCGCATCCCGGCCAGTTTATGTGGCGTGGTGGGGCTGAAGCCGACCTACGGGCGCATCTCGCTGCGCGGCATTCTCCCGCTTTCATGGAATCTCGATCACGCCGGGCCGTTGACGAAAACCGTTAAAGACGCCGCCCTGCTACTGCAAGTGCTGTCCGGGTACGATGAGCTTGATCCCGCTTCAAGCAATGTCCCCGTGCCTGATGTTCTGTCCGCGCTCGAAGACGGTGTTCAGGGCTGGCGTATCGCCATTTTGACGGGTGAATACGCCTGGGAAGCCGAACCGGATGTACTGGAGGCGGTGCGCGACGCCGCGCGTGTCTTTGAGTCGCTCGGCGCCAGGATTGAGCCGGTTGAGTTGAATTTCCTGCTGGATGCCGCCCAAGCCAACGGCCTGATGACGCAATCCGATGGCGCGGCCTTCCACCGTCAGCGGCTGGAAGAGCAGCCCCTCGGCTTTGGCGAAGACGTACGCCAGCGCCTGCAAAACGGCGCGGCCACCACATCCAGCCAATATGCGCTGGCGCGCCGCACCCAAAGCGAGATGCGCCGCCGCATGGAACTATTTTTTGAAAATTACGACATTTTGCTGATGCCCAGCACCCCCATCCCGGCGCCGCTCATCGCCGGAAGCGATGCCCTGGCCCAGGCGCGCCGCCTGACGCGCTTCACCGCGCCCTTCAATCTCACCGGCCTCCCGGCGCTCTCCGTCCCGTGCGGATTCTCGTCCGAGGGACTGCCGTTTGGGCTGCAGATCATCAGCCAGGCCTGGGGCGAGGCCAAAGTCCTGCAGGCCGGTCAGGCTTACGAAACGGCCACAAGCTGGCATCAGCGCAGGCCAGCCATCTGTCAACAATAAGCCGGCAACAAAAAACGAGTGGATTTTCTCCACTCGTTTTATTTTTGCAGACAGGCCAGCAATTCTTTCAACGCGCCCTGCGGCTCGGCAGTCGTCAGCGCCAGCACCGGCACATCCGGCAGGCTGAACACTTCCCGCACACTTCCGGCTTTCCAGTGGCGCGGCAAAATGCCCAGCGCATTTTTCTCCTGATTAAGCGTATCAGACATTTGTTGTGGACTGAGCGCCACCCGCGCCAATGAAGTGACCGGACTCCCGTGCATGATCTCGCGCGCGAAGACTTGCTGCACATCCTCCCCGGAAGCGAAAACCCAAATTTGAACCGCTTGCCCCTCCGGGCGGGAAAACAAACCGCGCGCCTCATCCGCTGTCAGGTTTTGGATGGGGCTTTCACGGTGCGTGACAATCAGCAGTTCTTCGCTGTCGATTTGATACACCGGGAGAGTCAGATTCTCCGGCTCGCCAATTCGCAGGCGCAAATCAGCGCTCGATTCCGTTTCAGACAGGCGCATCACAACCGACTGCTTTTCAGCGCAGGAATAAACTTCCGAGAGCCAGGGCTGCGCCGCCGCGGAGGCATAAACCGTCAGCAGCGGGGCTGCCGCGGTTCCGGTCTCAGCCGCAGGAGGAGTGAAAGCCGGTGCGGCGCAAGCCGTCAGAAACAGCAAAAAGACAATCAGATATTTGTTCATCAAACCGTCGAGCTTATCCCAGCATGAATTGCAGCGCCACGCAGAGCACACCGACCACGGCGCAATAAGCCGCGAAGATGTACAGCGAATGTTGGTTCAGATAATTCATCAGCCATTTGATCGCAAACCAGCCCACAATCCCCGCCGTGACAAACCCGATGGCAATCACCGGCAAAAAGGCGCCCAGCCCCGGCATGCGGATCACGTCCAGCGACTGGTACAGCCCGGCCGCCAGCATAACCGGCACCGACATCAAAAACGCAAAGCGCGCCGCGGCGGGACGGTCCAGGCCGCGGAACATGCCGCCGCTGATGGTTGTGCCGCTGCGCGAGGCTCCGGGGAAAACGGCTACGATTTGCATGACGCCGATCACCAGCGCATCAAGCCAGATCATGCTGTTCAATTGACGGGTGCGCCGCCCGAAACGTTCCGCCAGCGCCAGCAGCGCCGCCGCCGTCAGTAAACGGATGGCCGCTTCGACCAGGGGCGTCTTGAACAGCGCCTCAACCGCATCCTTGAGCAGATAACCCGCCAGCAGCGCCGGGATGGTGGCAATCACGATGTACCAACCCATTTTGGCATTATCCGGCAGTTTATTGAAATTCCCCAGGCCGCCCAGGTTTTTGAGCGTCGCCAGCACGATCTCCAGCAGGTCTTTCCAGAAGAAGACAATCAGCGAAACAATCGTCCCGAGTTGAACCAGCACCAGGAACGAGAAAACAAACGGGTCGGTGATCCCCAGCAGTTTCTGGGTAATCAACAGGTGCGCCGTCGATGAAACCGGGATGAACTCGGTCAATCCCTGGATGATGCCGAGCATGAAGGCCTGAAGAAGATTCATTGTTTACTCCTGAAAATAAAATCAGCTTTGCGCCGCTTTTTTGACAGCATTATGATCCCAGCGTTCGAGCAGCATAGGCAATTGTTCAGTAAACGTCCCGGCCAAGATCATGACGCGAATATCTTTGACCAGCTGCACCAGCGCATGCAAATTATGGATGGAAATGAGCGTCCCGGCCAGCAATTCCCTGGCAACGATCAGGTGGCGCAGATAGGCGCGGGTGAAGGTGCGGCAGGTGTAACAGTCGCAGCTTTCGTCAATGGGGCGCGGATCGCGGGCGAAGGTGGCATTCATCAGGTTGAGCCGTCCGGTCGATGAAAAAGCGGCGTTGTGACGCGCCAATCGCGTGGGCAGCACACAGTCGAAAATATCCACGCCGCGCGCGATGCCGTTAATCAGGTCTTCGGGTGTGCCGACGCCCATCAGGTAGCGCGGTTTGTGCTCGGGCAGCAGCGGCGTGACCACATCCAGCGTACGGTGCATTTCGTCCTTGGTCTCGCCAACCGATAAGCCGCCAATGGCAATGCCGGGGAACGGCAGGGAGGCGATAAATTCCGCCGAAACGGCACGCAGGTCCGGGTCCACACCGCCCTGAACGATGCCAAAGAGCGCCTGATCGGGGCGCAGATGCGCGTTTAACGAGCGTTCCGCCCAGCGGTGAGTCCGTTCCATCGCAATTTTGCTGTAGGCGCGGTCATTCGGGTCTGAGCACTCGTCAAAGGCCATGATGATATCAGCCCCCAGGTTTTCCTGGATGGAAATTGACTTTTCAGGGGTGAAACGATGCGTCGAACCGTCGATATGACTCTTGAAGGTCACGCCATCATCATCGATTTTGCGCATTTTGGCGAGTGAAAAAACCTGGTACCCCCCCGAATCAGTCAGCATGGGATTGGGCCACTGCATAAACTGATGCAGCCCGCCCATCTCGGCCACCAGCTCATCACCGGGGCGCAGGTAGAGATGATAGGTGTTGGACAGCACCAGCGAAGCGCCCAGTTCTTTGAGATGCTCGGGCGTGAGTGTTTTGACGGTGGCTTGCGTGCCCACCGGCGCAAAGACCGGCGTTTGCAGATCACCGTGCGGCGTATGGAAGATGCCCGCGCGGGCGCGGGCCTGTCTGGCGAGGATGTCATATTCAAACATGGCCCAAATTATAAGGGAGAATGATTAACTGGACGTGAATTGGATGTGGCCCGAAGAATTATCCCGTTATTCACGAAACACACGAAGGAACACCACGGAAAATCTCGAAAATCCGTTTTTATCCGTGGCGAAAAAGCTCTTTCTCGATCAAACTAAATCCGCTTTTATCCACGTTTATCTGTGGTAAAAGCTTTTGAACGGGTAAATTTTATCGGAAGGCTTACCAACTTGAATTAATACCTATATATTTTAGTTGGAAAGCTTTCCAACTTGAATTACTCCTATATATTTGAGTTGGAAGACTATCCAACTCAAATAAACCCTATATATCTTTGTTAGATAGCTATCCAACTTAAATTACTACTCATATATCTTTATTGGAAGACTTTCCAACTCAAATTACCACCCATTTATCTTTGTTGAAAGGCTTTCCATGCGAAATTAATCACTGTTTTCAGTGATCGGAAAGCTTCCCGGATTAATTCACCGGCTACTTTTAGTGGTTTTTCCTGTCATGGATTGTGGTTTCTCCCCCACCCCGGCCCGTTCTCCGGTTGATGACTTCAGTGCAACACTGGCTTACTCGGGCTTATTTGTTTTCTTCTTGGTTTTCTTTTTGGTTTCTTTTTCACCAGCAGCTTCGGCGTTGATCAGTTTATGCTTGATGAGCCTTTCCTGAAGGATGGTTCTATCAATGGGTTTCAACAAATACTCATCGCACAAACCAGCGGCATCCTGAACGCTTTTCATATTCGCCAAAGCGGTGGTCATAAATATCTTGACATCCGTCTTTCTATAATAACCGGCCATTCGGGTCTGGATGCCCCTGATTTCTGCCAAAGCCTGATGACCATCTTTCTCAGGAAGGTTAATATCCAGACAGATCAAGTTATATGGGTTGTCAGTCGACATCACCATTTTATAAGCATCCACCGCTTCGGTGCCATTCACAGCCACATCCACAGGTCCATATTCTTCCAAATAATATTTGAGCAGCATCCGGCTGGTAAACTCATCTTCGACGATAAGACTTCTCATATCCTGCTCCTGCAAAAGTGATAGTTGGTTGTGAAACAAAAAACCGCTCACCAAGCCTGGTCATTTTATCCCAAGATACGGCCCATCGAGAAAACTCTTTTTTGAACCGTATAGCTCATTTTGCCACAATCTATAAGAGTGTCAAGTATTTCCCCAGGGTGAAAAAAACCCCGCGCCAATGGGTCGGACGGGGTTTTCAACCTTGACGAATAGAATTCTCCGTTTATTGGCAGCTTCTGCATGGATGAGATTGCCTTCCGTGATAATATTAAGCACCGACGGATCTTCAAGCCCGGGAGGGAAGCGTGTCCAAATCTTACCCCACAAACATCCTTGTTCAGCTGCACAGCGCCAGCGCTGCCTGGAAAGTCATCGACCCGAAGTTGACATTCGGCAACCTGTCATTGACCAAATTGGAAGACACCATTGAGCGAGGCGAAGCGCTCAAACGTGAAATCACCGCGCTAGAAATCCAATTGACCGATTTGCGCAATCAACGCGATCAGGTTTATCAGACTGGCTGGGGACATCTAAAACGTCTGCATGTGGGGATCAAGGCCCACTACGGGGATGATTCGGCGCAATATGAGATGATCGGGGGCACCCGCCTGAGTCAGCGCAAACCCCACACCCGCAAGGTGAAAATAACAAAGCCAGCGCCCACTGATTAGCTGTCCCCACTTCCACGGGCCGGTCAGTTTAAGCGGTTTTGCCTGAAAAGATATTCAATCACCGATTTCATGATCAATTCCACCTTTTCGGGGACGATGCCGCTCTTGCTCGAAATGCGTTGCAACATATACTCTTTTTCGACCGGGTCAGATAGAATTGCCAGCAAAACTTGCAACCAAAGTTGCTGATCAATCTCAACGGGGGCCTCATCGTCATCAGCGTTTTCAGACTCATCCATTTTGCATCCTGTGTCAGAAAGAAAATCAGGTACCGTTCACGCGGCATATCAGGCATGTAGGGGTTCAAGGTTAAAGTTTTTCTGTAAAGTACTGGCCCCTTGTGCTTGGTGGTTATGGGATATGAACGATTACAAAAATTATACTCTGATAATGAATTCGGTTTCATCGGTCGAACAGGCCAACAAAAAAGTCACCCGGTCTGGGTGACTTTTTTGTTAGCGCTTGAATTTATGGTTTCGGGGTTGCCGTGGGCGCCGGGATGGGCGTGGGGGCTGCGGCGGCGTCTTCTGCTGTTTTGGGCATGCCAGCCATCACCCAGCGCGTGAACACGTCGATGATATCGGCTTTGAGCGCCTTGTTGGGCGGCATCTTGCCAACCAAATTCTTGGTCGCGTCATCCGGGTCTGGGATGGGCGTGCCGTTAATCACGATCAGCACCGGGCTGGCGGCATCCGCGGCTTTGACGTTGGGCGCACCATCACCAGTTTTCAGGATGTTTTCGTAGCTGTCCATCAGGTAGGCATTGCTATCCTTGCCAGCGCGGTGACAGGAAACGCAGTAACGCTTCACAATCGGCGCAATGTGGACATCATAGGAGGGCACTTCGTTCTCCGCCAGTGGCGGGTAGAGCGGCTTGAGAACCGGCTTCTCGAAGCGATCATCCCAGAGGTAGCGCATGAAAGTCACGGTGTAGTCGATTTCGCTTTTGGTCAAACCCTCTGCATTGTAGGCTTTTCCAAAAGGATTCATGCCCGCAGTGGGACGGCCAAAGGCAATCACTTCGGCCAGGGCGGCGTCATTGAGCGTGTAAAGCACATCCTTGTCATTGATGGCCATGATGACTTTGCCTTCAAGGCCCTTGACGCCCTCAATCTTGGTGACTTTGCCATCTTCACCGTGACATTCCACGCAATTGACGGCGTACAGGTCCTGCCCGGCCACAATTTGCTCTTCCAGTGTGCTGACTACGGCCGTTTCGACGGCGGCGGGAGCCTGATAGAGCGCAAGCACAGCCCCGGTAAAGGCCGCCATCAACACCACGCTGATGCCAGCCGTCCAGATCATGGTCTTGGCGGATGTATTCTTGAAGACGAAAGACATCAAAACCAGCGCAAGATAAGCCAGGCTGGGGATCACCAAGCCGCCGATGGTTTGCAGCAAGCCGACCAGGGTCGGGCCAGTGGGAACATCCGCCAGCATGGTCAGCGAAACCATGCTGACCGCCAGAATCCCCATCACGGAAATGGGGAAAACGCGTTTGCCGTAATAGCGCTCGGGGCTTTTTTCGATAAATGGCAGCAGCGTCAGCAATCCAATGGCAATGGTCGGAATAATCACCGTCGCCAGCCACTCAATTTTCCCAAGCAAGGGAATCTGCCCGTATAAAGCCAGGAACTTGAACAGGAACAGGAAATACCATTCCGGTCGAGGCACATAGGAGGTATCGCTGGGATCGGCCTTGGGCTCAAAGGGCACGCCAATGAAGGTCGCCAGCAAAATCAACACCAGGAAGATCGCCAAGGCCATGACCGCATCCTTGAAGATGCTATCGGGCCAGAAACGTTCACCTTTTTGCAATTCGCGCTCATAGCGCTGATTGATTTTTTTCTTGGTTTCGTCGCTCATGGCGTGCTCCTTAGTCTTCCTGCGTCGGGAAGTGGGATTCGCCGTGCTTGATGATTAGATACAGGTGGACGCCGATCAACGCCGCCAGGGCCGCGGGCAGCATCCAGATGTGGGCAGCGAAAAAGCGCTGCAGGGTCAGGGCGCTCAAATCCGGGCCGCCGCGCAAGGCCTTCAGGATGAAATCACCCAGCACGGGCACACTTCCGGCAATTTGCGTCGCAACGGTGGTCGCCCAGTAGGCTTTCTGATTCCAGGGCAGCAGGTAGCCGGTGAAGCCCATGCCGAGGGTTGAAAGCAGCAGTCCCACACCGATCAACCAGGTCAATTCGCGCGGATATTTGTAGGAGGCGGTCACGAACACGCGCAGCATGTGGATAAAGACCACCAGCACCATAAGCGTGGCGCCCCAGTGATGGATACCGCGCACCAACCACCCGAAAGCGACTCCCGTCATAATATACTGGATGCTATCGTAAGCATGGTCAGGCGACGGGGTGTAATAAACCATCAGGAAAATGCCGGTTGCGCCCTGCAAGATGAACAAAAACAGGCTGGCAGAACCCAGGGTATTCCACCAGTTCCCGGTGGGCTCGGGGCGATCGAGCAAATTGGTGTAAATATCGCCCAGGCCGAGGCGTTCATCCAGCCATTGGTAGATTTTCTGCCACATGGTTAGCCTTCCTTAATAAAGATGAGCAGGTTACCGTCAGCATCCACCTTGAATTCGGTGTATTGATTGAGCGGTTTGGGGGGCGGACCATCCAGCACCTTGCCGTCTTTACTGAACTTGGCGTCATGGCAAGGGCAGATAAATTCTTGAGAATCTTCGCGCCAGTTAACACTGCAACCGAGGTGCGTGCAATGGCTCGAAAGAATCACAATATCTTTGGGGTCTTCAGATTTACGGATGACAAAACCGCCAAAACTGGTGCCGGTTCGCTCCCAACCATTCACCTGGGTGCGGGTGAACGAAAATGGAGTCGGCGTATCGACGGGAATTTTCTCCAACTTCCCGATCGAAATCCAGGCTTCTTTTGCGCCTGCGCGCAGCGCCGGATCGATTAAATAATCGACCACAGGTGCGCCGATGGCGACGGTGATGATCCCTCCGATTGCGCCGGTCGTGACTTTCATAAAGTCCCGGCGGCTGATGCGGTTGGAACCTGACATGCTTGCCTCCTCTGGCAATTTATTCTGCCTCGCAAAAGTACATCCTTCAGCAAATGCAATCTGTCACACAAAAATCGATTAGAATAACCAATAACAAAATGAGTGAAAGGATTATAAAGGTCATTGACCGATTTATTAGAGGAAGTGTGGTCTGAAATGGGGATGATGATTGTCACTTTTTCGAAATAACAGTCATAACACCGGATAGGGAAAACCTCCCGCACGATAAACTGATCCCATTTAGTTATTAATGAGCAATCATCTGCAAAGCTGCAAAGAGCCGGGATCTCGTTTGCCCAGCAAACAGGATTCAGGAATGGATAATCCGTGATTATTGTCACTGTGACCAAAAGAAACGTAATGAGATAATAGGCAGCAATCACCCTAAAACTTTTTTTCGAGGAGGCGTAGATGGGCCTGAAGAGAAATGTTAGCCTGTTCACAGGCTTGCGGTATCAGGGCAAAGGTCCAATGTTGACGTTCGTCCTGCATCGCATCGGTGGCCTGGGAATGGCAATTTTTGTGACAACGCACATCCTGGCATCGTTCCTGGGCGGCAAGGGCGGAGCTTTCGTCAACAGTGTTTATGAAAACTGGCTCTTCCAGATCATTGTTTTCTTTTGCGTGCTTTTTCACGCCATCAACGGCATGCGGATCACCATTCTCGATCTGTTCCCGAAGCTGATTGAGCATCAACAGGAAGCCATCTGGCTGGAATGGGCGGTCTTCCTGCCGATTTACGGCATTGCTGTGATCGTCATCGTCAATACGGCGCTGGGCGGCTAGGAGCAGATGATGAAATCAAGAACTGTTTCTCTTTCCAAGCGTGGCTTGAATTTCGAAACCCTGATGTGGTTCTTCACTCGCCTATCGGCCCTGGGAATGTATGCGTTGATTCTGTTCGCCATCATCGGCGCGCTGATCATGGGCGCACGCACGCAAATGAATCTTGCAGACGTGATGCGCTGGGGATTCATGCCCAACACCACACATGTGCAGAGCACCAACGTGCCGGATGTGGCCCCCTGGGGAAGCTCTTTCTGGAAACTGACGGCCAGCGCGCTGCTCCTTTTGGCCGTGGCGCACGGCGTTCATGGACTGGTGGTGATCGCAGATGATTACATTGCCAGCCCGCGGGGACGCCAGATTGTCCGCCTGTTGAGTATTGTGATGATGCTGTCGATGAGCGTCATCGGTTTGTATATCCTCTGGACCTCATAGGAATGGCGGCAGAATGAATATCCACCAATTTGATGTTATTGTCGTGGGCGCAGGCGGTGCCGGGCTGATGGCGGGCCTGTACGCTTCGCGCGGCGCAAAAACTGCAGTAATCAGCAAGCTTTATCCGACCCGTTCACATACCGGCGCAGCGCAAGGCGGCATCAGCGCCGCCCTGGGCAATCTCGAAGAAGACCGGGTTGAATGGCACACCTATGATTCCGTCAAAGGTTCGGATTATTTGGGCGACCAGGACGCGATTGAATTCATGTGTCAGGAAGCGCCAGATGCTATTCTCGAGCTGGAACATATGGGCCTGCCTTTTGATCGCACAGCCGAAGGCAGAATCTCGCAACGACCGTTTGGTGGCCACACCAACAACGAGACGGGAAAACCGGTTCGCCGCGCCTGTCACGCTGCCGACCGTACCGGTCACATGATTTTGCAGACTCTTTACCAACAGTGTCTGAAAAACAATGTCAATTTTTATGACGAATACCAGGTGCTGGATTTGCTGATTGAAAACGGCAAAGCTGTCGGCGTGGTTGCCGTGGAATTGTCCACCGGCGAGCTGCACACCTTCCATGCCAAATCTGTCATCCTTGCCACCGGTGGACATGGCCGCATCTTTGAAGTCACCTCGAATGCTTATGCCTACACCGGCGATGGCGCGGCAATGGTCCTGCGCCGGGGTCTGCCACTGGAGGATATGGAATTCTTCCAATTTCACCCAACCGGAATCTATAAGCTCGGAATTCTGATCACTGAAGGCGTGCGCGGCGAAGGTGGCATTCTCATCAACGGAAACGGCGAGCGCTTTATGCCAAAGTACGCGCCCAAAGTCAAGGATTTGGCTTCCCGCGACGTGATCTCACGCGCCATTTACACCGAAATCCGCGAGGGACGCGGCATTAATGGCCAGAATTACGTCTATCTGGATGTGCGCCCCGAGTCGGTGATCAAATACGCCGCGCTGGATGGCCGCACCAACCTGGACGGTTCCCCCTTCGTCGTCACCGCGGACGAACTGCTCAAAAAACTGCCCGATATTGTTGACTTTAACCGCGTCTACCTCGGGATTGATCCAATGACGCAGATGATGCCGATTCAACCCACGGCGCATTACACCATGGGCGGCATCCCGACCAACAAATTTGGCGAAGTGATTCTGGATGATAAGAAAACTGTCTTGCCCGGGCTGTATGCCGCCGGGGAATGCGCCTGTGTTTCCGTCCACGGCGGTAATCGTCTGGGGACAAATTCCCTGCTCGATCTGGTCGTCTTTGGGAAATATGCCGGTCTGCGCGCTGCCGAATATGCCAATCAGGTTGAGTTTGAGAATCTCCCCACAGATGCGGAAGCAGGCGCCAGATCCCAGTTTGATGCCTTACGGCATGGCTCCGGCAAAGAAAACGTCTATGACATCTCCCGCGAAATGAAAAAGGTGATGTTTGACCTGGTCGGAATCTACCGCAACGAACAAGATATGCTGTCCGCGATCGAGAAAGTCCGCGAACTGCAGGAACGCTATCAGCATGTCAAAATAACGGATGGCGGCAAGGTGTTCAATACGGAACTGATCAACGCCTGGGAACTTGGCAATATGCTTGAGCTGGCCGAGGTGATTGCGGTGAGCGCCTTAAATAGAAAAGAATCGCGCGGCGGGCATTCCCGCGAAGATTACCCGAGTCGTGATGATAAAGACTGGCTTAAGCACACGCTTGCCACAAAACAGGCTGACAAGATCAAGATCGAATACAAGCCTGTCGTCATCACGAAATACCAACCCAAAGAACGAGTTTATTAGTAGAGGCGGCTATGTTAGTTACTCTGAAAATATTCCGTTTCAACCCCGAAGTGGACAAGAAGTGGCACTACGAGACTTACAAACTCGAAGCGGCAGAAACTGACCGTGTGCTGGATTTGCTGGAAATGGTTAAAGGCCATCAGGATGGCACGCTCTCCTTCCGGCGTTCGTGCGCGCATGGCGTATGCGGATCGGATGCGCTGCGCATCAATGGACGAAACCATCTGGCCTGCAAAGCCCTGGTCCGCGATGTCGGCGCTCACATTACCGTTGAACCGTTGTTGGGCTTGAAGGTTGTCAAAGATTTGATCGTGGACATGGAACCCTTCTTCGACAACTATAAATCGGTCCTGCCGTATTTCATCAACAATAGTCCGCTGCCTGCGGATGGCAAGGAACGTTTACAAAGCCAGGAGCAGCGTGAGCGTTTTGACGAGACCACCAAGTGTATTTTGTGCGCAGCCTGCACCACCTCCTGCCCATCGTACTGGGGCTCTCAAACCTACCTCGGCCCAGCCGCGCTGGTCACCGCACACCGTTTCATTTTTGACAGCCGGGATGAAGCCGCATCCGAACGCCTGCACATTCTCAGCGAAACGGACGGCGTGGCGCGCTGCCACACCGTCTTCAACTGCACGATGGCCTGTCCGCGCGAAATCCAGATCACCCGAGCCATTGGAGAGTTGAAATTGGCGATGGTGACAGGCAAGTTGGACTAATCATCAACGTATACCGAATGCCCCCCTGCACTTCGGGGAACCACAGACTGGCGCCTCACAACGCCAGTCTGTTTTATTTTGCGTTTATACTTTTGGTTATATAATAAAAGCACCAAATTCAATCTTTCCCAGCAAATATCATTTCCATGAGGTGACATATGCCCTTCCAACTCGTGAATATTTCTCAACAGGATCCACGCTGGAAAAATACCGGCCTGGGCTTTGGCAAAAACTCCACCATCGGCGCGTATGGCTGCGCCATGACCAGCGTCTGCATGTGGTTGAGCGGCTTTGGCTACCCGGAAACCCCCGATACACTCAATACCAAACTCAAGCAGCGTGGCGGCTTTGTGCAGGATGCGATTGTCTGGGGTGCTGTCAGCGCCATTTACCCCAAAGTGAAATACAAAAACCTGGTGCTGTGCCGCGATACCGACGCTCCAATTGACGCCATCAGCGGCGCAATCGCCGCCGGGCAACCGGTCATCCTGGAAGTGGACAGCTCTCCCAGATCCGGACTGCAAACCCACTGGGTGGTGGCGTATGCCAAAATGGGCAAAGATTTCCTAATTCTCGATCCCTGGCCTTATCCCACGGAACAAGGCAAAGAAATCTCGCTCATGACGCGCTACAGCCAGGGCAAAGATTTCAAACACGCGATCACTGCCGCCATTTTTTTCGAATGCCAAACCGCCGGGGATGGCTCTCCAGCCGTCGCACCGCCCTCCACAACAGATGGCAGCATGTATGTGCGCGTCGGCGACCAGGTTCCGGCCGGTCTGCGCGTGCGCTCCGCCCCCAATACATCCTCCGACACACTGACATTCGAATACCCGGGCACGTACTTGAAAGTGATTGAGCCCGAAGCCACCGCCAAACCCAAAATTGGGGTGAATGAACAATGGCTGAACATCCGCAACGCAGCCGGAACTGAAGGCTATGTGGCCGCCTGGTATGTGGATAGTGTCGCTGCCACCGGTTCCACGACATCCTCAACGACAACCACACCTTCAACTTCAACGGTCACCCCCACACCGCCTGCGACCTCCGGTACGATTAAACGGGTTCGGCCCTCAGTTGGGGATAACTTCCAAAGCACCCCAACCTCGGCGGCAGCCAATCGCCAGCTGACGGCTTCTGCCGCTCAATCTGGCACCTACCACCTCGTAGCGACCATCTGGAACCGTTATGGCGGCATTTTCGAACCGATGGCGAATTCTCTGTCCATTGAACCGGGCACCGCGGTCGCCGTGTTCGCCGTCGAATCAGGAGGACAGGCTTTCGGCACGGATGGGCGGACTCTCATCCGTTTTGAAAATCACCTGTTTTATAATTATTGGGGCAAGAACAACGTCGATAAGTTCAATAAATTCTTCACTTTTGACCTCGGCCAACGTTGGATAGGTCACAAATGGCGCTCCGATGCCCAAGGCGCGTGGATAGATTTCCACGGCAACCAGGCACGCGAATGGGAAGTTTTCAACTTCGCCCGGGCGCTGGATGAAACCGCAGCGATGTTGTCGATCAGTATGGGCGCCCCGCAAATCATGGGATTCAACTACTCAGTGATTGGCTACGCCAGCGTGCAGGATATGTTTACCGCCTTCGCCCGCAGCGAACGCGACCAGGTCATCGGGTTCTTTGATTTCATTCAGGGCGTTCTTCCGAATGGGGGCGCAGTCAAAGCCTTGCAGGCTAAGAATTACACCCTGTTTGCCACCATCTACAACGGAAGTGGGCAGGCGGCCTACTACGGCGGCTTGATAGCGAATGGCTACAATGCCTTTAAAACGCTGTATGCCGCCCTGCCAGCCGTGCCAGTCGAGCCTGTGCCGGTTCCAGAGCCAGTTCCGAGCACACCGCCCGTAGTGGTAACGCCCACACCAACCACGCCACCCGTAGTGGAAACTCCCCCCGTCACACCTCCTGTCAGTACGTCAAGCGGTGACATGATTCTGGTCGTTTTGAGCAATGCCGGAAGCGCCGGTTTGAGCTTGCGCCAAAAACCGGCGCATGTCGCCCCGGTAATTGTCAATGAGCCGGTTGGGGCTTTACTGCGCGTGATGGAAGCGAATCAAGCTGAAGTTCGCGGGCGCATTGGCAAGAAAAATGAATGGGTTTTTGTGCGCGACACCCTCGGACGGCGCGGCTATGTGCTGACGCTATTTGTCGCTGAACAATAGGCCGCAATTTCGGGCCGCGTGATAGTCACTTAAATATAAAATCCCCGCTCTCGCAAAGAAAACGGGGATTTTGATTCACCAGGGAATTACTCGATCGCTTCCTTCAATTTTCTGGCCAGCTGGCCGAAGTGCGCGGTGTAGCGCATTTCGTCATCACGCGGACGAGGCAGGTCGACCGGCAAGTCCAGCTTGATTCGGCCAGGGCGGGCGGTCAGCACCAAAACGCGATCCGCCAGGAACAAGGCTTCACTGATCGAATGCGTGACCATGATGACGGTTTTCTGGCGCGCCTGCCAAATGCGTGAAAGCTCCGTCCACATGCGTTCACGCGTCAGCGCATCCAGCGAACCGAAAGGTTCATCGAGCAGGAGAATATCCGGGTCGTGCGCCAGCGCGCGCGCCAGGGCAACCCGCTGCGCCATGCCGCCCGAAAGATCACGCGGCAGGGACGTTTCAAATCCATCCAGGCCAACCAGTTCGATCAATTCCTGCGCTTTTTGATAAGCCTGCGCGGCAGGGATATTTTCGAGTTCGATTGGCAGAGTGATATTTTCACGGACCGTCCGCCAGGGCATGAGATTGGCCTGTTGGAAAACGAAGCCGATACGGGGCGGCTGAGACCCGTCAAACGCCACGCTGCCGGAAGTGGGAGGCAGTATACCAGCCAGGATTCTGAGTAGGGTGCTTTTTCCGCTGCCAGATGGACCCAGTACGCACAGAAATTCCCTCGGGCAGACGGAAAAGGTGACGGAACCGAGCGCATGCAAGCCGCCATTCCCATCAGGGAAGACCGCGCTCAAGTCGCTGACAGTAAGTTCCGGGTTGGTCAGGGTGTTCGTCATTGTGGCGGTAAAAAATCGTTCGTGAAGGCCTTTGTCAAATCAACGGCGTCAGTATACAGCTTCATATCCAATAAAACTTTTTGCATATTGGACCAGGCCACCGGATCTGATTTTCCCGGCACCGCGGCACGCCATTGCTCGATAGAAGTGCCCAAAATCTGTTTTTGAACAGATGAGTCAGCCTGGGAAAGGTTCTCGACATATATTTTGCTGATGTCATAAGCGGCATCGGGGTCAGTGATGGTATCCTGCAGACCTTGCAGAAAGGCCGCCACGAAAGCTCGCACCAATTCGGGGTTTTCGGCGATGACCGTTTCATTGGTGATGATGCCGTTGGAGGCCAGTTGAACATAATCGGCCACGCGAATTTCATTGACGGCGTAACCTTTGGAACGCAGCACAACCGGTTCGTTGGCGGCGTAACCGACCACAGCTTCTTCGCGGCCTCCGGCCAGGGCTTCCACCTGTGTAAAACCGATCGAATCGAGCGTCACATCGCTTTCCTTAATCCCGGCAGCGTACAATAAGGCGCGCAAACCGACGTAATTGGCGCCAAACAAACCCGGCAGGCCAATTTTCTTGCCACGCAGGTTTTGCGGAGCTTTGAGATTTTTATCAGCCATCGAGATGATTGAAATCGGATATTGCTGATACCAGGCCACCACGCAGGTGATGGGCAGCCCCTGCGAGCGCGCCAGCAAAACCTGCTCGCCCGAAACCAGCGCAAATTGGAGCTTGTTTGCGCCCACGAGCGCCGCGCCATCGGTTTCAAATGAATAGTCAAATTCAATTTCAAGGCCCGCGTCTTTAAAATAGCCGCGTTCCACGGCCACATAAAACGGCGCGTATTGGATGTTTGGGATGTAGCCCATCGGCACTTTGATATGCACCAGCGGCTTGGTTGTTGGCGCAGCGATGGGCGTGGGCTTAGGAGCGCAAGCAGCAATCAGGGCAGTGATAAGCAGAAAAAAAGCGAGTTTCTTTAACATTCATATCTCCAAAAATATTCATTCATGATTTTAGGGCTTTTCCTGCCAGGCCAGAAAGCGCGTTTCCAGCAAGATGACGGTGCCGTACAGCGCCAGCGCCAGCGCCACCAGCGTAATTACGGCGACGAAAACCAGCGCTGTATCATATTGACCGCGCCCCACATTGATAAGAAATCCCAAGCCTTTATCGGCGCCGACAAACTCCCCGACAACTGCCCCAATGACCGAGAGCGTTGCCCCAATCCGCAGGCCGCCCAGGAAAACCGGCAGCGCCGCGGGAATTTCGAGATGGCGCAGCATCTGCCAGCGTGTGGCATGCAGGGAACGCATCAGCTCATTCAGTGAACGCGGCACGGCGCGCAATCCCACCACCGTATTGACCAGCACCGGAAAGAAGACAATCAACGCGCAGATAATCACTTTTGAGTAGATACCCTGCCCAAACCAGATTACCAGCAAAGGCGCGATCGCCACAATCGGCACGGCCTGGCTGGCAACCAGGAACGGCGAAACCAGCCGCTCAAAAATCCGCGATTTGGCGATGGCGTAACCCATCAAAATGGCGCTGCCAGCCCCAACCAGCAATCCCATCAACACTTCGAACAGAGTCACGCCGGTATGACGGAGCAGGCTGCCATCCGAGATCGCCTGGATAAATCGTTCAGCCACCAACAAAGGCGACGGCAAAATGAACGGCGGTAAACCTGCCAAACGCGCGAGCAAATCCCAGGCAATCAGGGCCAGCAAAAAAACAACAGGCGGAATCCAATGGGTTTGTTTCCAAAGACCGCGGTTGGTGTAACTTTCAAATTGGCGCACGAGGTTCAAGTCCAAAGACGTTAAGAATTACGCACATGAATCAGAAAAACAAAACACCCCGGAGGGAACCTGCGGGGCGTGAAAATAGTTTGCAGTCATAAAAACCCCGAAAACGATCGCTCTCGCGCGTTTTCGGGGCACTGACGACAAAACAAACCCAAATTGGGCCGTCACCTTCTTTTATCCGGACTGTAACCGTCGGCTGCGGAATTCACCACACTCACTTTATTCCGTGGGTGCGCTGTCACCGCATCATGCGCTTTTTGTCGCGCTCGTGGGCTGTACCACCGATCGGGAATTCACTTGCAACGCACCGCGTTTGGTGCCGTGCAGGTGTCACCCTGCCCCGAAGGTAAGAATATCAACTTTTAATGATTATACCCCATGTGTTAATAAAACAACCGGGGCTGGTTTGTGACCAGCCCCGGAGATAGTCAATGCGCAGTATTATTACGCTTTGACGATGCAATCAACCGGGCAAACATCTTTGCAGCGTGGGGCGTCGTGGTGACCGACACATTCCACACAAGTGTTGGCATCGATGACATAGATGGAATCGCCTTCGGTGATTGATTCGGTGGGGCATTCCGGCAGGCAGGCGCCACAAGAAATGCAGTCGTCTTGAATTTTCATAGCCATAGTATCACGCTCCTGATTTGAATGAGATTACCTTGCTTATACTTATCTTGGCGCATGGTGTCAAATGACAAAAATCGCTAAATTTAGGTAATTTGTCACACTTTTCCATGACAGGCCAATAATCATAAAAAAAGGCGGATCGCAAGGGTTAGCCCATTTGTGCTTTGAGCTTCTCGGCTGTTTCCTTGTACGCCGCCAGCTTTTCGCGTTCCTTCTGAACGACCGGCGCGGGCGCTTTTTTGGCGAAATCACTCGTCAGAAGCGTTTCCAGCCGGATGATGTGCGACTCGGCATCCGCCAGGTCTTTCGTCAGCCGGGCAAGTTCCTCGGCAGGATCGACGAAGTCGGCCAGGGGCAGGTAGATTTCCACGGAACCAGCCACCAGCGCAATGTGTCCCTCGGGTTTAGCATCCAAAGCCGAAAGGATGGAAAGTCGCCCTTCAT
Source organism: uncultured Anaerolineae bacterium (assembly GCA_903838415.1). Lineage (GTDB taxonomy): Bacteria > Chloroflexota > Anaerolineae > Anaerolineales > Villigracilaceae > UBA5195. Next base: position 11,546 of record CAILYI010000006.1, on the reverse strand, counting down.
CCAAACCGGACAAGGCCGCGATGATTTTAGCCTGCTGCCCGACTTCGCCAGTTTTATCCACCAGGATGGCGGCCAGTTTCAGGCTGGGTTTGACGTTTTTCTCAGAACGCAGGTTGCGAATGGTGCGAATCACTTCCTGGACTTGCTCGAAGCTGGCGATTTTCCCGGCTTCCCAGCCTTCCACGGGGCGAGGTTCCGGCCAGCTGGCAACCATGAGCACTTCGGGCCAATCCTGGATGTGATCGGCGAACGCGGAGGTGAGCGTGGCGCGGCGCAGATGTCCCCAGATTTCTTCGGTGACGAAGGGTGTGAATGGATGCAGCAAGCGCAGCGAAATGTCGAACACGCGCAGCAGGGTTTCGGCGGTGCTGTAAGCGCGCGCGCCGCCCTGGGCCAACTGGTTTTTGGCGATTTCGAGATACCAGTCGGCAAAATCGCTCCATAGGAAGTCGTAGATCATCTGCCCGGCCTGTCCATATTGGAAGGTTTGGAACAGGCGCTCCACGTCGCGGATCAGGTTTTGCAGGCGGGCCCAAATCCACGAATCGGCGAGGGTGTAGGCTGGTAGAATGGTATTCGGTAAATTGGCAGGTTGGGGGGCTTGTCCCAGACTACCAGTTCCCGCTGTACCAATTGCATTGATCACAAAGCGGCCCGCGTTCCACAGTTTATTGGCGAAGTTGCGATTGGCTTCCACTTTTTTCAGGCTCAGGTTGGAGTCTTTGCCGGGGGTGGAACCGACCAACATGGTGAAGCGCAGCGCATCGGTGCCGAGTTCGTCCATGACAGTCAGCGGATCGATCACGTTGCCTTTGGTTTTGGACATTTTCTGGCCATGCTCATCGCGGATCAGTCCATGCAGGTAGACGGTGTGGAAGGGCGCCTGTTCGGTAAATTCCAGGCCGCTCATAATCATGCGTGCCACCCAGAAGAACAGGATATCGTAGCCGGTTTCCATGTAGCTGGTTGGGTAGAAATACTTCAAATCGGGGGTTTGTTCCGGCCAACCCAGCGTGGAAAAAGGCCACAGCCCGGAGGAGAACCAGGTATCGAGCACATCCGGATCCTGTTCGATTTTGCTCGAACCGCAGTGGGCGCAGGCGGACGGGTCTTCGCGCGTGCAAGTCTGTTTGCCGCATTCGGCGCAGTACCAGACTGGGATGCGATGTCCCCACCAGAGCTGACGGCTGATGCACCAATCGGTAATATTTTCCAGCCAGTTGAAATAGACCTTTTCAAAGTGTTCCGGCACGATGCGGATATCGCCATTTTTGACCGCCGCCAGGCCTTTTTCGGCCTGGTCCTGGATGCGCACGAACCACTGCGTGGAAATCATCGGCTCGATGATCTCGCCGCCGCGCTGTGAACGCGGCACATTGAGCGTGTACGGTTCTTCTTTAATTACCAATCCAGCGACCTGCATATCGGCCCACAGCTTTTTGCGGCAAACGAAACGATCCAGACCCGCATACGCACCGCCGACTTCCGTCACTTTGGCTTCCCGGTCGAGCATCGAAAGGATGGCCAGGTTGTGGCGCTGTCCAATTTCATAGTCATTCGGATCGTGGCCGGGAGTGATTTTTAGCGCGCCGGTGCCAAATTCGCGGGTCACATATTCGTCCGCAATGACCGGGATTTCACGTCCGAGCATGGGCACGATCACCTTTTTGCCGATGTATTGCTGGTAGCGCTCATCGTCAGGATGCACAGCCACGGCGGTATCGCCAAGAATCGTCTCCGGGCGGGTGGTGGCAACGGGGATGTATTCGCCCGAATCGCCCGCCAGCATGTATTTGAAGTAGTACAGCGTCCCGGCTTCTTCGGAATATTCCACTTCCAGATCAGAGACGGCGGTTTTCAGTCCCGGTGACCAGTTGATCAGGCGCGGGCCGCGATAAATTTTCCCGGCTTCGTACAAGCGCACAAAAGCCTCGCGCACCGCTTTCGAGAGCCCGTCATCCAGGGTAAAGCGTTCGCGCGTCCAGTCACAGGAAGCTCCCAGGCGGCGGATTTGCTGGGTGATCATCCCACCTTTTTCTTCCTTCCAGGCCCAGGTACGGCGCAGGAATTCATCCCGCCCGACCTGCTCGCGGCTGGTACCTTCCTTGACGAGCATGCGTTCCACCATCAGCTGGGTGGCGATCCCGGCATGGTCAGTTCCCGGCACCCACAGGGTGGAATACCCTTTCATGCGATGGTAGCGGATCATCAGGTCTTCGATGCTGACGAACATGGCGTGACCGGTATGCAGCTCGCCGGTCACGTTCGGCGGCGGGATGGTGATGACAAAGGTCTTCACATCCGGGTCGAAACCGGGCTTGTTCGGGTCATTGTGCGGCTGAAAGTAGCCGCCAGATTCCCACATGGCGTAGATACGTTTTTCGGTATCTTTGAAATCGTATGCTTTTGGAAGTTCGTAAGTGCTCATTCGTGCTCCATAAATTGATTTTAGCTGGGCTCTCGGCCCACCCAGTCGAATTCGATATGATCGCGCGCGCCCAGTCGCTCAAACAATTCACCGGCGTGCTGCTGAATATGGCGGATGTTATAAAACTGAAGCTCCAGTTTGTTGAAGGGCAACCAGTCAAAACCGGATTCCGCTTCCAGATTCAGCGCAGGAACCCGCTCCCTGACCTGTTGCTCCACAAACGCCAGGTACTCCAGCACTTCAGCCTGAGTGAAGGGCTGCCCGGTATCCGGGTCATGATGCTTTTCCCAGAACTGGAAGTGCTGCTCGGTCTCCTGCAGGTACAGGTGAGCATAAAAAAGCGCGTGATAGGCTTTCTTCCAGGATTTATCCTGATCGCCCGGAGCATCCCAGGATGCCGCCGGGCACCTAACAATGACCTGTTTGAGCATGGCCAGCGCGGCCAGGTATTGAGACTGGATGACTATTTTGGTATCCATAGACAACTCCATCAAAAAAATAAAACACGCCTTCGTCCTTGTGAGGACGAAAGCGTGAGCTTCCGCGGTACCACCTCGATTCGTCCCCTTCGACAATGCTCAGGGTGACGCGCTTCGTGCCCGACAAACATCAGGCCAATCGATAACGGGATTTCCCGTGCCGGTCTACTGCTCAGTGAGTGTTTCCGATCGCTGATTTTCTTCGGCAAACTTTCCGGGCGACATTCGGTGCTGGGTTGCTGTGGAAGCTTTCAGCCAGGACTTCCTTCTCTATCAGCGTGCCAAGCGCTTACTCCTCCCGGAGCTTTTTTATTATAGTGTTTCCAGCAACGAGAGTCAAGCTCAAATCGTCATCAGCGCAATCGCCACCAGCGCCGTCAAAATGCCGAGCCACTGCAGACGATTGATTTTCTCTTTCAGAATCAGCCAGGCCAATAAAACAGTTGTGCCAGGATATAGGGAACTGAGCACCGCGGCCACATCCAACCGGCCGGTTTGCCCCGCCAAAATGTAAAAAGCATTCCCACCGACATCCATGATCGCGTTGACGGCGATTAACGGCCAGGCTGACGGGGTCACCTGCCAACTCTCACGGCGGAAGAGTAAAAAAGCAAGCAGCGCCAGCATCCCCGCCGAGCGTGAGGCCACCATCGGCCAGACCACGGCTTCGTCACTGGCCTGGTGCATGATAATGAAATACGTTCCAAAACACAAACCCGCCAGCAGCGGCAGCCGCAAGTCAGAAAGCCGCATCAGCTGCGTCTTTTCGCTGTATTCCTGCGCCACCAACCAGACCGCAGCCAGGGCGCAAGCGAAACCTGCCAGCTTGGTCAGCGAGGGCAACCCTTCCATAGCAGTACCCACGGCCACAGGCAGGGCAGCCGCCAGCAGTGCCGAAACCGGGGTGGCGATGCTCATTTGTCCCGTCATCATGGCCTGGTACAGAATCAACAATCCAATTGAGCCGATCGCGCCCGCGGCGCCCGCCAGCAGGATTTTCTGCCAGCTCAGCATCGGTTCGCGCAAAACTGACGCGGCGCCGAACAACATCAGCAGCCCCAGGAATTCTCCATACAACACGGCGCGATATGCGCCGGTTTTACGGCTGGCGAGTCCGCCAAAAAAATCTCCGCCGCCCCAAGAGATGGCAGAGAATAAACCAAACAAGACAGAATTCAAAATTAAACCTTCCCTGCCGCGCGGGCACGGTCGAGCACTTTTTGCGCGTTTTTGAGCAGTGGCATATCAATCATCTTGCCATCCAGCTCATAAGCGCCCGCCCCTTCCGCCTGATGCGCTTCGAAAGTTTCCACGACCCTTTTGGCGTAATCGATGACATCGTCGGAGGGCGTAAAAGCCTCCTGCACGGGCTGGACTTGCGCCGGGTGGATGATTTGTTTGCCGCTGTAACCCAGCGCCGCACCCTGGGCCGCTTCAATCTTGAGATTGATCGTGTCGCGGAAGTCGATGGTAACCATGTCGATGGCTTGCAAGCTGTAGGCCGCCGCGTGCAGCACAACGCTGCTGCGCGCGTGCAGCACTTCCCAACCGGCGCGCGAGCGGGTGGCACCGATATTGGCAGCAAAATCCTCCGCGCCAAAAATGAGCCCATCCAGGCGCGGATGGGAAGCGATTTCTTTCAGGTTGATGATGCCCCGCGCCGTTTCAATGCCCACCAGCACGCGGATGGAGTTCACATCCCAGCCGTTGGCCAGTTCAGCCGTTTCGATGATTTCGCTCGCCCATTGAATCTGATCAAACGATTCAACCTTCGGGATGACGACGCCATCCGGATGACAGGGCAAAACTGTCTCGATATCATCCTTCTCAAGCCCCGAGCCAACCGCATTAATCCGCGCCAGTTTTTCAGATTTGCCAAATTTCAATTCCTGCAAAGCCTTGGCAATCGTCTCGCGAGCTTCAACCTTGCGATTGAGCGCCGTGCCATCTTCCATATCCATGCAAATCGAATCGACGTGCAGGGTAATGGCCTTATTGATCTTGTTCCAATCATCGCCGGGCATGTAAAGTAAAGCGCGTCGAGGGTGCATGCTATTCTCCTGGGGGTAAGGCAACCATTTCTGAAGCATCCGGTCGGATCACTATTGTACCGTCAGATTTACGCCCCCGCGGCGCGAGCCGCAAAAAGCCCTGCCAGAATCAACCAAACAGGCAGGGCACAACATAATCGGCATGAAAATTTTACAGGATGGAAACTTCCGCGCCTTCGTGGCTGACTTGCAGCTCGAAGATTTTCGACGTTAAACCGGCTTTTTCAAACGCCCGGCTCATCGCTTCCCCGATGCCTTTATCGACTTTCGATGAAAAAGCAATCAGGCTGGGACCGGCGCCCGAAAGAGCCACGGCCGCAGCACCGGCCTTGCGCGCAGCTTCCATCGCGATCTGCGCGCCTGGAATCAGCGGAATACGAAACGGTTGGTGCAGCGCATCCGTCATGGCCTTGCCGAGCAATTCCAGGTCACCGGTGCGCAGCGCTTCTGTGACCAAAACCGCGCGGCTGATATTGTAAATGGCATCCTTGCGTTCAACTTGCTTGGGCAAAATGGCGCGCGCCTGCTTGGTGGGAAAATCAAACTCAGGCCAGACCACCGTCAGGTGGATCTGACCATGATTGGCCCTGGCCGGCAGCTTGAGCGAAATCACGCGCTCCTCGTGCACAATCGACGCCACCAGACCGCCCAACATGGCCGGGGCAACGTTATCCGGATGTCCTTCGGTTTCAATCGCCAGTTTCAGGATCTCTTCTTGAGAAAAAGGATCGCCCAGCAGCGCATTTGCGCCCAGCATGCCGGTCAACATAGCCGCCGAACTTGAGCCGAGGCCAGATCCAATCGGCACGCGGTTGATGCAGTGAATGCGCAAACCATTGCAGGATTTCTGCGCCATATCATAGACTTGCAGCGCCGCATCCACAATCGGATTATTGGCATCCGTGGGTAATTTCCCCGCGCCCTCACCGTCAATGCTCAGGATAATCTGTTTATCGTCCGTGGCGATGAATTCAGTTTCATTCCACAGATTGAGTGCCAATCCCAGAGCGTCAAAACCGGGGCCAAGGTTGGCGGTCGTAGCGGGAACTTTGACTAAGATTTTCATAGCATTTCCATTCGGGGATTGAACCGCGAAGTATCCTTCGCGGTGGAGTTGAAACTACCCAAAAATCACTTCTTCCAGGGCAGCCAGGTTTGGCGAAACAATTTGCGGTTTGGCCATATCTTTGATGATAATGTCGGGGTCTTTCAAGCCATGCCCGGTGCAGATGGCGACAATGCGCTTGCCCCCGGCGCTGAAATTCCCGGCGGCGATTTCGTGCGCCAGCCCGGCCAACCCGGCAGCGGAAGCCGGTTCGACCCAGATACCTTCCAGCCTGGCGAGCATCTTTTGCATGGATAGGATTTCATCGTCGCTGACAGCGATAATGCGTCCCTTTGATTCTTCCGCCGCTTCGAGCGCCTGCTCACCCCGCGCCGGTTTACCGATTCGAATGGCAGTCGCCACCGTTTCAGGATTCTCGACGGGATGCCCGAGCACCAATGGCGCCGAACCAGCCGCCTGGACTCCCAAAACCTGCGGCAAACCGGTGGCCTTGAGCGAGTCATACTGTTTGAAACCAGCCCAATACGCCGTGATATTCCCGGCGTTGCCAACCGGCAGACACAGCCAATCGGGGGCGGCGCCGAGCATGTCGCAAATCTCAAACGCGCCGGTTTTCTGGCCTTCAATGCGATACGGATTGATGGAATTGACCAGGCAAATGGGATGTTTATCTGAAATCTGCACCACCATGGTCAGCGCGTCATCGAAAGAGCCGTCGATCTGGATGACTTGCGCGCCGTAAGCGATGGCGCCAGCCAGTTTCCCGGCGGCGACTTTTCCCTGCGGAATCAAGACAATCGACTTGAGTCCGGCGCGGGAGGCGTAGGCCGCTGCAGATGCGGCGGTGTTGCCGGTGCTGGCACAGATGACAGTTTTTGCTCCCCGTCCCAGCGCCTCGCTGACGGCGGCGGTCATGCCGCGGTCTTTGAAAGAACCAGTCGGGTTGAGTCCTTCAAATTTGACAAAAAGCTCAAAGCCGCCGCCCATTTGGCGGGACAAGGCCTCCGCCGGGATTAAAGGCGTGTTGCCCTCGAGCAAGCTGACGGGGCGGGTGTGGGCGGGCAGGTCAAGCAGGGTACCGTATTTATCCAAAAGTCCGTGATAAGCCATGAAATTATCCTTAAAAAATTTCGCCAAGTTTAACACAAAAAGCAGGCCACCCGGCAAAATCCACCTGAACATCATTTTTGCTAACCAAATTGTCAACCTGACTGGATTTCGAACGTGATAAGATTGCGCATGGATTTTTCCCGGATCACCAACGACCTTTTCATTGGCACCACCCCAACCGCAACGGATTATGACCAGTTGCGCGAACTGGGCGTGCGCCTGATCATAAACATGCGCTTTATGCGCGGACCTTATCCAGACCTGCATCCTGATGCGGTGAAATTACTCTGGCTGCGGACGATTGACAGCCCGTTCAGTTTGATTCCCATCCAAAAATTGGTGCAGGGGACGCATTCGGCGCTTGACACCATCCGCGAGGGCGGCAAGGTTTACTCGCATTGCGCCAAAGGCCGTCACCGTAGTGTGGCAATGGGCGCAGCGATTTTGATCGCCCAGGGCTTCAGCCCCGAAGCGGCGATGACGTTAATCAAGCGCCAGCGGCCGATTTCTGATCCCGGTATGTACTACATCCGCAGCCGGATTTTGCTGTTTTCCAGACGGTGGCAGCCGGTCTGTTGAGCGGCGTCGCAAGCGAAAAGGTCGGAAATCCGTTATATCTGGCTGACGCTACTCTTTCACAATCTTCGCCACGGTGACTCCATCCCCGCCTTCGTTGGGATGACCTTCCTCAAACGATGAAACATATTCATTGCCTTTGAGCGCAATGCGCACTTCCTGGCGCAGTTTGCCCGTCCCTTTGCCGTGGATGATGCGCACAAAAGGCATCCCGACCATGTAGGCTTTATCGAGGTAGTTTTCGAGCATAATCAGGGCATCCTCGGCGCGTTGACCACGCAGGTCAAGTTCCATGCCGGGAGAAGCTGTATAAGGAACAGAGGTGCGCGCGGGCGGGTTTTCTTTTAGACCCGGCTCGCGTTTTTTATTGATGGCAACTTCTTTCTCATTGGCCGCCTGCACTTCGTCCGATTTGCGGCCAATCTCGCCCAGCTTGGCGCGGATGCGCAGACTGCCGACCTGCACCTCGGCATCCGATTCGCTCAGGGAAATAATCACGCCTTCACTGCCGAGCGTGCGCAAAATCACCTTCTCGCCCAGTTTTAACGTCCCGGCCGGTTGACTTTCCACTTTTGGCTTTTGCCGCTCAACCGGCTGGACAACCTTCTCCTCGATCGCTTCCACCTTGATTTCAAGCTTTTCGAGCGCATCGACCGGCAGGCGCAGCTTTTTCAACTCGGCTTTCAAGCGGCCAAGGTTGCGTTTGAGCACTTCCACTTCCAGCTCAGCTTCGGCGCGGGCTTTTGCCACCACTTCACGGCGCTCATCCTCGATGGATTCGAGCCGCTTTTGCAGTTCCATGTTCAGCCGGTCGGTCAGGGAGCGGGCTTTCTCGGCTTTTTCGCGTTCGCGGCTCGAGCGGTTGCGCTCCTTGCGGATATCGTCGAGCAGTTTGTCGGCGCGCAGCTCATCAGGGTCGACGTCGTTCCTGGCGTCCGTGATAATGGCTTCGGGGAGTCCGAGTCGCGCGGCAATTGCCAGGGCGTTGGAACGGCCCGGGAGTCCGATGGTCAGTTTGTAGGTCGGGCGCAGCGTCGCCACGTCAAATTCAAGCGAGGCATTGACCACGCCATCAGCGCTGTGCGCAAAACTTTTCAGTTCCGGGTAATGGGTGGCCACAAAGGTCGTCACGCCAACTTCCAGCAGGTGACTGAGAATGGCGCGCGCCAGGGCTGCGCCTTCCTGCGGATCGGTGCCCGCGCCCAATTCGTCAAAAATGACCAGCGAGCGGCTGTCAATCTTTTTCAAAATGCGGATGATGTTGGTGATGTGGCCGCTGAAGGTGCTGAGCGACTGCTCGATGGACTGCTCGTCGCCGATATCGGCAAAGACATCCTGGAACATGGACAGTTCCGAGCCGCTTTGGGCCGGGATGTGCAGCCCGCTCTGCGCCATCAGCACCAGCAGGCCGACCGTTTTGAGCGAGACGGTTTTGCCGCCGGTATTCGGCCCGGTGATGACGACGGCGCGGGTGCCGGGCGCCAGGTCAATATCGTTGGCGACGACGGTCGCCGGATCGATCAGCGGGTGGCGGGATTTGAAGAGCCGGACAACCGAAGACGAACGCTGAACGACAGCGCCATCTTCTGCAATTTGGGGTTTATGGTCTTTCAACGCATGCAGAATCGGCTCGCAAGCGTGGATTTCTTCGGCATACTTGGCCTTGGCAAACGCCAGGTCGATGGCGGCCAGCGCTTCGACGCCGTTGATAATGTCGCTGCCCTGCAGGCCGACCTGCGCCGAGACATCCGCCAGCACACGGCGGACTTCGTCGCGTTCGGCCAGTTCCACTTCGCGCATCTTGTTGTTCAGTTCGACCACGGCAATCGGCTCGACAAACAGCGTCGCGCCGCTGGAAGACTGGTCGTGCACGATCGATTTGATCTGCCCTTTGAATTCGGCGCGCAGCGGGATGACGTAGCGCCCCTCACGCTGGGTGATGATGGTATCCTGCAGCATCTGGGCGGTTTTGCCGTCGCCCAGGTATTTTTGCAGGCGGCTCATCAGCCGCTCGCGCGCCACGCGGATTTCGGCGCGGATGGCGCCCAGCTTGGGAGAGGCCGAATCGAGCACCTCGCCCTTGTCCGAAATGGTGCGCGAGATGGCGTCCACCACGCCGGGCGGCACGGGCAGCGACAGGGCCATTTCCGCCAGGCGCGGATAGGGATGATCCACGCGGGGCACAGACCCTTCGCGCAGCTGCTGCGCCTGTTTCTTGAGCTGATTCTGCCTGGGCAGTGGCAACCGGGCTTGCAGTTCTGCGCCCTCCGGCGCCCCGGCCTTGCCGAGCAGCGAGCGTTTGAGTTCGCGGCAGGAGATCAGCGTATATTTAATATCGAGCAGATCGACCGCTTCGAGCACGCCGCCGCGCCGCGCCAGTTGCACTTTGTCGCGCACATCATGCGCCCCACCGATGCTCACATCTTGAACAGAGATCAGTTTGCGCGCTTCGCTGGTTTCCTGCTGGCGGAGCAGGGCGGTATCGTAGGAGGTGGTCGGTTCGAGAGAACGCGCCAGCGCCGCCGAAGCGGAAAAATCACAGTTGGCGGCCAGGCGTTCGAGGATTTTGTGGTATTCGAGCACATGTAAAGTCTTGCTATCCATAATGGATGAATTTAACCACAGATTCGGAGTTTGTGGAAATGATAAAGGTATGGCACAGATCAAAAGGATTGGGAATCATGTGTTGATCTGTGGTTCGAAATTTACCTGCTTGAGACGAAGCTTCGTCAGGCAGTTATCTTTGCTGGCCGTCATGCTATACTATTTACAGAATTTTTCCACAGGAGCGCTGCCGCATGTTGATTGAAACCTATCCCTATCTCACTGACCCGGCCGGGCAGGAACATCCGTTGGAGCAGGCGCTGACGCACATTGGCCGGGATGTGGAGAATGAGATTGTCGTTGTCAGCAAGCGCGCTTCCCGTGAGCACGCGCACTTAATCCGCGCCGGGTTGAAAACCTTTATCGAGGATCAAGCCAGCACAAACGGGACCTTTGTAAACGGCGAGCGCCTGCTGGGCAAGACCATGCTGCGTGACGGCGACCAGGTTGGCATCGGCGAAGTCCTTTTCCTGTTCCACGATCCCGAAACCACCACCCGCGAAACTCCCTTCCCCGAACTGGAGGTCAATCCCTCCGCCGGGGAAATCCGCATTAACCGCCAGTTGGTGACGCTTTCTCCCAAGGAATTCGCGCTGTTGGTCTATTTGCACCAAAATCGCGGAAAAGTCTGCTCGAAGGATGAGATTGGGCGCGTGGTGTGGGCGGAATATCAGAGCGGTATTTTTGATTATCAAATTGAAAACCTGGTGCGCCGCCTGCGTACCAAGATTGAGATCGACCCCAACGCCCCGCAATTACTGCTGACCATGCGCGGGTTAGGCTATAAATTGATGGGAAAGCCGTAGGAGCAATTCTGCTGCTAGCCGATAGCTTTTCATCGCCCCCCCCCTGCAGTTCGGGGGGCACAAGGCGCCAAGGTTTTAAAGAAAAACCTTGAGCATGACCCCTGCTGCGCCTGATGTGCTGCAAACCAGACGGTTTTCCCAAAAAACTTGGCGCTCTTGCGTTTTTTCTTGGCTTCTTGGCGATAAAACTGCCTCGCAAACGGTACCAAAGAAAGATCAGCCACGAATAACGCGAATGGACACGAAAAATTCGAGAATATTCGCGCTATTCGTGGCAAAAAGGTTTTATAAGCATGAACTCCGCTGCGCCTGAAGTGCGCCAAAACGGGCAGTTCTTATTAAAAACTTGGCGACCTTGCGGTTTTTCTCACCTGCACTTGCAGCGCAGGTGCAAGTGTGGCACCTTGGCCCCCCGAACTGCAGGGG
>CAILYI010000005.1 GCA_903838415.1 uncultured Anaerolineae bacterium | reverse complement strand
CGCCAACGTGACCAGGGACCTTGAAATGATATTGCCCATCAATGTATCTTTCTGCACTCAATCTAAAATTTATCAAATCAAATAAGCATTGGAAATCTGGCGGGGTCAGCTTACAAATCAACCCTGAAACCAGGGAGGCCCAATGCGCCGCGCAATTGTACAACAATCTCAAGAAAATATGGTGTTTCTGACTGCCCCAAACAATGAATTTCCCCAAACACAAATGCCACTTTATGGTGTCTGGACAATATCACAAGGCACAAGGTAACAAAAAACCTCGGTTTTCAGCGAGGTATCTTTGAGCAAGCGGTTAAGACGATTAAAGTTTATTCTTCAGATGATACAGCGTTGATTTTTTGTTTCCATTGGCGAATTGCGCTGATCAGCAACTCCGGGTCACCGGGCTGTGGCCAGAGGGATGCTCCGATGGACACCCCCAGCCTGCGCCAATTGAACCAGATGAAATAACAGAACGTGATGCCATACGCAATCAAGGAAACCGTGGCCGCCCCCCAAATTTGATATTTCGGCAACAATAACCAGAGACCAAGGATGGTGATGCCAAGCCCCACCAACTCGGCATACGTTGGGATCAACGGTCGATTGGAGGCCTTCAAACCACTGGCCGAGACCATATTGTAGCCCAGAAAAAACGAGGCGATGATTAAAATCCGGGCCGGTCCTATCGCTCCAGCAAATGCTTCCCCAAAGAAGAAGCGAATCATCCAATCCGTTAACCCGAGCAGAGCGAAGCCAGCCAGACCGGAAAGAATCACATTGATCCGCAGAAAGCGAGCCATGACGGCCTGTCGCCTGTGCTCATCCACCACATTCACGATGGCCGGAAAGGCAACCATGCTGACCGATGAAGCAACCAGTATCAGAAGAGAACCCACCGAGACAGCCACCGAATAAAGCCCCAGCAGGACGGCGGGCAAAAAAATTGAGATCAGCAGTTGATCCATGCTGCCGTTCATCAGGGAAGTCACCGTACTGCCGTGTGATTTCAAACCAAAAGTGAGCATCTCTTTCAACAGCTGCGCGTTGGGCGCCCACTGGATCCACCCCAATCTCCAAATACTGATCCCGGTGACGAGCATCATGATCAGGTTTGAGGCAACTGACATCCAGGTCAGGCTTTGCACGCTCAGTCGGCCCAGGCCCCACAGCAGCAACATCCCGGCCACATACGAGCCATACACCATAAAGCGCGAGATATTGAACGCCACCAGCTTCATCTGCCCCTGCAAGAGCGCCTGCCCATAGATCGAAAATAAATAGAGTGGGAAAAACGCCAGGTACACCAAACCCATCTGCACTACGATACGGCCATGATTCTCCAGTAAATGCGGCATGGCCCAATAACCGACCCCCATCAAAACAATCGATTGGAGCGCAGCCATGATCAACCCGTTTGTAAAAATACCAGGAATCGCGCTCTTATCCTTGCCTGAGAAATAGATGATCGCTTCGGCAAACCCCAGGCTACCGATGGTTGCCAGCGCCCTGGGCCAGACAAACACCGCGGTCAATTCCCCTTTCCCTTCCGGGCCCAGCAAACGGGCGGCCAGGATGGCGCCCAAAATATTGACAAGTTGAATCAGCAGCGTATTCCCAAAAGTTACAGATAAATGTTTTAGCATGCGCCTTCTTGCTTGTTCCCGGGTCTTGCCACATCATTACAACCATTGTCCGTCATCGCTGAACTATTTTTACTGGACAGGCTGAATGGCCGGTTCGCCTGGTGCAGCTGCGCTCGTTTCTTCCAAATGAGGCAGGCGCGCCAACAGCCCGGCAAAAAACCAGAAGTACACATTGACCGGATCGAGATCCAAAAACCAGCCTTTCCACTGGTAAATCATGGTCAGCGCCAGATAGGCCAGAATACCCGATGAAATGGCGCGCAATTCCACATCGCGCAAACGGTTATGATTTTTCCAGCCGCTGCCCAAGATCGCCAGGAAGAGCGAGACCAGCACGATCAACCCGGGAATGCCAAATTCGACCACTGCCTTGGCGTAATAGTTTTCGATGCCATAAATACGCGCCAGGTCTGCCACGTAGCGCGCCGCGCCCGTGTTCATGCCGGTGCCCAGGCCGAGATAAGTCAGCTGCAAGGCGCGCGTAAATTCATTCAGTTGGACATAATAGTAGCCAAATGTGAGCTTGATCATCTCCTGGTAGGTGGCATACAAATTCCCACCCAGGATCATCATTGCCAGCCCAAGGCTGACTAATAAGGCCAGGCCCAACATCAGCAAGCGCAATACGCCGCGGTCCCAGATTTGCGCCAAAACAAAATATAAGGGGATGAAAATAAAGGCCGCCCTGGCGCCGCTCAGCATCCCGGCCAAGACCACGAAGCTCAAAACAAAGAGTTCCCAATAGCCCCGGCGAGGTTTTTGGGAAAATCTGACGCGCCACATGGCATAAGCAATCGCCGCCATGGCAAGGCAATAGTTAAAATACTGAAACACGAGCGTGAAGGTGCTGGGAACACGTCGTAATTCTACACCGGCAAGAATATTAATGCGAAAGTCATGGAACATGCTCTGCGCAGCGGCGCCATAAATTGGGTAAACTAATTCTGTCCTTCCAAGGGCGAGCAAAATCGCTTCCGCGCTCCCGATTGCCGTGGGCACAAGCGCAATCACCAGCATCCATTGGAACAGTCGAAATAATTGTTCTTTTGAATCAATCAGATAATATGCCAGAAAATAGAGCGGGATATAAAACAACCAGACCTTAAGACCCACCAACCCCACCAACCAACCGGCGGAGGCAGGGTTGAACAGGTGCAGGAAGACCAACGCCGCCAGCGCCAGCAGTGACCAGACTACCGTTTTCGGAAAAGCGGAAAAAGCCAGGGTTTTCCTGTATCTGTTTTCCAGAAAAAAACCAAGATAGGCGGGAATGACAAATAAAAAATCCTTTAAAAGAATTGGCACCGGCGATGGATAGAAAAGCACCACGGGTACACCCACGAAGGGCAGGTACAACAGCAGCCCATAGAGCGCCCATTTCCAATGGGGTATCAAAACACCCAGCCAGGCCACCCCGCCCACTAGCGCAAATGGCACCCAAAATAACCCTTGATCCTTAAGTAATACAGCGATGCACCCGGCCAACAGCGCAAGCCCCAGGGCCACTTTAGTGTTTTTAATAAAAATGTCCTTGAGCGAATTTAACATGACGGATATTTCTCCTTCTAACGCCCATAGTGCTGCACATCACAGCCTATGCAGCGAAAGTATGGGTGAACCTGTAACCAGCGTCAGCCTGCCCAAGGAAGCGCCAGGGAATTATCGAATTTACGCTGCGATCACTTGAAAATAAAGCTCTTCAAGTTCGCTGATGATAATAGGCCATGCCAGCACTTCGCGCGCCACACGACGGGCGGAACTTTCAATTTGTGCCCGCAGGGATAAATCCTGGAACAAACGCAAACAACCATTCGCTAATTCAGCCGGTTCCTGCCCAACCACCAAGGCGGCCAGCTCCTGTTCCAATAAATGGGGCAAATCACCGACACGATTGATCACAATGGCTCGCCCGGCTGCCAGTAATGGATTGGCTCTCGAAGGCCAGCGGGCGCGACTTGCGAGGGTATCTGCCATCGGAATGATTGCAAGGTCACAGGCCAATACATAATCCTGCAAGGTTTCATCTGGAACAAAACCGGTTTCGGTTAATTGCCCGGATTGCCTTAAATCGTCTGGGATTTGGGATCCATGATTTCCTATCATAAAGACATGACAAGTTGGGCTTTTTTGAAAAAGGACTCTCATGGCAGCAAAAAACAAGGCAGCATCAGCCGGCATCAACACCCCAACACAAACAGCCACCGCTTGGTTTTCCGATAGAGCCAACCGCCTTCTGGCTTCTCCCCGGTCACCTACGGGAACAGATTCATTATCACAACCTTGCTTCAAAATTCGCGCGGTTTCTGGCCTGACACCCAAAGCCAGCGCGCGTTGAAACAGCACCTGCGAAATGACCGTCGTGCCGTCCGACCAGGTGCGAAACGCTTCTTCAAAAAAGGTTTCAATTGGATCAACCAGATGCACCAACTGCCCGGGACGTTCCAACTGCGTCCCCCCCCGGCTCCACCAATCCGCCCAATCCAAAATCAACTTACCGCCGTTCATCTTTCGACTTAACAACGCGGGCAGAATTACAGCTGGCCGGGAATCGAAAGCATGGATGATGTCATAATGCTTATCCCGCAAAAACCACAAGCGCCAGACCGTATCCCATGGATCCCAACCAGTTCTGCCTTTTCCCCATAACAGATCAGGCGTATGGATAATCTCAACCCCATCGAACACTTCACACTGAAATCCCCAACGATGATGGTCAGAAATTGCCAGGAGTGTAACGGAATGACCTCGCTTCACCAAATATCGCCCAACATGTAAAGCGCGATAAAAGGTGCCTCCACTCCAGGCGACATTATGGTTAAGGAACAGAATACGCATTTCTATTTCCAGTAACAAACGTTAACGTTTGCCGCGAACTTGCGCAGACGCGGGTATTGCACAAATAATTTCTGATCGAGCGCATTCAGTTTTTCGTAAAGCCACATCCCAAGATTGGAGCTTCTGGGTAGACTTTTACAAAAATAAGCGAAAAGACTGAAATAGTAAATTTCATAACGACCAAAGTTAACCGCAATATCCCGTAATGTGCTTTCGAATAGATTTGACTCATCAGGCATTTCGGCGTATGCAACCCGAACCGCTCGTATCGCAGCTATGAGCGGGTTGTGCCCTAAGGGTTCAAAAATGAAAACAAGTTTGCCTCCAGCTTTCAACAGGCGGCAGTACTCTTTGGATAAGGATTCTGTACTATGAGCCAAATGATGCAAGGTTGCCTGGCCGAAAATCACGTCGAAACGGTCTGATTCAAACTTTTGCAAGTTGGTTGCGTCTTCGCATAGAAATTCTAGGTTAGTAAGGTGATTGTATTTTTGTTTTGCTGTCTGAATATTTTGTTCTAATCGATCAATTGCGAGTATTTCTAGTTGGGTGACCTGAGCCAACGTACCACTCAAATCGCCTGCGCCACAGCAAACCTCGAGCACCTTTTTGCCCTGGTCATTCTCGTCTACCAAAAGATTATATCCTTGTAAGAATAACTCATCAGTTCCCACATAATGCCCACAAGCTGGAAGAATATCTTCCATTGTCAATTTTCGTTGAGCAGTCATCTTATATTATCTCCGATAGTCGTTATTGGCAGGCGCATTATCACAAGAATAGGATGTTCGCAAAGTCGTAGAAAAAGATCCAGAGCCTCGGCCGGGTGAGCGCTGAAGTAACGTCTTGCGGTGGGGATGGTGCGGTATTTTTTCTTTGAGAGCAAGGTTCCCAATATCAGATTATTGAGACAGGCCATTGCCTGCCCTGCTCTGCCTTTGGTCAAACGCGTATAGTCTTCTCTCAGCGTCACATCCCGGCGGTAATGCAGACCATTCTCGATGCCCCAGTAAGAGCGAGTCATCTCGAGCAGTTTTTGAGGAGTGATTTCCTCGCGGCTGAGGCTGGTCAATCCATAGACAATTTGCTCATGGACTTCACCGGTCTTGTGGGAAACAAAACGGCGCTCCAGTTTGAAGACCTGCTCGAGGTGAGGCCAATCCAAGAAATCCTTGAGTTGGCTGCTGACCGTGAGCGTGCGAGTTTCTAAACGGCTGTGCCCCTTGTTGGTTTGCCGAGCGGTCTCAAAATCTTTGGGCGGGAAATTCATTCCCGGGAGCGGTTGGACCTCTGGTTCAAACCAGAGCCGGATGTTTTCTTCCAACTCGGGCTGATTGCCTTTTGCAAACCAGAGATACTCGCCTCCTGCCTCCACAATTTGGATCGAGACCGCTCTTTGCGTATGCAGCGCATCACCCATGACCACTTTTTCCCGCAAATCAAGGCTTTTCAGGATGAGCGGAGCAGCCGGAATCTCGCTGCCTTTGCCTTCAATGGCCAATTCCATCAACACGATCCCTTCCCGAGGCAGATAGGCTGCCAACAGATAGGTTCCATGCTGTTTGTCATCCAACGTCCCACGCAACACTTTGCCATCGATCGCCACCAGAACTTGCTTGCCAAATTTGCTCATTCCACTCAAGTAAGCGCTGCTCATGCGTTCCAATTCTTCCACGTTCACGATCTCTGCCAGAATCCGCCGATAGATCATGTGGTGGGGCATCTTTTGGCGCTTCAATTTGAACCAATCCACCAATTGCGCACTCCGATGCTTGGCCCATTCTGCGAGCCCACTGGGGTGGCTCTCCCCACAGGTTTTCGCCAGCAAGATAATCATCAGAACCAATTCCAGTGAATAGCGTACACCTCTCCGCTTCCGCTTATCGCTCAAAGTCTGTAAGCGTGCATACAAACTATGAACGTCAAAAAGAATCCCTGCTCCTGAGATAGACTCCATTTCTACCTCCTTTGGTTTTGTTTGTGCCAGTACACAAAGCATAACCGAAGAAGGTCTTCTTTTTCTACCCACACCTTGACTTTAAGAACACCCTAATCACAAGAATGCCACATGTCCCCAACCCGTGCCCAATATCTCTTGGTGTGAAAGGCTCGTTAAAAATCCCGTAGCTCTATACAAAGTTGCAGTTGAACATTAAGAAATTCGTAGTTATCTTTGAGCAACTTGTTCAAGAATTTGAAGTGTCTGCTCGGCACTGCGTTTCCACGTGTAGGAAAGTGCGTGCTTACGACCTCGCTCTATTAATGAATAACGCAATTCAGAATCGTGTAACATTTGCGCCATGCCATTCGAAATTGATTCCGGGTCATAAGGATCGACAAGGATGGCGGCGTCACCGGCCAACTCTGCCATACTGCCACAATTAGATGTGACAACCGGGCAACCGCAAGCCATCGCTTCCAGTGCGGGGAATCCAAATGTCTCATACAGGGTCGGGATTACAGCCAAATCTGCATTTACATAAGTCTCAGTGACTTTTTCGTGAGGATCAAGCCGACCTGCAAAAATGACATCATCTGCCACACCAACTGACTCGGCCACTTCCCTGAGTTCAGCGTAGGTTACCGTGACCTCGCTGCCCACCAATAACAAAACTTGAGGAAAATTCCAGCGTTTTTTCATGTGGCCAAAAGCTTGAATTAGGCGCTTATGGTTTTTATAACCATAGGTTGCAGACACATAGAGTATGTAAGGGCGCCCATTTGTCAAACTCAAATTTTTAACAAGTGCTGACTTATTACCTTGAAGGTCGGGGATGCATTCGATATCTTGCGCCAAGCCGTGCGGCACAACATTCACGCGGGTTGCTGAAATACCGGTCCAACGAACGAGATCGCGCTTGGAAGATTCGGTAAAAATGATGACTTGCCGCGCTTTTTCCAGTGACAAAGGCAGAATCAACTTCAGATAATTTGTTCGAAAAAAGCCATACGCCTCAGGCGATTCATAGAACTGAATGAATTGTACTGCCAAAACGACAGGCATAGGCGCTAAAAGCGGCGCAACCGTAGCTGTTGCAAAATAGACATCCAGGCGATGATAAGCAAGCGCAAGGGGCAATGCAGTTTGCTGATAAAAGATCCGCGCTGTACGATTCTTGGGGACGCCGAATAATTTAACGACCTTCAGATTGGGAGGATACTCGTCCTGCAATGAATCCGCCCAATCTGGTGTAAACAGGATGTACTCATTTTGCTGGGCAAGTTTTGAGAACCAGGACAGGAGTGATTGCAAGTACATCCGCATTCCGCCAGGGCCTTGAAGGCCCGTAGCCTCACCCGTAGATATATTGTCAATACCGATACGCATAACTTAAGCGCTTGCCACTGCAATTAGATTGGGGGTTATAATGCTTGATCGGTTGGGGGTATCAATAAGCAATATCGCTCGCAAATATGAATAATACAACATTCGTAACCAATGCCGAACAACATACATTCCCACCATTGGATAATCTGAAGGTAGAACCTTAATGTCCTTAAATCCCGCGATTCCAAGCAATTGGGAAATGCTATGCTCAGTATAAGCCCACTCGTGTGTCAAATCATGAAAAAAATTTAGGGCAGCAAACGGGTTCTGCATGTTGGGCACTTGAATAATTACTTTGCCATTTGGATGTAGAACATAGGCATGAATGATGTCAAGGAGCTCTATTGCCTCAGCCTTTGTGAAATGTTCAAGCACATCAATCAGTGTGACGATCATCTTGTCATTGCGGGGGACATTCTTCAAGTATGCAAACAAGTCTGATGTCAAGGTTACTTTTAGGCCACGTTCCGCACAGCTTTTCACAAGTTCGGGGCTAATATCAACGCCTTCAGATTCCAGCCCCAATTCACGACACAAGAATAAAAGCTCGCCCTGGCCAGAGCCGATATCCAATAGGTTGCCCTTTCTAGCATAATTTCGCAAATGAGGCGCAATATTTTGAGAAAGGTTGGAATATTTGCTCGATAAATATGAATTGAGCCCAGATACTGACCCATACGTGTCATATACTTTAGATCTATAATCCTGTTTTTGCACCATAAAATAACCTCCTTAGAACGTGTTTAAGAATTCAATTTGCACGAAATTCTGAGCAAATTTCAGGCAAAAAATTAGCCGAACTGACTTGCCAGGAGCATCAGCCACAACTTAAGAAAATGTTTTGCCATCCGAAATGACCTCCTCTTGGTATCCAGACACAATCCGACCT
>CAILYI010000004.1 GCA_903838415.1 uncultured Anaerolineae bacterium | reverse complement strand
TAATTCCAGCACGTACTTTGCTTTGTTCTCAGCTGTAAATTTCCGTCTCGTTGCCATAGCGGACCTCGATTCTGGTTACTAATTCTACCCCTAAGCGGGGTGTCCAGTTTTATGGGTCCACTACAGAGCTGATGATGAGTGCGAAATCCATTCTGCTGGTTGATGATGAAGTAAAAGTTCTTTATTCCCTTTCACGCTCGCTCAGTGAAGAGGAATTTGATGATATTAAGACTGCCAAGAGCGGGCAGGAAGCGTTGGATATCATCAAAAATTCTCCCGGTCTGGCTCTCATCGTTTCTGATTATCACATGCCGGGGATGAATGGCATCGAACTATTGGCGCAGGTGGGCAAAAGTTACCCCAACATTACCCGTATCTTGTTGACAGGGGCCGCCGACCTTGAAATGACCATTGACGCGGTCAATCGAGGCAATATCTTCCGCTTTCTGATCAAGCCATGTTCATCAGAAGTTTTTATCACTGCCATCAAGGACGGGTTGCGCCAAAACGAATTAATCAACGCCGAACGCGAATTATTGATTAAAACGCTCAGCGGCAGCATTAAAGTGATGATTGATATTCTGGCGGTGCTCAGCCCCGGCATATTTGCGCAGGCCGGACGTTTACGCAACCTTGCGGGCGATCTTGCGGTTGCGCTGGATCTAAAAGACCAGGCCTGGGAGATAGAATTATCTGCATTGCTCAGCCAGATTGGGGCAGTGACCATTCCGCGCAATATCCTTGATAAGTGGCAAAGAAGCGCCGTGCTGGAAGAATCTGAAATCAAGCTGATCCGGTCTATCCCGCGCATGGGAAAACTACTGATTAAGAATATCCCTCGTCTTGAGAATATTGCCGAAGCGGTGGGTTATCAAAATTGTGTTTATAGTAACCAGACCGCCATTGATCTTCCAGTTGGCAATCAGATCCCGATCATGGCGCGCATTCTAAAAGTAATCATTGATTTTGAACGCCTGATTGAAAAATCATATAAACCATTGGAGGCCTATCAGATCATGTTGCAGCATGAGGCTGATTATGACCCAATGATTATGGCCACCTTTAACCTTAAGATTTTACATAATGAAAGCAAGTCAACTTATACAGTCTCCGGTTCCATGAAAGGTGAGAAGGCCATTTTTGTTGAAGGTATCAAGCTGGGAATGGTTCTCACCCGTGATGTGAACGATAAACATGGCCTGTTGATTGTGGCGAAGGACACCGTCATTAACGATGTGCTCGTGTTTCAACTTATCAACTATTCGCGCTCTCAGGTAATTTCAGAGCCTGTTTATGTGGAAAGTGACTTTTAAGTCAGAGGACGCCAGCTAATCAAGCTGAGTCAAACTCCAGCGCTCAGAACTTGTCAGGCGTCAAAAAACACACTGATGCCGGGAAAATCCAGTAAAAAACTCGTTCTCACAGATCAAAAAGTGCCCGGCAATAAGCCAGGCACTTTTTGATATTGAGCCGGTTGAAGGACTAATCGATCAATTTCCGGATTAAATCCTGCTTTTCGGTCTCATCCACCTGCGCGTTGGAACGCATGGCGACCAGGATTACTTCGAGGCGGTTGTAGATGGATTTGGTCAGGGGGAAGCGCCCGGCAAAGAAGATGCCGAAAGAGATGAAGCCGACCGGGATCAGGACAAAGAACAGGCGCAGGGCATTGATAAAGGCGGGGGTTTGCGTCGCTTCGATCAATTTCCCAGCCTGTTCGACGGGTGGGATGTATCCGGCGAATTGCAATACCTGGGCAACGGCGAAGACGGCCAGGGCTGATGAAAGTTTGCGGGTAAAAGTTGTCAGCGAAGAATAAATCCCTTCGCGCCGTTCGCCTGAGCGCAGCTCATCCACATCCGGAATATCCGGGAAGATGGCGTAAACCATGATCACCACGCCACCGGAACCAATCCCCACCAAAATCGCGAAGATATACAGCGCTGCCGCGGGCGAGCTGGGCGTGAACAGGAACGAGAAAAACATGACCACCACGAACAATGCGGCGCCCGCCATGTAGGTTTGCGACTTGGAAGTGCGCTTGCTCAACCATTGAAAGAATGGCAGCGAAATAACCTGCGCGATCAGCAGCGCGCCGAGCACGAAACTGACTTCACTGCCGCGCCCGAGATAACTCTTGATGTAATACACCACGATCGATTGGGTGGCATCGAAGGCCGTGAAGGCGGTCACATACATGATCAGCACATAAACAAAGGTCCGCAACTGGAAGGGTTCGATGAAAACCTGTTTCCATTGAAAAGGGCGGGGGGCTTTCTGAAATTCCGGGCGTTCGCGCGTGATCGCAACCGTTCCGATGAATGGCAAGGCAAACAACAGCCCAAAGGCAACCCCGGTTACGATCCAGCCGGTGCGCACATCGGGGAAAGCTTTGACGATTTCAAGCGGCAGCAAGGCGCACAGGATCGAGGAAACCGTCGAAAAGAAGATGCGAAAGGTGGCGAGCGAAGTGCGTTCGTTGTAATCGAGAGTCAACTCAGCCTGCAGGGCGCTGTAATTGAGCAGAACGATGCTGACGATGGTGGAGTAAAAAAGATAAGTGGCGATGACAAAGATAAAGCGGGTGGTTTCGCTTTCAAATGAGACCGGGTAGAACATGGCAAAGAAGGAGAGAAAAACCAACGGAATGCCCGCCAGGAGGTAGGGACGCCGCCGCCCGAGTTTGGTGCGGGTACGGTCTGAGATGACGCCCTCAAACGGATCCGTGACCGAGTCGTAGATTTTGCTGATCAGGATGACCGTGCCCGCCAGACCCGGGCTGATGCGAATCACGTCGGTCAGAAAGACGAGGTAGAAGAAGCTGATCAGCGTCCCCGCGCCTCCGCCGTAAAAATCGCCCATGCCGTAACCAAGTTTTTGCCAGAATGTCAGTTTTTCGGACCTTGCTTCCATGATTGCCTCCTGGGTGATAACCCATTCCGGCGCGCAGGTAATCAACCTGTGCGAAAAAATGGTCCAATGGATGTTTGTTTCTATCCTGCGAATTGCGGGGGTAGACTATAATATTTTAATCTGACTTTTGAAAAAAAGTCGGGGAGTTTTTGACGAAAACGTACCGGCGAACCACCAGAATCTTGTGTTTGGGAGCAGCCATGAACTTCAAAGTCTACGTCACGCTTGGCTTTCACATCAACTTCTACCATTCCTGGCGCGGCGACACGCCCGATGAGGCCGGTTTTGGCACCGACATCCGCGTCATCCGCGAAATCATCAAGATGCTCGATCATGCCAACGCCGCCGGGCTGAAAGCGCGCGGCTATTGGGATACCGAGGTCTATTGGACATTTCAGGAAATCCTGCCCAAACATGCACCGGATATTCTGACTGGGATGCGCCGCCGCGTGGAGGCCGGGCTGGATGAAATTGTGCTGGGTCCGTTCAACAATGGCGCCAATCACGCCGCCACCGCGGACGAATTCCGCGCTTCTGTGGCCTGGGCCATCGAAAACGAATGGGGCAGTGGGCTGAAGCAGTTATTCGGCAAGGTTGCGCCGTTCTACCGCCCGCAAGAGACGATGTTCACGGTCGGGCAGGAGGCCATTCTCAAGGAATGTGGCGTCGATGGCGTCATCCTGTATTACGCCGGGGTGCCGTTCAATACCATCAGCAATTTTATTCCCCGCCTGGATGACGAACAGCGTTACAATCCGCTCTGGTTCCGCTCGCGCGAGGATCAGCCGCCGCTGATTCTTTTGCCCTGCATCGCTGCCGGGGATTTGATCGAGCAGGTTTCGCTCGAAGCGTTGATGCTCAACCTGCACCAGAAACAATTGCGCGGCGAAATCCAGTCGGATGTGCTGATCCACATCAACGAGGACGCCGATCTCGAAACCTGGCTGCCGACTGTCAAATGGATTCCCAATATGGGCGGGCTGGACGAGTTTATTCACGTTGTTAATAAATATCCCTGGGCCGACTTCACCCTGCCCTCTGAATATGCCGCCAGTCACCCGCCGCGCGGCGAGGTGCTGGTTCGCCAGGATCTGGCGGATGGCGGCTTCGACGGCAATTACTCGTGGGCTGAAAAATCTGCCAGTTTGCGCGCCTGGACGCTGCTCGAACAGTCGCGCCTGGCTTCGTATCGCGCTGAAACGCTGGCCCATCGCGCCGGGCTGAATCTGGACTCGGCGCTGTGGGATGGGATGGACTCGTCGTTTTTTCAACGCCTGATCGGGTTGACGACCACGCACTTTGGCATGTCCACGCCGATCATCAACGAGGAGCGCCAGAACAAGGCCTTTGCCATTTTGGGACAGGCTCGTCATCTGGCCGAAAATGCCGAGAAACAGGCGGCCCGCGCGCTCCGTCAGCCTGCGACCACTCTGTACGATTTTGAACTCTACCAGACGCCGTCCGCCCGGGATGGCGTCCCCGCGCCGGTGCGCACCCCGCTCAGCTTGCCGGTTGTCCTGCCAGCCGGGGTGACTGCGCTTTTGGCGAAAACCGAATCAGGCGGACGGAGGCCGGTTTCACTTACAGATGCGGAAACGCTGCCGGATGGCCGAATCAGCGCCCGTGCCCGTTTTGTCGCGGACTTTGAGCAGGCTGACCGGTTCAGGGTCAGTATTCAGCCCTCGGACGCCTCGCCTGCTCCCTTTGTCAAAAACCTGAAAAACACATGGCTGGAGGCGGCCTTTTCGGAGACTCACGGCCTCGAATCTTTCACCTGCGATGGAGAAATTGTCGGCCAAGCGGGGTTTCTCGATCCGTTCGTAACCTATGACAAACGCACTTTCCGCGCGACGGGTTACGAGTTTGTGCCGCTGACCGGCGAAAGCTGGGACGGTTTACAGCGTGTGCGCCTGAAAACATCCATCCCGATGCAGACGCCCGCGGGCGAGTTTGTCAATGAGCTGGTTTATACCTTCACGCTCTTTGACGACCTGCCGCACCTGTTCGTGGACGTGGAGGCGCGCTACGCCTGCACGCCCAAACGACAGGTAATCCACAACCTGACGCAAAAATTGCGCCGCTTGATGGATTTGCGCTGGGATGAAACCGCGCCCTTCCAACTGACGCCCGCGCTGAGTGCGCCCGCGGACCGGCCGCTGCGCGTCTGGAAGCACAATTACATGGGGCTGACCTCCTTTTACGATTTGAATTACGGGCAGATCAACCCGAAAAACCGCAATCTCGATGCCTTCAACCACCAGGTGACGGCGGGCTGGGTGGCGGTCTCGGATGGGAAACGCGGCCTGCTGGTGGGCGAGGACGCGCAGACGCTGGCTTCAATGGCTTTTTGTCCCATGCGCCTGCGTGAGCGCCAGGGCGTACAGAGTATTTCGCTCAACCCGTTCGGCTCGTATTTTGGCGGGCAGTTCGATTATTCCCACCTGGGCGGCAATGGCCGCGGGACGGTCATCATGCAGGCTTTCAGCGGCGCGCTCCAGCCGAATGGTCCGTCCTTCAATGGCGAGACGCTAAAATTTTCCCTGCTGCTCGCGCCCTACGTTGGCGATGAACCGCCCCAGAAATTGCAGGATGCCGCCGCAGCGCATTTCTATCCGCCGGGTGTCATCATCTACGCTGCGTCGCCCGAGCTGGATGCGGTGATACTGGAGGACATCGCAGGCTTTATCCTGGACGAAAAACAGCGCGCCGCGCTGGCAGCGGATTCGCCGCTGAATCCGCCCTCCGCTTTTCTGGCCAATCCCTCCGCTGGGGCGGTGGACCTGGTTTGGGATGCCCCGCGCGAGGGGCCGGTGACTGGCTACGAGATCGGCTGGCGGCCGCTCGCTGGGCCTGCCTGGCAAACGATCCCGATTGCCGCGCTGACTCGCTGGCACATCGACAATCTGACGGACGGACAAAAGATGCAGTTCAAAATCCGCTCACTGCGCGTCGCGGCCTGTTCCGCCTGGACGCCTGAACAAACCTGCGCGCCCGGCGCCGTGACCGACTCATCGGTATTGGCTATGCTCGGCAGAATCCCACTCTGGACGCTGGTGAAATTAATCGCGGCCGGGTTGTGGGCGCCGCTGCGGGCGAAATTTCAGAAATAATCAATCCATTTTGATGTAAACAAGGAGAAAACCATGATTTTTGATACGCTCGATAACTATGTCCGTTATGCAACACTGGGAGAAAACTTCCCGGCCGGTTTTAAATTCCTACTGGAAAATGATCTCACCGCACTGCCGCTTGGTCGCATTGACATTGATGGAGCCAACCTGTTCGCCCTGGTTCAGGAATACACTACCAGGCCGGTAGGACAGGTAGTTTGGGAAGCGCACCGCAATTATATTGATATCCAGTATGTGGTCAGTGGGCAGGAGCGGATGGGTTTTGCCAATCTGGGCACCATGCAGTTGGGAGAATACGTCCCGGAAAAGGATTTCCAGCCTATGACCGGCAGCGGCAATCACGTCGATGCCTTCGCCGGGTCTTTTGCCATTTTTTTCCCGCAAGATGGACACATGCCCGGCCTGCTTATAAATTCCCCGGAAGCTGTTCGGAAAGTGGTGCTGAAATTGAAAATCTGACAGCTCAGGCTTGCTGTCCGAAGTTGACAGCCACTTGGGCGACATTTTGCTTGAATTGAAAAATGAAACTTTCGAGGCAGCTTCGCATCTGATAAAATGAATTATCTTCATGAAAAGAGGCTGAATATGTCGTTTTCTCTTAGTGGCTTATCCACTCCGTCCAAGGCGGGTGGCGAAAAAAAGGTCAAAGTATTGGTGCTGGGCTCCGGCCCGGCGGGATTGGCCGCGGCGTTGTATGCTGCGCGCGCTGAACTTGAACCTGTCGTGCTTACCGGTACCGAATTGGGCGGCCAGGCTGCGCTGACTCATACCATCGAGAATTATCCTGGTTTCCCGGATGGGGTGGGCGGCTCCGAGTTGGGTGAGCTGTTCCAGAAACAGGCTGAAAGATTCGGGGCGAAGGTTGAGTTCGATACCGCCAACAGCGTCGATCTGTCCAGTCATCCTTATAAAGTCAGCACGGATAATGGAGAATATTTGGCCGAGACGTTGATTGTTGCGACCGGCGCGCGCCCCAACCATCTGGACATTCCCGGAGAAGTTGAACTGACCGGCAAGGGCGTTTCATACTGCGCCACCTGCGATGGTTGGTTTTTCAAAGAGAAGAGGGTGGTGGTGGTGGGCGGCGGTGACAGCGCTCTCGAAGAAGGCCTGTTCCTGACCCGTTTTGCGGAGTCTGTGACCATTATCCATCGCCGCGACAGCCTGCGCGCCGGAAAGGTGCTGCAAAACCGCGCATTTTCAGACCCGAAAATTAAATTCGTCTGGAATTCTGTCGTGACGGAAGTGGTCGGTACCGAAAAAGTGACCACCCTCAAACTCAAGGATACCCAAACCGGCGCTGAATCCGCGCTGGAGACGGACGGTCTGTTCATTTTTATCGGGCACACGCCGAACACGCAAATGTTCAGAGGCCAGCTGGAGATGGATGAATTGGGGTATATCAACGCCAATCATCTCATGGAAACGAATCTCCCCGGTGTCTTTGTGGCCGGTGAAGTGACCGATTCTCACTTTCGGCAGGTGATTACCTCGGCGGGCATGGGTGCTGCCGCCGCCATCCAAGCCACGCATTTTCTTGAAAAAGCATCTGTCAATGCCTGAAAGCTGTGCTTAATTTTGAGATGAAAAGAGACTCTCGCGCGCAATGGGGCGGGTCTCTTTTCGTTACAAACTGATGGGTGTTTTGTGACAAAAAGACCCTATTATTGTCCGTTTTGATGATATAAAATCCACCAATGCCCGAAGAGATGGATATCCTTCGGGCATATGGAAGTCCAAACGCTTATACGGAGGAGCAATGGCTAAAGTATCTATCATCGGTGCCGGTATGACTGGCGCCACCACCGCCCATTGGCTGGCGGAACGTGAAATTGCAGATCTGGTTCTGGTTGATGTGCTCGAAGGTATGCCGCAGGGCAAGGCACTCGACATGTTGGAAGCGATGCCCATTATTGGGAAGGATGTGGACATCATTGGCGCGAATGATTATGAAGCCACCAAAGGTTCAGACATCATCGTCATTACTGCCGGTTTGCCCCGCAAACCCGGCATGAGTCGGGATGACCTGCTGACTGCAAATGCTGAAATCGTTGGCAAAGCCACCACTGAGACCCTGAAATATTCGCCGGATGCCATTTACGTGGTTTTGACCAATCCGCTCGATACCATGGCTTATTTGACCATGAAGGTTGGCAATATCCCGGCGCATCGCGTCATTGGTCAGGCTGGTGTGCTCGATTCAGCCCGCATGCGCGCTTTTGTGGCGCTGGAAACCGGCGTCAGCGTGGAAAATATCGACTGCTATGTGTTGGGTGGACATGGCGATGAAATGGTGCCGCTGACGCGCCACTCCAATATCGCCGGGGTTCCGCTGTGTGAATATCTCCCCGCTGATAAGCTGGAAGCCATTTTGAACCGTACCCGCAAGGGCGGCGGCGAAATTGTCAACCTGCTCAAGACCGGCTCGGCTTTCTATGCGCCTTCAGCCGCCATCGCCCAGATGGTGGAAGCGATTTTGAAGGATAAGCACCTGATCGTGCCGTGCGCGGCTTACATGCAGGGTGAATATGGCCTGAACGATATGTTCTTTGGCGTCCCGGTGCAGCTGGGTCGCAAGGGCATTGAGCGCATTGTTGAGTACAAACTCGATGCTAGCGAGCAGGCCTCTTTTGACAAGTCTGCGGCTTCGGTCAAGGACACTATCAACGCGTTGAACAATCTGGTAAAACTTTAATAATTAGCGGGGCGATTGAAATCCGCCCCTAAATGAATCGATCTGAGGAGCACAAAATGATTTTGCATGACAAGATTGCGGCTCAACTTCCTGGCTGGCGCGAACGCTACAAACTGCTTGCCAAAGAACATGCCGATGTGGTTGTGGATAAAGTGACTGTGGGCCAGGTGGTTGGCGGGATGCGCGACATCAAGTCACTGGTGACGGATATTTCCTTTGTTGACCCGGCGGAAGGCATCCGTTTTCGCGGTATGTCCATCCCTGAAGTGTTAAAAGCGCTGCCCAAGCCGCGCGGCGCGAAAATCCCCTACGTGGGCGGTTTGTATTATCTCTTGATGGTTGGCGAAGTCCCCAGCCGCGATGAGGCCCTGGAAGTGGAAGCTGAATGGGCCAAGCGGGCGGATGTGCCGGACTATGTCTACAAGATGATTAAGTCGATGCCGGCAGATACGCATCCGATGACGCTGCTTTCGCAGGCCGTGCTGGCTCTGCAAAACGGTTCCGCGTTTGCCAAAAAATACCACGACGGCATGAAAAAGGATGCCTACTGGGAACCGGCGCTGGAAGATTCGATGGATTTGACGGCGAAGCTGCCCGTTATCGCGGCCTTTATCTACCGGATGAAGTATTTCAACGATGCTCGCAAGCCGAAATACAGCGCAAAGCTCGATTACGGCGCAAATTTCGCCAAGATGATGGGTGTCGCGGACAAGAAGGGCTATGCCGATCTGGCGCGCCTGTACTTCATCCTGCACTCCGACCATGAATCCGGCAACGTCTCGGCCCACACCATGCACCTGGTGGGTTCGGCGCTTTCAGATCCGTACCTGTCGTTCTCAGCTTCGCTCAACGGCCTGGCTGGTCCCTTGCACGGACTTGCCAACCAGGAATGCCTGGGCTGGCTGCTGGATGTTTATCAGAAGTTTGGCGGCGTCCCTTCGCGCGAAGACCTGTACAAATTCGCCTGGGACACGCTCAGCAGTGGCAAAGTCATTCCTGGCTACGGACATGCCGTTCTGCGCGTGCCCGATCCGCGCTTTACCGCGCAGATGAAATTCGCCAAGGAACGCTTCCCGCAAGATGACCTGCTGCGCCTGGCGGACCTGGTCTTTGACGTGGTTCCGGCTGTGCTCAAGGAACAGGGCAAGGCCAAGAATCCCGCCCCGAACGTGGACGCCATCAGCGGCACGCTCCAGTACTATTACGGTGTGCGCGAGTTCGATTTCTATACCGTCTTATTCGGCGTTGGCCGCGCCCTGGGCGTGACTCCCAACTACGTTTGGGCGCGCGCGCTGGGACAGCCGATCGAGCGTCCCAAGTCGCTTTCCACCAAGATGCTTGAAGACGCCGTCAAAGCGGCTCAGGCAGCTTCCTGATCAGTCAAAAAGAAAAGCGGCGCAAATTTGCGCCGCTTTTCTGATTCTTCCGGTTACTTGATGAGCTGACGGGATTGCTGGTACCGTTCCAAATCGGGAGTGGGATTTTCGTACTCCCCGGCCATCAGCGGGGATGAGATGATAAAGTCGGCTGTAGCCCGGTTGGATGCGGTGGGGATATTGTATAAAACCGCCAGCCGCAGCAAAGCCTTGATATCCGGGTCGTGGGGCTGTGGCTCAAGCGGATCCCAGAAAAAGATGAGAAAGTCGATTTCCCCTTCGGCGATTTTTGCGCCGATTTGCTGGTCGCCGCCGATTGGGCCGCTTTTGAATTGGGTGATGGGCAGATCTAGTTCTTTTTCCAGCATGCTGCCGGTGGTGCCGGTGCCAAATAGATGATGATGTGAGAGCGTGCCGCGATTGAAGCGCGCCCAATCGAGCAGGTCTTTCTTTTTATTGTCATGCGCGACGAGCGCGATTCGTTTTTTGATACCAATTGTCGGGTGGTTTGTCGTCATTTTTTCCTATCTTTCTGTGTCATCCCGGTGCGGGATGAAAACTCCCCGCCGCAGCGGGGAGTTGATGTTATGGTTTCGGCGTTGCTTCTGGTGCTACTCCCTGCCATGAGAAGACCCGCTGGCTGGAGTTTTCTCCCGCGCTGTCCCAGATGGGTTGTCCCTGGTCGTCCGTCCCGGTCTGGCGGACGGTTGAAATGTACCAGCGGAAGATGTGCGGGGTGCTGTCTTTCGGGCGGAAGGAGACCGGCACGATGTATTTTGTGTCGGTGACACGGTCAATCAGGCGGCGGCCCTGGCCTTCAGTCACGTCTTCGATGACGATGTTGTAGGCTTCGTTATCGCGCAGGGTGCCGATGGATGCCCACTGCAGCGTGATGTTGTCGTTCGCCAGCGTGAAGGAGGCGCCGTCAGCCGGTAAAAGCAGGTTCGCGGCCGGGTAAGGTGGCGGGATGGTGGCGGTGGGCGTCGGCCCGGGGGTGGCGGCCCGTTCACATAAAGGAACGACGAGCGGCATCCCCAGGAAAACCGTATCCGTGCTTAATCCGTTGTAGGATTTAATCGCTTCGGGCGGGACGGCGTAATTCGCCGCGATGGCTGCCAGCGTATCATTTTCCTGCACGGTATAGATGACTTTTTCGCAGGCGGCCAGGGTGGCCTGGGCCGCTTCGAGCGTGGCGGTGGCTTCCGGCAGCGGGGTGGGTGTCGGGTAGGGCACTTTGATCGCCTGGCCAATCGACAGGGTATTGCAGGCCACCGGCAGGTTGTTCAGGATGATCAGGCTTTGCACCGAAACGCCGAACGTCACGGCAATCGAGGTGCAGGTATCGCCGGAGGCAATGGTGTAATCAAAGGGCGGCTGCGTGGTGGCCGTCGGCGCCGGGGTTGACGTGGCTGCTTCGGTAAAAACAGTCGTGAGCGTCAGCGTGGGGGTGTTGGTTGGCGTACCGCCATCTACCGTGCTGGTTGGGGTGCCGCCGGTCAGGCGCATCACAATGAATACCAGCACTGCGCCAACGATCAGGAACAATGCCAACAGACCGAGTACCGCCGGAAGGCTGAGTGTAATCTCGGGCATGCGGTTGGCTTGTACGGAAGCCGGTTTTTTGGCTTCCACGGCCTGGCTGAGTTCCGTCCCGCACACGAGACAGCGCGTGGCGTTCTCTGCCAGACGCGTTCCGCAGGTCGGGCAAATTTTTGTACTGGGGGTAGATGTGGTTTCTGGACTCATACGGGACGAAATTATACCATGCTAAAAAGTGCAGAAGCGCAACCGGTAAAAGCCCAAGCAGTCTACGGAGCGCCGGATAGATCAATGCTGCCTTTCCGTGGCGCGCGTATTTGCCCCTGACACTCTGCTATAATTCAGCCGCCATGTCTGAAAACTATTCACTTTATCGCACCATGCTGCTCATTCGCCGCTTTGAGGAGCGCGCCCTGGCCGAATTCTCCGCCGGGAAACTCTTCGGCACCACGCACGCCTACATCGGACAGGAAGCGGATGCCGCCGCGATTTTCTCCGCCGCCAGCCCCGATGACGTCGTCTGGAGCAATCATCGCTGTCACGGACATTTCCTGGCCTATGGCGGCGACCCTTACAAACTGGCCGCCGAATTGATGGGCAAAGCCAGCGGACTGGTGGGCGGGCGCGGCGGCAGCCAGCATATCCACTGGCGCAATTTTTACTCCAATGGCATACAGGGCGGCATCGTCCCCGTTGCAACCGGCAGTGCCTACGCCGAAAAAGTCCAAAAAACCGGCCGCGTGGCGCTCGTTTTTATCGGCGACGGCACCCTGGGCGAAGGCGCGCTGTACGAAAGCCTGAATATCGCCGCGCTGTGGCAGATTCCGATCCTGTTTGTGGTCGAAGACAATCGCTACGCTCAAACCACGCCCACCGCAAAGGGCGTCTCCGGTTCAATGAAAGCGCGCTTTGAAGCTTTTGGGATAAAAGCGTGGGAACTGGATTCCAGCGATGTGCTGGACATCCGCCCCCAGGCCGCAGCGGCCCTGCAGCATGTGCGCGGAAATTCTCTCCCCGCAGCCTTGATCCTGCACACGTACCGCTTCTCCGCTCACAGTAAGGGCGACGATCCACGCGACCGTGAGACGATTGCAAAAATCCGCGCGGAATTTGACCCGCTCACAATTCACGCCCCGCGACTTTCTTCCTCGGAACTGGCAAAGGCTGAAGCGGATGTTTCCGCGCTCGTCGACGACGCCTTCACGCGCGCTTTTGCCGATCCCTTCCCGGCGCTGGACACCGAAAACCAATGACAACCGTTCTCGAACGCCTCAACTTTGCCCTGCAGCACATCATGGAAACTGACCCGCGTGCCTATCTGCTCGGCGAGGACATCCTTGACCCATACGGCGGCGCCTTCAAAGTGACGCGCGGCCTTTCGACTCAATTCCCCGAACGGGTGCTTACCACGCCCATTTCTGAAGCGGCTATCGTGGGCATCTGCAATGGCATGGCCTTGCGCGGATTGCGCCCGGTGGCCGAGATCATGTTTGGCGATTTCGTCACGTTGATTGCCGATCAGCTCATCAACCACGCCGCCAAATTCCGCTGGATGTACAATGAGCAGGTGCGCGTGCCGCTCGTGGTCCGCGCGCCGATGGGCGGGCGGCGCGGCTATGGGCCGACTCACTCCCAGTCGCTGGAAAAGCTCTTTTTAGGGGTACCAGGGCTACGGGTCATTGCGCCCAACTCGCTGGGCGATCCGGCTGATTTGCTCGAATCCGCCATTCGCCAGGATGAAACTCCGATCCTGTTTGTCGAACATAAATTGCTTTACACCCGGCCCTTGTTGGAGAAAAAGGATTTGGTGGACTGGGAAATTGTGAAACAGGGCGAGATGTACCCCACTTTCACCTTAGGGATTCCGAATATTGCGGCTCCGCAGATCACGATCGCCACGTACGGGTATAACTTTGAGCTGGCGCGCGCCGCGGCGCAGGAATTACTGTACGAGCACGAGGTTTTTTCGGAAATTGTGTTGTTCAGCCAGCTCAGCCCGTTCGAGCTTGCCCCGCTCTTTGACTCTGTGCGCCGCTCCCGGCGGCTGCTCACCGTTGAAGAAGGGACGCTGACCCTCGGCTGGGGCGCGGAAGTGGCCGCCCAAACGGCTGAAACGCTGCCCGGCGTCAAAATTCGCCGCGCCGCCGCGTTGAATTTGCCGATCGCCAACTCCAAAACGCTGGAGGACGCCATCCTGCCTTCGCAGGAGAAGATCACGGCGCTGGCTTTGGAATTGTTGAAATAAAAAAGGCCCGGAAGGTTTCTGAAACCTTCCGGGCCTCGCTGTTCAAAAGATTACATTGCCACGGTTGCGGCCTGCGCGGCCTTGGCGGCATTATAAGCCTGCCCGTACAGGTGCGAGACGACCGTCGTGCCCCAGGCGGCTGTGAAGAACACGCCGATAAAGCAGGCAATCAGGCCGAACGGGACAATAAATCCCACCACCAGGCTGCCCAGCAGGGTCATCAGGTACGGGCCAACTGCCGCGCGGATCAGGGCGAACACTTCCGTAAACCGGAAGGCTGCGCCCAGATCGCCGTTATTGGCCATCATGTTTCCCAAGGCGGCTGGTGTCACGAAAGTGGCGGCGATGCTGAGAAGAAAGCCGATGCAACCGCAGCAAATCGCAACTGCGCCCACGCCGGTGCTCAGAACCGTCACAACCGTTGAGTCCATGTTTTTCAGAAGCTCGGGGTTGTTATTCAGGGCATTCATGGCGCCCTGGCAGCCATTAATCAGGCCGCCGGGCAGGCTGAAAACCAGAGAAACCACGAAACCTTTCAGGCCTCGCACCAGGTGATCGGCAAAATTCGACCAATCGGGCAGAGTCTGCGTTTCATTATTAATGACGCGGCGGGTAATTTCCAGGCCCCAGCCGAGCACGGCGATCCAGCCAACAACCGGGATCAACATCAGTGCGGCGGCGATCCCGACCTTTTTCAACCAATCCGGGTCTTGCTGAGTATGAGAAAAAGCGCGACCAAATTCCATTTATTATCTCCTATGTCTGAATTAAGATGTCATCATTATGAATCAAAACGGGTAAAATTGCAACAGCAAGTCGGTAAAATTAGGATAAATATGCCACCAACTCCCATTCTTGTGCCACTATTAAACGCCAACGAACCTGAAGCCCGCCTGATTGCTGTCCATACGGCAGATTTACAGCCGGTAAAACAGGGCGATTTGCTTTTCACCATCGAAACCACCAAAGCCGCCTCGGATGTGGAAGCGCCTGAAAGCGGCTTCGTTCGGATGATTGCGCAGGAAGGCGACACGCTGGCGGTTGGCGAAATACTGGCTTTTATCACGGCTGCGGCTGACGAAGTGCTGGAACAGACTCCCCGCAGCCTGCCTTCCGTCAAACCGGCTGAATCTCACTCCGCATGGTCTGACTCCGCCCCGGCGGAACTCCGTATCACCAAGCCAGCCCGCGCATTGGCCGAATTCCTCAGCCTTGACCTTGCCACGCTTCCAACCGATCGGCTCATCACTGAAGCCTTCATCCGCGAGCTGACGGGAACTTCCGTTTCGAACGCTTCGCCCGCAACCAACTCCCAAATCATCATCTACGGCGCTGGCGGACACGCCAAAGCCGTCATGGAAATGGTCCAGGCCATCGGCGCCTTCCGCATCGCCGGAATTGTGGACGATAACTCCGCGCTGACAGGAACTTCGGTCCAGGGCATCCCGGTCATCGGCACGCGTGAAATCCTGCCGCAGTTGTTTGAACAGGGCATTCGCCTGGCCGCCAATGGCGTCGGTGGTATCATCAACCTGAACATCCGCGAGCAGCTGTTTGACTTGCTGTCCGCGCAGGGCTTTGCCTTTCCCATTTTGCGCCATCCGCGTGCCACGGTTGAGCCTTCCGCGCAGATTTTTGACGGAGTGCAGATCTTTGGCAATGCCTATGTGGGCTCATCGGTGTTATTACAGCCAAAGTGCATGATTAACACCGGCGCGATTGTTTCGCATGATTGCGAAATCGGTTCCTATACACATATCGCGCCGGGCGCAATGCTGGCCGGGCATGTCCATGTCGGGCAGAAGGCGCTGGTCGGAATGGGCGTGACTACCACCATCGGCATCACGATCGGTTCCGGCGCGCGCATTGGCAACGGCGCGATTCTGCTGGCGGATGTCCCTGAGCGAGCCATTGTTCCGGCAGGGAAAGTCTGGTCGGCGTAGTTTTATTTCGAAATCAGGAGAGAGTAATGATTGACCCCGTAATTTTCTCGTTTCATATCGGTACTTTTGAATTTTCGCTGCGCTGGTATGGTGTGCTGGTGATGTTGGGCGTGGCGATCGGCACCTGGTTGGGCGAGCGCGAAATAACCCGTCGTGGTGAAAAAGGCGAAGTTATTTGGGACGCGCTCATCTGGATCCTTCCCGCCGGGATCATCGGCGCGCGCTTGTGGTATGTGGTCAATGCCACGTTGGGCGGCAATTCCTATTACCTGCAAAATCCCGTCCAGATTATGAACATCCCTCAGGGCGGCCTGCACTTCTATGGCGGTTTGCTGTTTGGCGTGGTGGCCATGTTCTTTTACCTGCGCCAGGCCAAATTGGAGATCTGGTTGTTCTTGGATGCGCTTGCGCCGATGACGCTGCTGGGTCAGGCGATTGCCCGCCCGGCAAATTACATCAATCAGGAACTGTACGGACAGCCGACGACGCTGCCCTGGGGCATTTCCATTGATGCGCTGCACCGTATCGGTGTTTACCAGGATTTGGTGCAATATCCGCTCGAAACGACTCGCTTTCATCCCACCTTTGCCTACGAAATGATCTGGAACTTCCTGGTTGTGGCTTTGATTCTGTATGTCGTCCGTCGCTACGCTGACAAGATGAAACCGGGCGCGGTCTTCTTTGGCTGGCTGGCGCTGGCCGGAATCGGGCGCTTTTGGATTGAATTCTTCCGCCCCGATCAGCCCCGGGTGGGCGCGACGTGGATCAGCACCACGCAGGTTGTCACGCTGGTGATGGTCGTTGTCGGACTGCTGCTGCTGGCCTACCGCTATGACAAGATAAAACTGCCCCTACCGCGCATACCAGATGAATACCTGATTTCGGAGAAAGAGACTTCAGAATAAACGACGAATCCACGCAGTTGGTGTTTGCGCCAGCTGAGCAATCAACTTCGAGACAACAAAAAGCCCGTTTCTCAGTGCGAGAAACGGGCTTTTTGTTGTCAGTCGCCAGCCAGCGGCATTTCGGCCGCAATGACCGGCATGACCGCGTTTTTGTAATCCATCTCCTGGCCGGGTTCGCGCCGGTCAAAGTTGAAACGTTCGAAGATTTCTGCAAACTCACGCAGGATTTCTTCGTGGCTGAAACCCATTTCTTCATACTTGTAGACGTGTTCGCTGCGATGTGTGCGCGTTTCGTCAATGGCTTCCTGTATGATGTTCTCCAGGCCGGTGCTTTCGGCATAACCGAATTGTTCGTAAAACGCGCGGATGACCTGCTCCGGCCAGCGGATTAAATCGTCATAATTGAGAATCATGTTACGGGGCGATGGGTTTTTATCCAGCACGCTGAGCGGATGACTGTACCAGTATTTTGTCAGGGCCAGCACCTGATCCCGGTACAGGTACTTTTCATCCGGTTCGCTGAAAACGCGCCAGGCGTAGCTCAGCCACGAGACCGTTGATGGCAGCATGTCGAGCGGATTGCGCGCCAGGTACAGGATGCGCGCATCGGGGAAGAACTCCATCAGGGTTTCGATTTTGGCGCTGAAGGCCGGGTTCTTGGCGACGAAATACTGTTTCCCGCCGCTGGCATACAGATGGCGCTGGATGCAGGCACGATAAAAGCCCATGATGCGCTGTTTCTCTTGCGTGGGGATGGCGCTGTCAAAGAACTGGTAGGGCGGCAGGTCTTCCAAAAAGGGGAACAGTAAGCTGATAAAAAACGTGGACCAGGCATGCAGCAGGATATTCTCATCTTCTTCGGGCTCAAACAGGCTGATCTTGTGGATGCGGACCTGTCCGAGTGAGCGCTGATCGATGCCTTTGAGCATCCTGACCAGCGGACTGCCAAAAATCCGGTCGAGGCGCGCCAGCCCGCGAAAGAGCTTGCGCTGGGTGATGGACGGCATCAGGAAGATGTCCCAGGTGCGCAGGCTGGTAAAGGTGGACGAATCGCGCGAGAGCAGACGGTGCAGGAAGGTGGAGCCGCTGCGGAAATTCCCCAGGATGAAGAGCGGCTTTTCGAGCGGCTGAGTCTTATAGGCCGGGAAGAGCAGGTCGTCCAATAAGAAGCAGGCCCAGGTGAACAATGACCAGACCGGCCAAACGGTGTAAAACAACAGGAGGAACTTAACACGTTTGCCGGTCAACTTCCCGTAGGTATCTTTTGATTGAAAAACTGAACGAACTGTCATGCGCCAGAAAAGGCGAAAATTGTACATCATGTGGTTCGTGATCCTTTTGTTTCGATTATTCTGGCGTAGGTATGACAAACGGGCCGTCAGTGGCCCGTTTGTCATTTTACCAGAGGATTTATCTTCAAGGATAGAGGCGATTTCTCAGGCGGTGCCCTCCACCACGATCATCTTGCTTTTGGCGTACTTGTGACGTAAGGCGCGCGCCGGAGCGTATTCGGGTGAATTTAGCCAGGCCTTGGCCTGCTCGCTGGAGGGGAATTCCAGGATTACCAGCCGGTTGGTGTGCCATTCGCCTTCGAGCGTTTCATTCTTTCCGCCGCGCGCGATGTATTTGCCACCGTACAAGCTCACGGCTGCCGGGGCCAGCTCTTTATAGTCTGCATAACCGGCGGGGTCGGTAACTTCAATATCTACGATGATGTAAGCCGTCATAAACTTCTTTCTCCTGTTGTTAGGATTCTGTTTCTTTCCAGTATGAGAACAGCCCGCCGATTGATTGGCGGGTTTGATTGCGCCAGATGGCCTCTCCGAAGATGGGAATGACCGTCAGCGTGGTGATGGGGATGGAACTGTGGCGGGGTGCCGGCACGGTATCGGTAGTCACGATTTCGACGATTTCGGGGATCTTCCCCAGGTGCTCCAGGGATTTCCCTGAGAAGACGCCATGCGTGCAGATTGGGATAATCTCGCGGACGCCGTTCTTGACCAATTCCTGGCAAATCCCAACCGTGGAACCGCCGGTGGAGATTTCATCATCATAGACCAGCGCGCGTTGGTAGTGGCGGATCTGCTCCCCAAACAGGCCGCTGATGCGCACCTCCGAGTCTGAAATGCGCTCCTTTTCTGCCGCCAGTACGGGCAGCTCCAGCATATGGGCAAAGCGCGCCGCTGATTTGGCGTGACCGGCATCCGGCGAGATGACCACTGTTTTGGATAAATCGCGTGTCAGGAAGTATCTGGCGATTTCATTGCGCGCGGTCAGCACGTCGGTTGGGACGCTGAAGAAGCCGTGCACCTGCGGGGAGTGCAGCG
The DNA here is from genome assembly GCA_903838415.1 of uncultured Anaerolineae bacterium. Lineage (GTDB taxonomy): Bacteria > Chloroflexota > Anaerolineae > Anaerolineales > Villigracilaceae > UBA5195. Next base: position 2,971 of record CAILYI010000004.1, on the reverse strand, counting down.
TCATCGTCATGACGTGCGTGGCTCCGGCTGTCACCAGTAAATCAGCCACCAGCCGGGCCGTGATCGAGATGCGCGGGGCGTCCTTTTTGTCTGAGCGGGCATAGGCATAATAGGGGATGATGGCGTGGATGTTGGTCGCGCCCGCTTTATGGGCGATATCCAGCATGATGAGCAGTTCCATCAGGTTTTCGCTGACCGGTTTGACGAGTGATTGGACGATAAACACCGTCCGTGAGCGGACACTGGCCCCCAGCTGCACCTCCATGCAGTCATTGCTGAAACGCCGGAAATGGGTTTTCTCCAGCGGAACTCCGAGATAGTCAGCGATGCCTTGCGCCAAAGCTGGGTGCGACTGTCCGCAGAAAAAGCGGACATCCTGTGTGTCAATTGCGTGCGTGTTCATTATTACCTGCCTCCATTTTCATTCAGGAATGTCAGGTTCCAAGCTAAGTATACTCCCGTGACATGAAAAAAACTCCCGCAAGGCCGTGGCCCTGCGGGAGTTTTTTTTATCCCAAGCCTTCCAGGTAGTCCAAAAACAGGCGCACGCCAAAGCCCACGCCGCCTTTGGGGCAGTAGGGCTGCTCTTTATCGGAATTCATCATCCCGGCCACATCCAGATGGGCCCAGGGCGTGGCATCCGTCACGAACTGCTTCAGGAACATGCCGCCAGTGATCGAACCGGCATAGCGCCCGCCCGAGTTCTTGATGTCACTATCGTCACCCTTGATCTGATCAAAATACTCTTCGTCCAGCGGCAGACGCCACAGACGCTCAAAGGTGTGCTCGCCCGATTTGAAGAGTGCCCCGGCCAGCTCATCACTGGTGGATAGCATTCCGGCGCGGACGGTACCCAGCGCCACCACCACCGCGCCTGTCAGCGTGGCGATATCGACCATGGCGCGCGGTTTGAAGGTGCGCTCGGTATAGGCCAGCGCATCCGCCAGCACCAAACGGCCCTCGGCATCCGTGCTGATGATCTCAATGGTGGTGCCGTTCAGCGCTTTCAGGATGTCGTCGGGGCGGTAGGCTCCACCGGAGATCATGTTCTCAGCGGCGGCGATCACGCCCACCACCGGCGTGGACAGTCCGAGGCGGGCTGCTGCCACCAGCGTGGCGATAACTGCCATCCCACCCGATTTGTCATATTTCATCCCGATGATGTTATCGGTGGATTTGAGCGAGTAGCCGCCGGTATCCATTGTCAGGGCCTTGCCAACCAGCGCCACCGGCTGACCTTCAGCCTTTCCGGCATGTTCCAGGATTATCAGGCGGCTGGGAGTGTTGGAGCCCTTGCCGACCGCCACAATCGCTTCCGCGCCCAGTTCGGCCAGTTGTTTGTCATCCAGCACGGTGCATTTCAGACCGACCTCGGCGGCCAGTTTTTGGACGCGCTTGACCAGCGTGAGCGGGTTGATGACGTTGGGCGGTTCGTGCGACCACTCGCGCGCCAGATTGACCGCCTCGGCCACGATGGACGCTTTTTGGAGGTAGGCCCCCAGCTCAGACTCGCCCAGGCCGGAATTCTCATCCAGCAGCAGGCTCAAGGTGGTGGCTTTATCCTGATAGCCGAATTTGTAGGCCCCAAACTTGAACGCGCCGAGCAGCAGGCCCTCCGCGAAAGCGGTGACCGCCGTGGAGGGCGGCATACCCGTCCCAGCCAGCTGACTCAGTTCGAGGCCCGCGGCGGCGACTTCGTTCTTGGCGAGCCATTTCGCCAGGGCACCGCCCGCGCGGCGCAGCATTTCAGCGGAGAGCTTTTTCTGCGATCCGAGCGACAGGACGGCCTTCCCGCCCAGCAGGCGGATATCGCCAGGGTCTTTCCCTGCAGTTTCGAGGGTGACGGTTTCTGGCGCCAGCGTGGGGCTGATGCGCAGGCCAGAGTATTCGGTGGAGCGTTTCAGGTTCAAGGTGATGCTCATAGCAAGGTCCTTTTAGAACAGAAATGGGATGAATAGTTTGGATTTGCGCTTATATTCCGCGAATTGCGGGTAGCGCGCCAGGGATTTGTCTTTTTTGAGCATGTTGGGCACCCAGATGATGATTATAAACAGCGCGATCACCAGCAGTGGCAGCCAGTGCATCGCCAGCAGGCCAAAGCCCAGGTAGATCAGCAGTTCGCCGAAGTAGTTGATGTTGCGGGTGTGGCTCAGCAGGCCATCGGTGATGAGATGATCGGGGTGGTATTTCAACTCGATGTATTTTTGCATGTCGGCGGTGTAGTGCAGGAAGATGCCGAAGGTGTACAGGCTGACCGTCAGGCCCAGCAGCCAGGCCGGAGCCTGGACGCCACGCGAAGTGAGCAGGAACGGCGCGATCCAGTACAGGCTCAGGCCCGCCCAAATATACAGCCCGTAGAGCAGGCCGCGCTCACTTTCCCATTGTCGATCGGGGAAGATGCGGCTTTTGAGCACCCATAGGAAGCCGTAGCTGCCGTGCAGGGCCAGGTAGACCCAGGCCGTCGGGTTTTGCCACTGATGAAAATAAGCCATCATGCCCAAAATGACCAGCGCCGTGACGCCTTTGTGACTATCGATAAAGAATTTCTGCTTCATGCCTGCTCCTGCCCGCCAAAGGCGAGGGAAAATGTCCCCAATTGTAGCATGGCGAATCGACTTGCGAGGTCTGATGCTAAAATTAATGCTGTCAATAACAGGGACAATTTCTAACCAATAGCAGTATTTGAGGTGGATCGCACGATGGTGAAGAAAAATCCTGGCTGGGGAATATATGGCAAGAAAAACTCTCCCGTTTAGCCGGTAACCCGGTAGTTCAGGTTGACCCAGGCTCGCCCTTCGCGGCAGGCCGGGGATTGTTTGGTTTCCGTTTGGCCAGGCGCTCTGCTCAACGGACATCTCCTGCCGGAGAGCACGGCAGGAGAACCACCCCCTAAATGCAGAAGAGCGGCCCCCCTCTGTCCTTCGGACATCTCCCCCAAATTCAGTGCTCTCCTGAATTTGGGGGAGAGTCG
>CAILYI010000003.1 GCA_903838415.1 uncultured Anaerolineae bacterium | reverse complement strand
GTTCTCCTGTGAAATTTGTTTGCGTCACAAACAAGATTATCACGTTTTGAGCCCATTACCACCCTCTTTATCAGCACCAGTTAGCGGAAACTAAAGTTTGATAAACATCTTTATAATGCCCCCGGTCACAAATACCCAAATAAGACATTACGTTTTCTAGGCTAAGCGGTGAGCGGCTTGTTTTCTCATAGTGAACATTATCATATTTTTTCTGTTTTTTTGAAATTGGAATTGCTGTGCCAATGATTCGAATCTTGACAAATTGCCTTTTTATACTATACTGCCCATAGGATAAATAAAAACAGTCGAATTATGAAACTTACAGTTCGCAGCGAATATGCCCTTTTAGCACTTGTTTACCTCGCCCGGCATCCAATGGATGAGTATATTTCGATTGATACCATCGCAAAAGCCCAAGGCATACCGCCCAAGTTTTTGGAGCAATTGATGTTAGCACTCAAACGCGCGCATTTCTTGCGAAGTTCCAAGGGCCAGCATGGAGGCTATGCACTCGCCAAAACCCCGGACCAAATCAGCCTGGCAGAAGTCATTCGCTTATTTGACGGGGCTCTGGCCCCCACAGAATCGGTCAGTGAAAACTTTTACGAATCGACCCCGATCGAGAAAGAAAAGAGACTAACAGCGGTTTTTAAAGATATTCGCGATTATGTCTCCAATAAACTGGAAACAACCACTATTGCCGATGTCATGGATTAATACTTGAGATGATCCTGCCCCTTTCCCCTAGGAAAGGGGCTTTTTATTTCCTAGGGGAAAGGTTACTTTTCCCCATTGCAAATTCCATAATTCAGCCACTGAATATTGACAAAAATAGGATTTATAAATATAATTCCTATTGAGTTAGTCACATTACACAAAGGCAACCATGAAACTTTCCCTGCGTAGCGAATTCGCCCTGCTTTCTCTCATCCACCTGTCTCGCAATAAGACGTCATCCGCAGCGGAAACTGCCTCGACGCAAGAAATTCCCGTCGAGGCACTGGCGGAAATCCTTTCAGTGTTGGGGCAGGCCGGGTACGTGAATCAGGTTGAGGGGCGAATTGCTCTCAGCAAAGACGCGGATCAAATCTCGGTGGCCGAGATTATCCGGTTGTTTGATGGCGCTCTGGCTCCGCTGGAACCAATCAGCAGCAAAGGATATGCAATAGCACCGATGGACAAAGAAGAAAAGTTGATTGGTTTGTTTGAACATATCCAGCAGGAGATTGTTGAACGACTGGAAGGGACAAGCATCGCCCGGCTGGCTTAATTATTTTTGCACAATTATGACTAAAACAATCTGATATATTTATTTAGTATGATATTCGAAAGTTGTTGGCAACAAGAAGGAGAGCCATGAAAAAAATCTATTTTGACCACTCAGCCACTACTCCGCTTGATCGGCGGGTTGTTGACGCCATGCTGCCATTTTACGGGGAAAATTTTGGCAATCCATCCAGTGTCCATGCTCACGGGCAGGACGCAAAGGAAGCCATCGATGAAGGCCGCCGCCAGGTGGCAGATTTGCTGCACGCCAGCCCGGAAGAAATCTTTTTTACGGCCAGCGGCACCGAGGCCGATAATATGGCGCTGATCGGTGTGGCGAGGCAGTATGAGCCGCAGGATTGTCACATCATCACGTCGATTTTTGAGCACCCGGCCATTCTTGAAACATGCAAGTACCTGGAAAAACTGGGCTACGCTATTTCTTATTTGCCTATTACGCCCGAGGGGATTGTCGAGGCGGAAGCGCTCAGGCAGGCTTTACGGCCCAATACGCGCCTGGTGTCTGTCATGGCGGCCAATAATGTGGTTGGCACGCTCCAGCCGATTGTTGAACTGGCGCAAATCACCAGGGCGCATGGCGCTTTGTTCCACACCGATGCGGTGCAGGCGGCTGGGAAAATTCCGCTGCACATGGACAGCCTGCCGGTTGACTTGCTTTCGATGTCGGCGCATAAACTGCATGGGCCAAAAGGGATCGGCGCGCTGTACATCCGCCTGGGCGTGAAGCTCGAGCCGATTATTTTCGGCGGTGGGCAGGAGCGCGGGATCCGTTCGGCCACGGAAAATGTCCCAGCGATTGCCGGATTCGGGAAAGCGGCAGAAATCGCCGGTGCGGAAATGGAGTCCGAATCCGTCCGGCTGGCGAATCTGCGTGACCGACTGATCGCCGGTGTGGTGGAACAAATCCCCAGCGCTTACCTGATAGGTCATCCCGTCCGGCGGCTGCCGGGGCATGTCTGCCTGGGGGTGGGCGGCCACGAAAGCGACGCCATCCTGCTGATGCTCCTACTGAATGAAGACGGCATTTCGATTTCAACGGGCAGCGCGTGCAGTTCACATCATGCCGGGCAGCCTTCGTACATTTTGCTGGCGATGGGCATGGATGAAGAACGCGCGCGTGGCTCCCTGCGGATTACGTTGGGACGATTTACCACCGATTTGGAAGTGGATACCTTTATCCAGGCTTTACCGCGCGCGGTTGGGAATCTGACCACCCCCGAACTTGCCACCGTTTCGTAAATTGACCCAGCACTGAGGAGATTAACAATGACAGATGTCATCAAAGTAGACCAGGTTCTCGATTGTACGGGAATGGCGTGCCCCATGCCGGTGGTGAAAACATCCAAGGCGATTAAAACGCTGGAAGTGGGCCAGACCTTGAAACTGGTTGCCACCGACCCTGGTGCGCCGCCCGATATGGAAGCCTGGAGCCGCCAAACCGGCCACGAGTTGCTGCGTTCAACGCAGGAAGATGGCAAGTTTGTGTTCTTTATCCGTCGCGCGAAGTAAATTTTCAGGAGAAAACGCATGTCCAAATCTGACCCGAATGCCCCGAAACGGTTGGCGCTGATCGCCAGCAAAGGCACGCTCGACTGGGCCTACCCGCCCTTCATCCTAGCCAGTGCTGCTGGCGCGATGGGCTGGGAAGTGGGAATTTTCTTCACCTTTTTCGGGCTGACGCTGCTGAAACCGACTCTCACCACCCAGGTCACGCCGGTAGGCAACCCCGCCATGCCGATGAAAATGCCATTTGGCTCCGATAGTTTCCAGAACATCAACTGGCCGATCCCGCAACTGGTGATGACCAATGTCCCCGGTTTTAACGCGCTGGCGACGACCTTGATGAAGCAGACCTTTGAAAACAAGGGCGTGGCATCCATCGAAGAATTGCGCCAGACCTGTGTGGATCTGGATGTGCGCCTGATTGGCTGTCAAATGACCATGGATGTTTTTGGCTTCAAGCGCGAGGATTTCATCAAGGAAGCAGAAATTGGCGGTGCGGCGACCTTTTTGGAATATGCGTCAGAAGCAGACGTGCAGTTGTTCATATAGGAAGTAACAAGCAAACAAGCAAACAAGTAACAACAACTTGTCTACTTGTTTGCTTGTTTACGGAGAGCGGAATAAAACCATGTGGAAAACAGAAGACCCCGACATCAAAAAAATTCTCTACGTCCAGACAAATGGTGAAAAGGACCCCGAGCGCACCGCGACTCCGTTCTTTCTCGCCACAGCGGGCGCGGCAATGGACAATGAAATCTGTATCTACTTTACGATGAATGGGCCGCAGTGCCTGGCGAAGGGCAACGGTGACAAAATCATCATCCCTCGCAAAGGCGGCAATGGCAAGGAATTGAAGTTTTTCATTGACCAGGCCCTGGATATGGGTGTACGTCTGCTCGTTTGCCAGCCTTCGCTGGATTTGCATGGATACGTTCTGAGCGATTTGATCGAGGGCGTTGAAATGATTGGCGGCGCGGCGTTCAACGATATAGCTGTCCGCGCGGATGCGGTGATAAGTTTTTAAATTCAGAATTCAGATGTCAAATTTCTGAATTTAGGAGTTTTCGATGCCGACAACGATAGAAAACTGGAATCCGGGCAAGGCGGAAAATCGTCATCCCGACGTTTCCTACGATGTAAAGGAACGCTTATTTCTCGAAACGAAAAGTGATCCGCGCTATCACGAGTATTTATTCGGCTGTTACGAGTGCGGGATTTGCGTCTCGGCTTGCCCCACGGCGCGCTTCTACGATTACAGTCCGCGCGTGATTGCGCAGGCCATGGCGCGTGAAGATGTGGAACGTATTTACGACATTCTCTCCGAGGACATCTGGAACTGCGCACAGTGTTTTTCGTGCGTGCGCTGTCCCCGGCAGAACAATCCGGGCGGTCTGGTCACGCTCTTGCGCGAAGTCGCCGTCAGGAATGGACTCCAGGAAACAAAGAACGTGCTCCAGGGCTACAGCCGCGTCATCTACAAGGTCATGCTTAAAGGGAATCAAGTCTCGCCCGATATGCTCCAGCCTGATCTATTTGCCGATTGGGGGCCGTGGGTCAAAAACTTTTCTACCAACATGCAGGTCTGGAAAAAAGCCATCCCGGTCGATTCGATCCGCGGCGTGACCGATGCCGCTTGGAAGGTTGACCGCAAAACCCTGTTGGAACTCTACACGATCTGGTTCGAGACGGGCAGCCTGGAAATCATCAAGGAAGTGGATGAAGGGCTGCACGACCTTTTAGCGGATATTATGCAGGAAGAATTGGAAGAAGGGTAAGCGAAAGGATGAAGGCTGAATGAAATCAGCCTGACTGTTGACCTTTGACCTGACTGGAGAACTGATGACAACGACTGTTGAAGAAATTCTTGAACGAAAGTCCCGTGCGGTGGTGCGCGATCCGAAACTGGCGCAGACGCATGATTTGCATGAATCTTTATTGGAACTCGAGGCCAAAGGTGAGATTATCCTCCAGCGCGTCCCTGAGCCTTATGTGGAAGTGACCACCAAGTACGGACGCACGAAGAAAATTCCGATCGAACATACCTGGCACCATAAATCCTGCGGACAGTGCGGACACATCCCCGGCTACACATCCTCCATTTTCTGGCTCAACCGCCAGTTTGGACTGGATTACCTCGACCCGACCGACCAGACATCCTGCACCGGCTGGAATTACTACGCCTCGGCCACCTCCAATATGGCGGCGCAGGCGGCAGTGATGAGCCGCAACTTCGCCGCCGCCTACGAAACCGGGTATTTCCCGCTCATCCACTGCGGTACTTCCTTCGGACATTACAAGGAAGTCCGCGAGCAGCTTGTTCACAACCGCGAACTGCGCGATGATGTCCGCCGCATCATGGACAAACTCGGCAAGCCGCTGGTCATCCCCGAAGAAATCGTCCATTACAGCGAATGGGTTCACATCATGCGCGACCGGTTTGCCAGCCGCCAGCTTGTCGATTTCAGCCCCATCACCGCCACGGTGCATCCCTCCTGCCATTATTACAAGGTCGTTGCCGAAGACGCCATTTACGACCCCGACATCTATGGCGGACAGCGCATGGCGACGGTTTCGGCGACGCTGAAGGTGCTCGGCATCAACGTGGCTGACTACTCGACCTGGTTCGATTGCTGCGGCTTTGGATTTCGCCATATTCTGGTGGAGCGCGACTTCACCCGTTCGTTCGCCGTCCAGCGCAAGATTGAGACGATGAAAAACGAAGTCAATCCCGATTTGGTGGTCACGCACGATACCGGCTGCGTCACTACACTCGACAAGAGTCAGTTTTCGGGGAAGGCGCATGGCCGCAACGTCGGCATTCCCGTCCTGTCTGATGCGCAGGTTGCCGCCTTGGCGATGGGCGCGCACCCGTTCCGCGTGGTGCAGCTGCACTGGCATTCCACTGACTGGCGACCTTTCCTCGAAAAACTTGGCATCCCTTGGCAAAACCACTGGGACGAATTCCAGAGCGACCTCGACGCCATCCGCGCCGGGACGAAATCCGGGGTTACCTGGGCGGATGCGGATGCGCCGGTGGTTTATTAGTCGAAGGTCGAAGGTCATAAGTCGCCCGACCTTTGACCTTCGACCTTAGGCTTGACACCTGAAACTGGAGAACTGTAAATGTCATCAAACAAAGTATTAATCATCGGCGGCGGCCCGGCAGGGTTGGAAGCCGCGCGGTCGGCGGCGGAATTGGGCGGGGAAGTGCTCCTTATCGAAAAGCGCGCCCGGCTCGGCGGCACGCCAGACAGCGAAGGCTATGCCAAACTCACCCATCACTGGCGCGACGCATCCGAAGCGATGGCGGAACTCGCCGCGGCGGTGACGGGCAATGCCAATGTGGAAGTGAAGTACCAGGCCGAAGTGCAGAGTCTCTCCGGGAGCGCTGGCAATTTCACGGTCGAAATTGCGCAGTCCCAGAATGGAAAAACTGGCGGGGTGGTTGAATCCGTCAATGTCGGCGCAGTCATCGTCGCCACCGGCTTCCAACATTTCGACCCGGGCCGCGCCACGCAATACTACAACTACTATTCCTTCCCCGATGTCATCACGATTACCGACCTGGAAAAAATGTTGAAGGAAAACAAGGTTGTGCGCCCGTCGAATGGCGAAACCCCAAAGAAAATCGCCTTCATCCAGTGCGTCGGCTCGCGCGACCGGCAGGTGGGCAACGAATATTGCTCCAAAGTCTGCTGCGGCGTGGCCAGCAAACAGGCCATCGAACTGCGCGAGCAAATCACCGACTCAAAGGTTTTTATTTTCTACATCGACATGCGCATGTATGGCTACTGGGAGCCGGAAATTTACTGGCCTGCTCAGGAAAAACACAAAGTCAATTACGTCAAGGGCGTCATCAGCGAAGTGCTGCCGAAGGGTAACCAGCTCTTGATCCGCGGCGAAGACACCACCATGAGCCGCCCGATGGAAGTGACGATGGATTTGGTGGTGTTGTCGGTGGGCATGGAGCCAAGCGCCGGGACGCGTGCCGTGGCGCAACTGCTCGGTATCGAACAAAATAAATATGGCTTTATCGAAGCGGGCGGCTCGTCGGGTCTCGACCCGGTCGCCACCTCCAAAGCTGGAATTTTCGTTGCGGGCGCGGCTTCCGGCCCCTCCGACCTGGATGACTCCTTCGCCCAGGCGGGCCTGGCCGCCGCGCGCGCCATCGCCTCCGTTCGGAAAGTGCTGGCGTAACCAATGTGGAAAAGTCACATCATCAAGTCGCAAACCGGCTCCGATGACCCTGAGCTTCAAGAAACGTTGCAGGATGCATTGGGACAGGTTTCGCCTGCGGACGTGATCGCCATTGCGGAAGAACTGGCCGAAAGACAGGCTCGTCTCTTTTCTGGATTTGAACCTGCCTCCGCTAATCTGGCCGTTTCCTTCCCTGAAATTTTCGCCGCTGTCACGCACACCCGGGCCAATGCCCAAACCCTGGCATCCACCTTCGCTCATACAGACTACCGGCTTTTTGACGACTTACTGACTGGCGTTGCCCCCACCCCTCAGCGCGTGGCCGCCTTCGTGGAACAGTTCCTCGCCCTCGACACTCGCCTCGCTCTCGAACTCGCCACCGGACTTTTACACAATATCGCCCCTCAAGACAACTGGTTATGGACACGCTGGTTGTGGGACCCGACCACCGGCTCCGGCGCATTGCCCCTGCTGGCGGGCGGCATCCACAATCTGGGTTCCACCAGCCTCGCGAACGGATACACCCGTGTTGGCGCAGTCAGCGCGATGAGTTTGAAGTTTGGCGAAGGCACTGGCCTCTTGACTCCCGAATTGTTGAACAACGAGAAGCGCGCACCCTTTGCCAAAAGCGCCTTTCTGGCCTGCGTCTACAGCGTCTACATGTACGGCACAACCAGTTGGAGATTAAGCCGTGAGTTCAACAACCTGCTGCCCAAATTGCCGAACATGGCGAGAAGATTGCTCGGGTTGAGGAAAGCAGGGTCGGCAGATTGCTAAATTGGTGGTTGGTAGATTGGAAAACTGGTAACTCGGTAATTACCAATCTCCCAAGTTACCAGCCAACCAATCTACCGAATTACCAGCCTCCCGAATTACCAGCCTCCCAAACAGACGCACACAAACAAACAGGAAACGATCATTCATGGCTGTCAAATTTCCAAAAACAACGCCAATTGAAAAAGAAAACGCCGTCATCGATGGCGTGGATATTTCTGGGCACTGGAGCCGCATGTTTGAACAGCGGGTCATCTTCGAGTACACGCCCGAATTAATTGAGAAAATTACAGATTTGCCAGACGCCGAATCGTTTGCATACTGCTACCAGTGTGCGAAATGCGTTCCCGCCTGCCCGGTGGATATCGTCGGCGACTACGGCCCGCGCAAACTGTACAAGTATGCCCAAACCGGCACCGATCTGACCCAATCTCCCGAACTGTGGCTGTGTACTACCTGCGCCAACTGCCTGCGCGTCTGCCCCAAAGAAGTCAACATGGCCAAGATCATGCCTGCCGCGCGCGAGCAGGCCATCCTGGGCGGCAGCTTTGTCCCGAAGGAATTGCAGGACGCTTTCGAAAATACCGCCAAATCCGGCAATCCGCTTGGCCAGCCGCAGCGCAAACGTGACGCCTGGATTCACTCTGCAGGCGTGAGCGTGCCGGTCATCAAAGACTTGTCTCGCCCGGTGGATGTGCTCTGGTATGTCGGCTCGTACCCATCCTATCACCCGCGCGGGATGGAGGCGGCCTTCGCCGCGGCGCGCATTTTCACTGCTCTTGGAATCGATTTCGCCGTCCTCGGCAAGGAAGAAAAAGACGACGCCGACAGCCAGCGCCTGGCTGGGGAAAAAGGTCTCTTTGAAATGATGGCTGAGTACAACATCCAGACCTTTGGCAAGTATGAGTGGAAGGAAATGATTGTCACCGGGCCGCACGAGTTGAACGCTTTCAAGAACGTGTATCCCCAATATGGTTTCGACCGTCCGGTGCTGCATTACACCACTTTCCTTGTGCGCTATCTGGAGCAACTCAAACACTTGCTCAAGCATGAAGTCAATCTCAAGGTGACGTATCACGACCCGTGCTATTTGGGGCGCCACAATGGCGAATACGAAGCCCCGCGCAAACTGCTCGCAGCTATCCCTGGCGTGGAACTGGTCGAGATGGGTCGCAACCGCGAAAACGGATATTGCTGTGGCGGCGGGGGCGGCGGCATGTGGACGGATTCGTTCAGCGACCCGCACGTCAAAATGCGCCTGTCGGAAAAGCGCGCGCAGGAAGCCGGCGCAACCGGCGCGGATGTGTTGGCGGTGGCCTGCCCGTTTGAAGTTTCCCGCTTCACGGATGCAGTCAAGTCCACTGGCAATGAACACGTCAGCGTGCTGGATATTTTGGAACTGCTGGATAGGTCAATGCGCGGCGAGTAATTTACGTCGTGGACCTGTAACTTGCAACTCAATCACAGGAGATAGATTTTCATGGATATTGTTGTCGCCATTAAACATATTCCGTCCACCGCCGATGAACTACCCGTCAAAGGCAACAATCTTGATTTCGACTCGGTGGATTTCGTCCTGAATGAATTTGATGAACATTCGATTGAACAGGCGGTACTGATCAAAGAAGCCGTCGGTGGCACTGTGACCGTCATCGGCGTGGATTTAATCGGTGAACTGGATGGTGTCCTGCACCTGGCGCTTGCCAAAGGTGCGGATAAAGCCGTCAAAATCACGGCTGACAACCCTGGGGCGGATTCGCATCAACAGGCCAGGTGGCTGGCGGAGGCCATCAAAGGCCTGGCGCCCAATCTGATTCTGGCGGGCGTGCAGGCCTCCAACGACATTGATGGGCAGATTGGTCCGATGATTGCCGCCTATCTCGATATTCCTTACCTTGGCGGGGTCAGTTCTTTGGAAGCCGCCGAAAATACGCTGATTGTTAACAAAGAATTTCCTGGTGGTGTCGGCGCAAAATACTCTGTCAGCCTGCCCGCGGTGATCGGGGTGCAGGCCTCCAGCAAGCCGCCGCGCTATGCGCCCATCAGTAAAATCCGTCAGATCGCCCAAACTGCCAAAATCGAGAGACTTGAGCCGGTGGGTGAGGCCAGCGCGGGATTAACCTTCAAGAAAATGGCGCCGCCCGTCGTGACAGGTCAGGCTGAAATGTTGACGGGTTCATCGAAAGAAGTCGCCGCGAAAATTGTTGAGCTATTGAAAAGCAAAGGGCTGGCCTAGCCAAACGATGGACGACAGACGGCGGACGATGGTCTTTGAGGAGAATAGCAAATGAGCAATGATATCTTTGTCATCACCGAACACATGGACGGCAAGTTTGCCGACGTGTCGTTTGAAATGGTTGGAAAAGCCAGGGAGTTGGCGTCGGCCTGGGGCGGGCAGGCGGTGGCGGTCGTCTTCGGGGGCGGGGTTGCGGCCAATGTGTTCGCTTCTGATGCCACGCTCCATGTGGCTGACGCGGCGCTGTCGAACTTCAATCCCGAAGCGAATGGAAAAGTGATCGAAGCGCTGGTCAAGGAGAAATCTCCCCGGCTGGTGATGTTCGGTTGGACGGCGGCGGGCATGGACCTGGCGGCCTGGCTCTCGGCGCGCCTCGACATGCCCTGCGTTGCGTATTCCAAAGGAATCAGCCTCGAAGGCGGCGCACTGACGGTTAACAGCCAGGCCTATGGCGGTAAATTATCTGCCGATATTGTGCCCGGCGGCGACCAGGCCATTGTGGCCGTTCTGGCGGGGTCATTCCCTGTCGAAGCGGGACAAGGCTCAACGGCGGCCACTCAAATTGATTCGCCGGTATCGCTCGAAGGGCTGAAAATCCAGTTTATCGAGGCTGTCAAACCTTCCGCCGGGGATGTCGACATCACAACGCAGACAAAACTGGTTTCTGTCGGGCGCGGGATCGGCGGGAAAGAAAATATTGACCTGGCGAAAGAACTGGCAGATGCGTTGGGCGCGGTTGTGACGGCCTCGCGGCCAGTCATCGACGCCCGTTGGCTGCCGCCCTCGCGCCAGGTCGGGAAATCAGGCCGAAAGGTTAAACCGAAACTGTACCTGGCCCTCGGAATTTCGGGCGCGCCGGAGCATCTCGAAGGCATGAAAAATGCCGAATTAATCATCGCCATCAACACCGATAAGAAGGCCCCGATCTTCAATTATGCCCATTATGGCGCGACCGCGGATCTGTTCGAAGTGGCCGAGGCAATGCTCGAATTGCTCTAACCATCCTCAGAATATCAATTGGGAAAAAGCCTATGCTTTCTTTACCGGAAAAAATCGTTTTCACGCTGGCGGGCCTGCTTTCGTTCTATTTCACCTATGTTGGGGTGAAGCGCATTGTCGGCCATATTTCAAGCGGCCAGGGGAAGGTGGACTGGTTTCTTGGAATAAAGCGTCTGGACAACCTGATTATCAAAATTGGGTTATTCCAGCCATTATTTCGCATGCGAAAACGGTTGATACCGAGCCTCGTCCACGTCATCATTGGGTGGGGATTTATCGCTTTTCTGGTCATCCTGGCTGGCGATTTCATCAAGGCCTATACCGGGTTCAAGATTCTTGACAACCTGGGACTGTTCGGGGATGCCTATCGCCTGCTGGCGGAGATTCTCAACCTCGGTCTGGTTTTTGGGGCGGTATTTATGGGAGTCCGCCGTTTCATATTCCGCCCGAAAACGCTGACCACCCGGCCCCGCATAAAACTCGTTCAGAAAGTCCGTTATTGGATTCCGCGCGATTCGGCGATTGTCCTGACGTTTATTTTTATCCACAATGCGCTGCGTTTCGTAGAAGAGTCCTTTGCCATCGCCCTGGTCGGAAAAGCCGATCCCTGGCAACCCACTATTTCGCTGCTGGCTTTGTTGTGGAGTAAAATCGATCCAGCGATCTTGCTGATTGCCGAGCATGCTGCTTTTTGGATCTCGATGGGTTCATTGCTGGCCTTTTTGCCCTATTTCCCATACTCCAAACACATCCACCTGTTCTTTGCCCCGCTGAATCATGCTCTCAAGCCGGAGCGGCCTTCCATCGGCCAGGCCAGACCCAGCAGCCTGGGAGCGGAAAAAATGAAAGACCTCGGCTGGGAACTGATTATGGACAGTTACGCCTGCATCATGTGTTTTCGCTGTCAGGAGGTCTGTCCCGCCTACAATAGCGGAAAACCGCTCTCCCCGGCAGCTTACGAGGTCAACAAACGGTTTCACTTCAACCTAGGCGGCGACACCAATGTTGCTCTGAATCATTTCATGACAACCAAAGCTATCTGGTCTTGCACCACCTGCGGAGCCTGTGTCAACGTCTGCCCGGTGGCCAATGAACCGATGGAAGATATCATTGATATTCGCCGGCATCGCTTGATTAAAGGTGAAATTGACTCCGGCATCCAAACAGCCTTGCAGTCCCTGGCCACCAACGGGAATTCCCTCAGTAGGGGCAAACGGCTGCGCGGCAGATGGGCAAAAGAGCTGGAAAAACCCGTCAAAAATGTGATGGAAGAACCGGTGGAGACGCTCTGGTTCGTTGGGGATACGGCCTCCTTTGATGATCGGCTCATCCCGATTACGAAAACCGTTGCCAGGGTGTTCGATTCCGCCGGACTGGATTTTGGCATCCTGTATCAGAATGAGTTCAACGCCGGGAATGAAGCCCGTCGGGTGGGCGAAGAAGGGCTGTTCGAGCATCTGGTTGAGCAAAATATCGCGTCATTGAGCCAGGCCAAATTCAAGAAAATCGTTACCACCGACCCACATTCTTTCAACACCCTGAAAAATGAGTATCCCCAATATGGCGGGACTTACGAAGTGGAGCATTACACAACTGTATTGGCCAGTTTGTTCGAGGCAGGCCGTTTGAAAATCAAACACCCGCTGTCCCAATACCGCGTGACCTTCCATGACCCCTGCTACTTGGGACGCTATAACGGTGGCTTTGCCGCCCCGCGAAAATTGTTAAAATTGCTCGGCGTGGATTTTGTCGAAATGCCCCGCAACTGCGCGAATTCCTTTTGCTGCGGCGCTGGCGGCGGTCACATGTGGATGGGCAATAACAACCCCGGCGTGCGTCCTGGCGAGGTGCGTGTCCGCGAAGCCGTAAAAGCTCTGGGTGAAAATCATCGAGACCAGAAACATATCCTGGTTGTCACCTGCCCGAAGGATTACGTCATGTTCTCCTATGCGGTGAAAACCAGTCATAATGAGCATTTGATCGAGGTGCGGGAGATGATTGAACTCATCGCCGAAGCGATCGAGTTGGATGTTCCGCAAGCAGAACCGGCGCTCGCAGTTTGATTTTTTGGAGAAAAATGGCAAAAATTCGTGGATGTGAAATTCCTGAAGACCGCTATTACTGGGTGGAAAAACACGCTTGGGCGCGGCTCGAAGCCGATGGCACGCTGACGATTGGCATCACCGATGTGGCGCAGCACCTGGCAAAAGGTATTGTCAATGCCACGCCCAAAGATATTGGTCGCACCGTCCAGAAAGGTAAATCCGCCGGGACGTTGGAAAGCGGCAAATGGGTGGGCTCGGTAACTTCGCCCGTAACCGGCGAGATTGTCGATGTGAATGAAGCAGTGAAGGCCAACCCGGCGCTGATTAATTCCGATCCGTATGGCGACGGTTGGTTCGTGCGTCTAAAACCAGCAGACTGGACAGGTGAAAGCGCGGCGCTAGTGTCGGGTGAGGCCGCAATAGCCGCGTATCAGAAATTTATGGAAGAACAGAATCTCAACTTCGAGTAATTCACATGATCTACCGCGCCTGCGATATCCCCGAAGATTTGTATTACGACATCGAGCGTGATGTCTGGATTCGTTTTGAAGGCGACCTGGCTGTTCTCGGTATGACCGACCCGGCGCAGACACGCTGCGGGAAGTTCGCGGCGCTCAGTTTTCGCGAAGTTGGGAAAAAAGTTGCACAGGGCAAGGCGTTGGTGACAGTTGAAAGCGCCAAGTGGGTCGGGGCATTCCCGGCGCCATTCTCATGTGAGATTGTCGAGACGAACGAGAGCGAATTTGCCAGGAATATTTTACTGGCAAATAAAGAGCCATATACCGCTGGCTGGCTGGTCAAAGTCCGGCCGATCGGTTTGGAAAACGAGCGCGACCACCTGGTCACAGGCCAGGAAGCGGCTGAGAAGTATAAGGCCAGAATTCATGAATTAAAAATCAATTGTCTGAGATGTATTGATTAAGAGACCATAGACGATGGACGGCGGACGATGGTCTATCGTCCATTGTCACAACGTTAACAGATTCATTGAGTGGAGTCACAGCATGTCCAAAAAAATTCGTGTCCTTTACATGGAAGGCGTATCCCCATTGCGTTCGCAAACCGTCTATCATGCGGTGGCCTACGCCATGAAGGAAAATACGCCCAATACCATCATCATGGTTTCACCCAAAACGCCGTATGTCTGCGTTGGCTATCACCAGGAAATCCAAAAAGAAGTGGATTTGGATTACTGCGCAGAACATGGCTTGCCCGTTTATCGCCGTGAAGTCGGCGGCGGCGCGGTGTTTTTGGATAACGGCCAACTCTTCACGCAGTGGATTTTCCACAAGGAAGATTTGCCGTCGTCGCTGGAAGAGCGTTTCAAGCTGTATGTTGATCCGCTCGTGGCGACCTATCACGCTTTGGGGATTCCCGCCAACCTGCGCCCGATCAACGATGTGCATGTCAACGGCAAGAAAATCGGCGGCACAGGCGCGGCGCAGATGGGTATCGCAGAAGTGGTGGTCGGCAGTCTGATGTATTCCTTCGACAAGAAAACCATGTCAAAGGTGCTCAAAGTTCCCTCGGAGAAGATGCGCGACAAGATTTTCGAGTCGCTCGAAGCCTATATGACCACCATGACCGAGCAGCTCGGTTCTGCGCCTGATCGTGTCGCAACCAAGGATTTATATCTCCAGAAAGTCGCTGAAGCCCTCGGCGCGGAAATCTACGCAGGCGAGTGGATGGCCGAGGAAGAAGCGATGGCGCAGGAAATCGACGCGCGTTTCACGTCAGATGAGTGGCTGTACCAGAAAGGGCGACTCCAGCAGCAGGGCGTGAAAATCCATCAGGATGTACACATTGTCGAAACGGCATTCAAGGCCCAGGGTGGATTAATCCGCATCATCGCCCGGCTGCGGGAAGGCCGCATTGACGATGTCTCCATCTCTGGCGACTTCACCCTGCTTCCATCCTTTGCGCTCGGCGCGCTGGAACAAGCCCTGCGCGGGACGCGCGCCACGCCCGAAACCTTGAAAGCCAAAATCGAGGAAGCCTATTCCCGACTGAACATTCAATCCCCCGGCGTCACCCCCGCAGATTTCACCACCGCCATCATGAACGCGATCACGCCGCCGCAAACCGCTTAATTCATTAAACACAAGGACACGAAGGTCGCGAAGGTATTTTTTCATCCTTCATCATTCAGCCTTCATCTTTTTCTATGGCCAATTACGCCTTTCTCATCGACCAAAGCAAGTGTATCGGCTGTCACGCCTGCTCGACAGCCTGCAAACAGGAAAACCAGGTGCCTCTGGGCGTCTATCGTACCTGGGTCAAGTACGTGGAAACCGGCGCGTACCCCGATGTGCGCCGCCGCTTCCAGGTGACGCGCTGTAATCACTGCATCAACCCGCCCTGCGTGCGCATCTGCCCCGTCACCGCCATGTATCAGCGTGCCGACGGCATTGTCGAGTTCGACCCGTCCATTTGCATCGGCTGCAAATCCTGCATGCAGGCCTGCCCCTACGACGCGATTTATCTCGACCCCGAGACCAACGCCGCTGCCAAATGTACCTTTTGCGCGCACCGGATTGAATTGGGATTGGAACCGGCCTGTGTGATTGTCTGCCCGGAACACGCGATTCTCTCCGGGGATTTGGACGATCCCGCTTCGGAACTCAGCCGGAAACTGTCCAGCGCGCAAGCGACCGTGCTCAAGCCCGAGCAGGGTACCGGCCCCAAACTTTTCTACATCAACGGCAACGACTGGTCGCTCCATGCTTCGGCCTCGTCCGCGTCTGAAACCTTCCTGTGGGCCGACAAAATCACCGAACAAAACATTTCCGTCTACGAGCGCGGCGCGCTGGAACTGCCGGTGCTCCGCTCGAAATCCGGCGCACCGATCCGCACGCCGCAGGAACAGGGACACCCGCAAAATGGCCCCATCCAACTGGGCGGGCTGGCATCCGAACAGATGGTACAGACTTCCTACAACGCACAGCACAAAATCCAATGGCACTGGCAGCTGCCGACCTACCTGGTCACCAAAAGCATCGCCGGTGGGCTGTTCATGCTGCTCAGTCTTGGCGCGGGGCTGGGCTTATTCCCCTTCGACTCGCTCACCTTCCTGACTGCTGGCTTCACCGCGATGGTTTTTATGCTCATTACGACCATTCTACTTATTCAAGACCTGTCGCAGCCGAAACGTTTCCTGAATATTTTGCAACATCCGCAATGGAAATCGTGGGTGGCGCGCGGTGCCTACTTCATGGTTAGTTTCACCGCGCTTGCCGGATTATGGTGGCTGTTGGAAGGCGGCGCATATCTAGGCCTGCTGCCCGCCGAATTTGCCACCGCAATTCGTCCCTTTGCCGCCTGGATTACCTTCCCGTTTGCATTGGGCGTGGTGGTTTACACCGCTTTCCTGCTCGGTCAGGCCGAAGGCCGCGATATGTGGCAAAGCAGCCTGCTTCCGTTCCAACTGCTTTCACAATCTTTCCTGGTAGGCAGCGCCGTTTTCTGGGCGTTGAACCCCGCTTCGAGCGATTTTCTGCGCCTGGTTTTTCTCGCCAGCCTGCTGATTAATCTGACGCTGACCCTGGCCGCCAAAGCCATGCCATTTGCCAGCGAGATTGCCCTGCTTGCCTCCCGCGAGATGACCCACGGACGCTATCGCCGCCACTACTGGTGGGGCGGCATCGGACTGGGACATGCCCTGCCGCTGGTGTTGTTCATCATCTTCCCATCTGCGCTTCCGATTGCGCTGGCAGCTGTCACCGGTCTGTTCTTCTATGAATACGCCTTCGCCATGGCCCCGCAAAGAATTCCGAATTCCTAACCCGGACAAGCCGGAGAAGAGCAATCGAACCGCGAAGGCCGCGAAGTTAAAAAGGTTTTTTGCGCGCTTCGCGGTTTGACACCTGACACTTGAAACCTGGAACCTGAAACCTTATGCCCAAAACCATCCCCCAAACCTCCGCCGGAACCGCAGTTCCGCAGTTCGCCGCATCTGACCGCAAACCCGTCAAACTGACCGAAGTCGTCCACCCTGATGGACGCATCAGCCAGTACCCGCCATCCGAATTATGGGATGACTGGGTTGAATGGGACGGCAAAGAGTGGCCGCGCAAAGTCGCCCGGCGCTATACCCTCGTCCCGACCGTCTGTTTCAACTGCGAGGCCGCCTGTGGGTTGCTGGCCTATGTCGATAAAGACACCTTTGAAGTCCGCAAATTTGAAGGCAACCCTGTCCATCCCGGCAGCCGGGGACGCAACTGCGCCAAAGGCCCGGCCACCCATAATCAAATCTACGACCCGGAGCGGATTCTCTATCCGCTCAAGCGGGTGGGCAAACGCGGCGAAGGCAAATGGGAGCGCATCTCCTGGGAGCAAGCCCTCTCTGAAATCGCTGAGAAAATGCGCGCCAGCCGCGAAAAGCGCCGTGACGGCATCGTCTATCACGTTGGCCGCCCTGGCGAGGATGGCTACGCCACCCGCGTCATCCAGGCCTGGGGCGTGGATGGGCACAACAGTCACACCAATATCTGCTCGGCCTCCGCGCGCGTCGGCTACAACCTGTGGACTGGACAGGATCGCCCCAGCCCGGATTATGCCAAGGCGCGCGTCATCCTGTTGATTTCAAGCCACCTTGAAACCGGCCATTATTTCAATCCGCACGCGCAGCGCATCATCGACGCTAAAAATGAAGGCGCGAAACTGATCACCTTCGACCCGCGTCTTTCGAACACGGCCAGCATGAGCGATGTCTGGCTGCCCACCTGGCCCGGCAGTGAGAGCGCGATTCTTTTGTCGATTGCGAATTACCTGCTCCAAAACGATAAATACGACAAAGAATTCGTCCGAAAGTGGACCAACTGGAAAGAATTCCTGCAATTCGTCCAGGTCTCCACTTCCACCGAATGGGATTCGATTCGCCCGCAAATTCCTGAAAATCCCACGTTTGAAACCTTTGACCAGGTTCTCAAAACACTCTATGCCGAATACACCTTCGATCGCGCCGCCAAGGAATCGGAAGTGCCGATCGAGCGCATCGAACAAACTGCCAAATACATCGCCAATTGTGATGGCAAACTCGCCGCGCACGTCTGGCGCAGCGCCAGCATTGGCAACCTGGGCGGCTGGCAGGTGGCGCGCTGTCTCTTTTTCCTGAACGTTCTGACTGGCAGCGTCGCCAACGAAGGCGGAACCTCGCTCAACGTCTGGAATAAGTTCGTGCCCAAACCCTTCAAGTCTGCGCCCCCTGTCAACGCCTGGAACGATCTGCACTTCCCCAATGAATGGCCGCTGGCGCACTATGAAATGTCCTTTGTGCTGCCGCATCTGCTCGAAGAAGGCCGCGGCGACCTGGATGTCTACTTCACCCGCGTCTACAACCCGATGTGGATCAATCCCGACGGTTTCATGTGGCTCAAGGCGCTCAAGGATGAATCCAAAATCAAATGCTATGTGGCGCTGACCCCCACTTGGAATGAAACCGCCTGGTTCGCCGACTATGTCCTGCCCACCGGTCACGCATCCGAGCGCCACGACCTGATGAGCCAGGAAACCCACTCCAGCCAGTGGATCGCCTTCCGCCAGCCCGTGCGCCGCGTGGCGATGGAACGCGCTGGGATCAAAGTCGATTTCACCTATCAGGCCAACCCCGGCGAAGTCTGGGAAGAAAACGAATTCTGGATTCAACTTTCCGCCCGGATGGATCCTGATGGTTCGCTGGGAATTCGTCCGTATTTTGAGAGTCCCTATCGCCCCGGCGAAATCATCAGCGTGGACGAGTACTATCAGTGGATATTTGAGAATTCCGTGCCGGGACTGCCCGAAGCCGCCGCAAAGGAAAGCTTGTCTCCGCTGGCTTTCATGCGCAAGTATGGCGTTTTTGAAGTCAAGAATGAGAATTACACGCCGTTTGAGAAGGGAATTGGTGAATTGGGAAATAGTAAATTGGTGAATGGTAAATTGGCACAAAACCAATCTGCCAACTCTCAATATACCGTTGACCAGCATGAGCGCGTTCTCAAAGATGGAGCGGTTGTCGGCCTGATGGTGGATGATGAAATCAAAGCCGGGTTTGATACGCCGAGCCGCAAACTGGAATTCTTCAGCGAAACGCTCTCCCAGTGGGGCTGGGCTGAAAAAGAAAATGTCATCCCGTGGTCGCTCAAAAGTCATGTTGACCCTGCCAACATCGACCGTGAAAAAGGCGAGATGATTCTGCTGCCCAACTTCCGGCTGCCGACCCTGATTCACACCCGCAGCGCCAACGCCAAGTGGCTGTACGAGATCAGCCACAAGAACCCGATCTGGATGAGTCCGGGTGACGCCAAACGCCTGGGCCTTAAAACTGGCGAACTGGCTCGCGTGGATACGGAAATCGGCTATTTTGTGGATACCGTCTGGGTTACGGAGGGCATCAAACCGGGCGTGATCGCCGTCAGCCACCACCTGGGACGTTTCCGCTTCCAGGAAACGGGCAGCGTCAATCGCGGCGCTTCCAACCTGGTCGATTTGCACGAAGATGGCAAAGGCGGGTATCTCCTGCGGGTCATTCACGGCGCGCAGGCGTTTGAATCGAGCGACCCGGATACCATGCGCATCTGGTGGAGTGAAGTGGGCGTGACGCAAAATCTGACGCATGTCGCCCACCCTGACCCGGTCAGCGGCGCGCACTGTTGGCTGCAAAAGGCGATGAATGTCCGCAAGGCCAACGCGGATGAAAAAGCCGGGGATGTGTTTGTCGACACCAACAAGTCGATGGAGAAATTCCGCGAATGGATGGCGCTGGCCCGCCCCGCTGACCAGGTCAGCCCGGATGGAACACGCCGTCCCTACTGGTTGACTCGTCCGCTCAAACCGACCAAGGAAGCCTACAAGTTGCCGAAATAGGACGAAGTCAAGTCCATGCCCATCGCAACGGAAGCAATTTTCGGGGCGGTGGGCGTGGTTTTATCCACAGGAAAACGCAATAGCATGGAAAATCCCCCTGAGCAGGAAGAAGCAGCCTGGTCTTATCGTGGCTATCATCTAAAATCGAGCGAATTTGTCACCGCGATGGTGCATTTGTTTCGGGCTGAGATTCAGCGCGCCAACGTCTGGCGTCAGCGGCTGGATACCACCACCAACTGGGCCGTAATTGCCACCGGCGCGGCGCTTTCGATTGCCTTCAGCCAGCCGAACGTGCATCACGGCGTCATTATTCTCAACACGCTCCTGATTACCTGGTTCCTGTTCATCGAGGCGCGCCGTTACCGCTATTACGAGCTGTGGAGTTACCGCATCCGCCTGATGGAGACGGATTTTTATGCGGCCATGCTGGTGCCGCCATTTCAGCCATCGGCAGAATGGGCTGAAAGCCTGGCGGAAAGCCTGCTTTCGCCCAGCTTCCCGATCTCAATGTGGGAGGCCTTTGGGCGGCGGCTGCGGCGCAATTACCTGTGGATGCTCGTCATCCTGGGAGCTTCCTGGATTGGAAAAAATTATCTTTTTCCCAATCCAGTTACCAGTCTGGCGGAGTTCGTCACAAGATGCGCTGTCGGCCCAATTTCCGGCCAAATTGTGATTGGACTCGGGATTGCCTACTATTGCTTCCTGGTGCTGGTTGCCGTTGCAACCCTCGGGATGACCGAGGCCAGCGGTGAAATTCTCTCCCGTTTTGGCACGGGCGCTGACCATCAATTTCATGGTAAGCCCGGGCCGCTGGCGGCCAACAGCGCGCGTCCGGTGCCCGGTCACCGTCGCAATCAATTGCTGGCGCTGATCATTACCGATAAACCAGAGCTTGTCTCAGCCCGTATTCTCACCAACCTGAAACGTGGCGTAACCGCCATAGAAGGCAAGGGTATGTACACCGGGCATGCACGTTCGATTCTCCTGTGCGCGCTCACCGTGACAGAAGTCCACAACCTGAAAGCCATCATCGCCAGAGAAGACCCTCAGGCTTTTGTGATCGTTTCTCCATCGCTGGAAATTCTGGGGCGCGGTTTTAGCCCCCTGGACGATCAATAAGTTGGCGATCATTCGTCATCGTCAAGCTTGAAGCGTGCGAAGCGCCTGCCCCAGGTCCGCGATCAAATCATCCACGTCCTCGATCCCCAACGCCAGGCGCACCAGGTTTTGCGGGATGCCCGCTTTCAGACACTGTTCCGCATCAAGGTCTGAATAAGCCTGGGCCGCCACATGCAGCACCAGGCTTTCTGTCCCGCCCAATGATGGGGAAATAAACGGGATTTGGAGTGCATCGATAAATCGGAAGGTTTCCTCCCGACCACCTTTCACCGTGAAGGAAAGGACGCCGCCGAAACCTTTCATCTGTTTCGAGGCCAGTTCGTATCCCGGATGCGTTTCCAGACCCGGATAGTAAACCGTTTCGATGGCCGGGTGCGCGGAGAGAAACTCCGCCACCTTTTGGGCGGTCTCGTTTTGCTGGCGCACGCGCAGGCTGAGGGTTTTTAGTCCGCGAATCAGCAGGTAAGCCGTATTGGGGTCAGAGATACCACCCAAAATACCGATATAGTCTCGAATTGGGTCGACGACCTTGTGACTTCCGGCAATCACTCCGGCTAGCAGGTCATTGTGCCCGCCCAGGTACTTGGTGGCCGAGTGGATGACGAGATCGACGCCATACGCGAGCGGATTCAGATTGATCGGCGTGGAAAATGTCGCGTCAATCGCGGTCAGCACGCCACGCCGCTGACCAATCCCGGCGAAACGCTCCACGTCCAGTACGCGCAGATACGGGTTGGAGGGCGTCTCAGAAAACAGCAGGCGGGTTTCGGGGCGAATGGCCGCTTCCAGCGCGGCGAAATCTCCAAGCGGGACGACCGTACAATCCACGTTGAATTTTTTCAGGTGTTCCTCGCATAACTGGCGGGTGCGACGATAGCTGTCATCCGTCATGACAATGTGACTGCCGCTGGGTAAATATTGGAGGAAGGTATAGGCCAGCGCTGCCATGCCCGAAGCCACCAAAATGGCTGTTTCCGCATGCTCCAGCGCGGCCAGGCGAGCTTCAGCGGCGGCAGTCGTCGGGTTGCCGTAGCGCCCATATTCAAAGCGGTCATCCACATGACCTTTGTTGTGGGCTTCCTGATAGGCGACCACATCCGCCATATTGTCAAAGGTGTAGGTGGAAGTTTGAAAAACAGGGTCAATCAGAGCATGTTGAGCTTTGAGCCGGTTCTCACCCGCATGGACGGCCGCGGTGGATGGTAAACAGTGATTGCGCACAGAATGGTTGTGGGGCATCTTTTTCTCCTGGAATGTAAAAATAAAAAACCTCTTTCCAAAAGAAAGAGGCAACAGACATATGTCAGGAAAATCACCTCTCATCTTCCAGAAAACACTGTCGAAATTGGCACCGTATCAGTTTGGCTGACCGGTTGTCGAGGCATCATCGGGTCGTTCCCTCCGCCTCTCTGGATAAGAGCAAAAACTTATTCAATTGTGGCAGCCAAATAACGACTGCGTTGGACGATATTATATTAATTTTCAGAAATATGTCAAGCTACCAACCGCGCACCGCGATCAATTCTCCCGCCGGAAGGCTGTTGATCTGGCGCCCAACCATCGCTTCGCCCAGGTTGCGGCTGACTTCGGCCAGGATTCCGGCATCCCGGAAATGAGTCGTCGCTTTGACAATGGCTTCCGCCCGTCGGGCCGGGTTGCCCGATTTGAAAATCCCCGAACCGACAAAGACGCCATCCACGCCGATTTGCATCAGCAGGGCTGCATCCGCCGGGGTGGCGATACCGCCCGCCGCAAAGTTGACCACCGGCAGGCGTCCCAACTCACGGGTTTCTTTGACCAGTTCGTAGGGTGCGCCGATCGTTTTGGCAAAAGCCATCAATTCTTCATCCGGCAGGTTTTGTAGGCGGCGGATTTCTCCCAGCACGGTGCGCCCATGCCGGACGGCTTCGACCACATCGCCAGTCCCGGCCTCGCCCTTGGTACGGATCATGGCCGCGCCTTCGCCGATGCGCCTGAGCGCTTCACCCAGGTTGCGGCATCCGCACACAAACGGGATGGTGAAGTTGTGTTTCAGGATGTGGTGCTCTTCATCGGCGGGCGTCAGCACTTCAGATTCGTCGATATAATCCACGCCCAGCGCTTCAAGGATTTGCGCTTCGACAAAATGACCAATCCGGCATTTCGCCATGACCGGGATGGTGACCGCTTCCTTGATGCGGATGATCAGCTCCGGGTCGCTCATGCGCGCTACGCCGCCCTCAGCGCGGATATCCGCCGGGACGCGTTCCAGCGCCATCACGGCGCAAGCCCCCGCCTCTTCGGCAATCCGGGCCTGTTCGGGTGTGACCACGTCCATAATGACGCCGCCCTTGAGCATTTGGGCCAGACCCTTTTTGGCCGTCCAGGTTCCAGTCAGTTTTTCCATTTTCTATCAGTCTCTTTTCCGTAGACAAGTAGACAGGCGTACACGTACCTGTCTACTTGTCTATCTGTTTACTTCCTACGCATTCAGCGCTTGATTCAAATCCCACAAAATATCGTCGATGTCCTCGATCCCAATGCTCAGGCGGATGAAATCGGGGCTGACACCGGCCGTCGCCTGCTCCTCGGCGGATAGCTGGCTGTGGGTGGTGGTGGCAGGATGAATGGCCAGGGATTTGGCATCCCCAACATTAGCAAGGTGGCTGAAAAGTTGCAGGCTCTCGATGAATTTCCGACCCGCTTCGGCCCCGCCTTTGATGCCGAACCCAAGAATCGCGCCCGCTCCCTTGGGCAGATAGCGCTTCGCGCGCTCGTAGTCGGGATGGCTCTTCAGGCCGGGATACTTGACCCAGCTGACTTTGGGATGCTTTTCCAGATATTCCGCCACGGCCTGGGTATTCTGGACATGACGGTCAAGGCGAATGGAGAGTGTCTCCAGACCCTGGATGGTTTGCCAACTGTTGAAGGGCGATTGGGCCGCGCCGAAATCGCGCAGCACCTGAACACGCAGTTTGATGGCGAAGGGCGGCAGTCCCGCGCCCAGCAGGCTGGCGTAGATCAGGCCATGATAGGAAGCATCCGGCTCGGTAAAGCCGGGGTAACGTCCGCTGGTGTAATCGAAATTACCGCCATCCACCACCACGCCGCCAATGCTGGTGCCGTGTCCGCCGATGAACTTGGTGGTGCTGTGGGTGATGACGTTTGCACCCCATTCAAATGGCCGGAAAAGGTAAGGGGTGGCAAAGGTGTTATCAATCAGCAAGACAATCTTGTGTTTCTGGGCAATGGCGGCCACTTCTTCGAATGGGAAAACGGAAATATCCGGGTTGCCGAGGGTTTCGCCGTAGATGATCTTGGTATTTGGGCGGATAGCCTTCTCAAAATTCTGCGGGTCGGTCGGGTCAACAAAGGTTACTTCCACGCCCAATTTGCGCAGACTGTAGTTGAACTGGTTGTAGGTGCCGCCGTACAGACGGCTGGAAGAAACGATGTGATCGCCAGCGCCCAGCAGAGTGAAGATGGCTTGGGCCTGCGCGGCATGTCCACTGCTGGCAGCCACGGCGGCCACGCCGCCTTCCAGGTCGGCGATACGCTGCTCGAGCACATCCGTGGTGGGATTCATCAGGCGGGTGTAGATATTCCCCAATTCTTTCAGCGCAAACAGATTGGCAGCGTGCTCGGTGCTCTTGAACTGATAACTGGTGGTCTGGTAGATCGGCACGGCGCGGCTGCCGGTGGTCGGGTCAGGCGAGTAACCAGCGTGCAGCTGGCGGGTGGCGAAGCCATACTTACGGAAATTTGCGGACATGAGATAGTCTCCTATGAAAAGTCAAATTGAGTGGATGTTGTGGGCGAAAACCTGAATACAGACACAAATGCGTTTATCGACAATGGCTACACATGGCTAATCTCCTGTGACGCAAACAAAAAGCCTCTTGGGATAAGAGGCTTCCGTGATCAGGCCGCCTCTCATCTTCCAGAAAACACCTGCCGGAATTGGCACCTTGACTTTTATGCCCGTGCAGAACCGGGTACTATAAAGTCAGGTTGTCGAGGCATCAACGGGCCGGTCCCTCCGCCTCTCTGGATAAGAGTAAATCAGATATTCAGTTGTATCGATCGAACCAGAGGCGCCGGCGGGAATTGAACCCGCGAGTAAGGGTTTTGCAGACCCATGCCTTCCCACTTGGCCACGGCGCCGGGATTCTGGCGAATTAAGAAAGAAAAAAAACTTAATTCGCCAGAATTGAAAATGGAACAACCCTTCCCCAACGGGTTTTGATAAGCGCTACAAATGCCGCGTAATATTTTTCAATGACAGATTAATCCGCCAGGTGTTGATAAAGGACGGTGCTCAGATAGCGTTCTCCGAAAGACGGGATGATCACCACAATCAATTTGCCCGCATTTTCGGGGCGATTTGCCACCTGCAGGGCGGCCCAGGTCGCCGCGCCGGAGGAGATACCCACCAGCAAGCCTTCTTCCTTTGCCAGGCGGCGGGCCAGATTCAGGGCCTCTTCATTCGGCACACGGATAATTTCATCGTAAATTTGGGTATTCAGCACCGCCGGGACAAAGCCCGCGCCGATGCCCTGGATGGGATGCGGCCCCTTCGCGCCACCCGACAACACCGGGGATGCATCCGGTTCAACCGCAATGACCTTGAAAGAAGGCTTGCGCGCTTTGAGCACTTCGCCCACGCCCGTGATTGTCCCGCCGGTGCCGATGCCCGCCACGAGAAAATCGACTTTGCCATCCGTATCGCGCCAGATTTCCTCGGCAGTTGTCTTGCGATGGATTTCGGGGTTGGCCGGGTTCTTGAACTGCTGTGGAATGTAATATTTGGATGGGTCAGAGGCAGCCAGTTCCTCGGCGCGTTTGATCGCTCCGCCCATGCCTTCCGGGCCGGGGGTCAACACCAACTCCGCGCCATATGCGCGCAGCAAAATGCGGCGTTCCTTCGACATGGTCTCGGGCATGAACAGGGTGATCTTGTAACCCTTGGCCGCCGCCACCATGGCCAACGCGATGCCAGTGTTGCCGCTGGTTGGTTCAACAATGGTTTTATCTTTCGTCAGTTCGCCGGACTTCTCGGCAGCGTCAATCATCGAAAAACCAATACGATCCTTGACGCTCTTGGCCGGATTGTAGAATTCCAGCTTGGCGACCACCTGTGCATAAGCCCCCTCGGTGACACGGTTCAAACGCACCAGCGGGGTGTTGCCGATCAATTCAGTCACATCATTTGCAATAGCCATTTTATGTTCTCCTTTGAATGACGACTTATTAAGTCGTATATAAATGGTAAAAAATTTTTGCGCCTGAAAGAGCGCAATCATAAGTGGAGATGGTTAGATTCCTGCCCCACCCATCAGGAGTTCGTCAAATACTTCCTGGTGGCGAACCGGTTCACCGCGAAATGCGGCGGACAGGCTGGTATTGTCCATTAAACGGGCGGTCTCATTGCGGGCATCCAGAAAGACACGGCGAAAACGGCAACTGGCTTCCTGACTGCAGGCTTCATACTGGTTGACCGAAACGCAATTGATAGGAGCCAGCAAGCCGTCAAAGTAACGCACCACCTGCCCCATCCGGATTTCGTCCGGTCGTTTGGAAAGCACATATCCGCCGCTTTTGCCTGGTAGACTGGCGACCCAGCCCTGGGATTTTAGATCAAGCATGATATGTTCCAAAAAGCGTTTGGGCACCGCATTCCGTTTGGCTAGCTCACGAATGGAGATCGGCTCCTGCCCATAATGTTCAACCAGGGTCATCAGCACTCGTAAAGCATAATCGGACTTTTTAGAAATTTTCATCACGGCTCACTATTAATATATACGACTTGCGCAGTCGTTATTATCCAGCCTTTCAAGAAGTTTGTCAAGGTTTTTGATAAGCACCTGGAAAAAGTGGAGATTGATCCCGGAAGTAATCCCCAACAGCTGAGCACCTTACAGAATTAATTATTGCTGCTAACGCAGGATCGCTCCATAATTTGGATAGGAGAAATCCAAAGGAGGCTTAACCATGAATAGCAGCGAAGAATTGTAT
>CAILYI010000002.1 GCA_903838415.1 uncultured Anaerolineae bacterium | reverse complement strand
TTTGAGGTTATGTCAACTTTAGTTTTCGATAACAGCAATTCCAAATCAGAGGATTTTAATTATTTATATTTTTCCATTTGGCAATAAACGGGCTATTTTTGGCGTTTTTCAAACATAAATTTAAGTTTTTGGAAATCTGGTTTTGAAAAACCATCTGTTTTTTGCCAAATATGGTTCAGATTTGGAATTGCTGATCAGGTTAGGCTTCAGGCTGCCGAATCTAAGTTGACAAGAACGCTCAGTAAATCGTAAAGTAAGTTCTTTTTTTGACAAAAGCGAGCATTTGGCAGGAAATTACCAGATAAAAAAATAACTCATTGTTCATCTTCACAAAGCAGCATTTCTCTTCCTCACTTGCGTACAAATCCCCCAGACGCTCTTTTCTTTCAGTCCAAACTCCTCCGCCAACGATGGAATCGTTCGTTTTTCCTCAGTATGCAACCCGTAGATCTCCGCATCCCTCGGGCTGATCGGCTTCTCCGGCTTTGGCTTTTTAGGAGCAGGAGCCAAGTGCGGTGCAATCGCAAAGATGGATTGAATAATTTCACAAGGGAGATCGTCAAGCTTCTCATCAATCACCTCGCCTTTCAAGGAACGCAGTTCGCGCCGAGAAACGCTGCCAATTACTTCGGCATTGAGGGGATAGCGATACTTTATTCGGATATGATCATAATCGGCATCGATCCGGGAAATAAATTGTTGTAAGATGCTTCGAACAGCCTGTATATCCTCAGATTTCAAATCCTCGATCAGCCTGCCCTTCCACTCCGCAATGACCAGCTCGATCGCCCCTTTGATACCTTGAGTTCTCTGGCTGTGCGTTTATTCTCAAGTTCCTGCAGTTTTGCCAGCAAGGTCGCTTTTTCCGCTTCTCGTTCTTTCAAACGTACCGATGCAGAACCAATCCCCTGGGTTTCCAGCGCATCCAAAAGGTTATTGATGGCTGGTTCCGCCTTTGCTATCGCTGCCTGGGTATTCTTGACTTGTGTAATAAGCTGTTCCTGATCCTTAAATCTTTCCTGCACTTTGTTCAGCAATTCCAGAAAATATTCAGAAGTCAAAATTCGATTGAGAACCGTGTGTAATACAACGACTTCAACATTGCGCGCATTGACCATCCTGGCTGGGCAGGCCTTCCAGTCCTGGCGACTCTTTTTACCGCAAATATAACAACGCCAATTACTGGAATTGTAGGTCTGGTGAGACATGGAAGAACCACAATGCTCACAAAAAGCATACCAGCCAGCAAGGAAGGAAGGAAGGCGCAGCAATTCGACGGGGATGTTGATTTGTGTCCTTCAAGTCATGTTTGGGGTGGCAGCGACGCAGTTTCTGAACAGCATCCCAGGTTTCTTTGTCAATCATGACTAGATGATGGTTGGAGATTTTCTCGTCACCACATTTACCAATCCCCAGGTAACTTTCGTTGGCAAAAAAGCTGTTCCAGGAACCGACTGATTGATACAAACGGCCGCCCTGTCGGTCGGGATATACACCCATATTACGGTATAGCACAGAAGGAACAAGCGTAATACCTTTTATACGGCCTATTATATCCCTACATTTTTCGGCGTGTTCAACCCCGCGAAACGTTTACCTCGTGGAAATCACCCAGACTTTTCAGATCACCATTTGTGACAAAATCAAGAAAATAAAAACGCCCTGCTGATCAGAGCGCCTTACTGGGTTCTTCTGGGATCGTGTTTGATCATGCTGGCAGTCCGGGCCACATAATCATCCAGCGATTTCTTTTGCACCAGCCAGGTGTGGCCGATCTTGATCCCCACTAAACTACCTTCGCGCATCACCCGAAGGGGAACGCACATGCTCAACATGATAATGGAGCTGCTCGGCTGCTTCGGCCGTTTGGATGTACTCTTTCAAATCCGGCATAGGCATTTCCACCTATCGGATATTGAGAGGGTGGGGTACCACCCTCTCAACCACCTGACACCGATATAAAGAGTGCCCCCAAGGCTGCACGTTATATATGTGTGTTTGGGCGTTGAGAGGGTGCCGGTCGAATACGCAATTCGGGCCTGCTGGCAGCGAATAGCACGTGCGGCCATTTGCGTCTCTCACTACTTTTTCAAATACCCCAGCGCCGCCGAAAGAACTTCCTCCACCATCTGGTCACGCAGGGCAGGATCAACCATTTTTCCGCTGTGAAACAAAATGTAGGGAGTGTTGACCATTGCCAACACGGTTCCTGCTGCCAGGAAAGGGTTGCGCGGCGCAAATGCGCCAGATTCCATGCCTTTTTGCAGCAAATTAGCCAGCTGACCGACCGTCGTTTGCATCCGCCGACGGCTTTCTGCGGGTGTTTCGCCGCCGACTTCGGGCATAACCCAGGCTATGCGGTACAGATTGGGGTTTTCGCGCGCGAAAGCGATGTAATGTTTTAGTAAATCTTCCACGACACGAGCGATGTCTTCCGTTTCAGCTCGTAGGTCAAAAATATTCTGCTTGGAACGCCACTTGGCCAATTCGCGCGTGCTCAAGGCGCGCAGAATGGCAGCCTGGTTCTCGAAATAAGTGTAGAGCGACATGTGTGCCACCCCCATCCGCTCGGCAATCGCCCGGCTGGTGATGGCTTCGGGGCCGGATTCCTGCAAAATAGCGAGGGTGGTATCGAGAATTTGCTCGCGGGTGGCTTCGAGTTGGGCGGGGGTCATCTTCGGGCGGGGCATATGGTCAAAATCCTTTCAGAATTGATTTGCAAAACCTTGACATATATATTATACCACGTATAATATATACATTGTACAATAAATAACCAAGGAGTGCTCGCGTGAAAAGATTTCTGAAATTTCTTGCAATTGTGCTGGGTGGTGCCATTCTGCTGCTGGCCGCCTTCATCTGGATTTATGCCCCTATCCGTGCTAAAAACCTGACGGCGCAGTATGAGCAATTCCGTGCGGAGCACCAGGCCGAGCACGATGGGATTGACGCGCAATTCAACCAGCATGACACGGTGGTAAACGGGCTCAAGTGGCATTATGTGGAGGCAGGCAATCCGAACGGGACGGTGATCCTGTTCCTGCACGGCCTGCCCGAAGGCTGGTATTCGTGGCGCTACGTCCTGCCGCTGGTGGATCAGAACTATCGTCTGATCGCCATTGACATGAAAGGCTATGGACGCTCCGATATGCAGGATGATAACTACGACTGGCACGTTGTTGCCGGGCAAACTGTGGACTTGATGGACAGCCTGGGCGTCGAAAAGTTCTATGTCGTCTCGCACGATTGGGGCACGATCATTGGCAGCGTGATGGTTGGCGATCATCCCGATCGTATTTTGGGTTATGTGCGCATGGAAGCGGACTTGATCATGAAAGGGACTGGCAACACGCCGCCCATGTCGGTCTACCTGACCAAACCCCAATGGCTGCTTTTCCAAAACAACTGGATTGCATCCTTCATGTACCAGGATGCGGGTTGGTTGATTGGCACCATCTACCCGGCGCGGATGAAAACCTCTTTTCAACAGGCTGATCGCGATTACCTGACTTACGAGTATTCGCGGCCAGGTGTAGCGGAGATGAACCCCAAATATTTCCTGACGAAAAACTGGGACCTGTACAGCGCCATCGGCAAAATCTGCAAAAACGAGTTTCCCTTCCCCGTGTTGCAGCTCCAGGCCGATAGTGACCCGGCTCAACTGCCAGAAATTTTCGCCAACGCTGCCACCGAATGCCCAAACGTGACCATCGAATGGGTGACGAATGCCAGCCACTTCGACAACTTCGACCAGCCGCAGCAGGTGGCGGATGCTATCAATCGCTTTGTCCAGACGACAGATCGCTAAATTTATAAAAGGAAAAAACATGCAAACACTGCTTCATAACCGAACTTTTTGGTTCATCGCTACCCCAGTCATTATTCTTGGCTTGTTGGTGGCGAACATACCGGGGATTCTCAACTCCCTGGGGCTTCATCGCCCTTATCCGGGCCGCAGTTTTGACTTGACCAGCAAACGCGCCCTGATTATTGCCACCAATCACGCCGTTCTGGGCGACACCGGCAAACCAACCGGCGTTTACGCCTCCGAAATGACAGTGCCTTACTACCAATTCCTGGATGCCAACATGCAAGTGGAAATCGCCAGCATCGAAGGTGGCGAAATCCCGATTGAACCGATGTCCCTGCGCTGGCCGCTGCTCACCCCGGAAGACAAACGCTACATGGCTGATAGCGATTACCAGGCCAAAGTCAAGAATTCCCTTAAAATCTCGGAACTTGACTTCACCCAATACGACATTGTCTACATAGCGGGTGGCTGGGGCGCGGCCTACGACCTGGGCTTCTCCGACCTCCTCGGACAGAAAATCTCCGAAGCCTATGCCGCTGATGTCGTCTTGGGTTCGGTCTGCCACGGAGCGCTGGGATTCCTGCGCGCCACCGACGGAAACGGCAAGCCCCTTGTGCTGGGACGCCACATGACGGCCGTGACCGACAAACAGGTGCAGGAATTGGGAATTACGATCACGCCGCAACACCCGGAGCGGGAATTGCGCGCCGCGGGTGCGCTCTACGAGAGCGAAACCGCCTTCCGGGATATGTTTGCCAGCCATGTGGTGGTGGACGGAACCCTGGTCACCGGCCAAAATCAAAATGACGGCGCGGAAGTGGCGCAGCGGATGATGGATATTATCGAAAAGAGAAACTCGAAATGAAAAACTGGTTCAACCGCAAAACACTCTTGTTCATCGGGGCGGTTATTGCCCTGCTCGTCGTCGCCGGGATGATGTTTTTCAAACCGCTCACAACGGCTTGGATGAACAGCATCGTACGCTCTGCCATGAGCAAGAAAAATGTCCAATATGAAGATGGAATCTACGCCGGGTTGTGCGGCACAGGTTCCCCCATGCCCGATATTAATCGCGTCGGGCCGTGTGTCAGCGTTCTGGCTGGAGGTCATGCCTTCATCGTCGATGCCGGAGAAGGCAGCACCCGCAATGTGACCTTGATGAATTTCCCGATCGGCAAGACTGAAGCAATTTTGCTAACCCACTTCCATTCTGACCATATCTCGGATCTGGGCGAAATGGAATTGCAGCGTTGGGCGGGCGGTGTCAATCAAACGCCTGTCACTGTGATCGGGCCAACGGGTGTTGAACAAGTCGTCGAAGGTTTTAATCTGGCTTATCAACTTGATGCTGGTTACCGCGTGGCGCACCACGGACCAGCAGTCATGCCTCCGACCGGCGCGGGTGCCGTTGCGAGTCCATTTGAACTCTCCGCCGAATACAACGCCTCGGTCGTAGTGTTTGACGAAGACGGGGTCAAGATCACAGCCTTCAAAGTGGATCACCGTCCGGTTGAGCCCGCTGTCGGCTACCGTTTCTCCTACAAAGGACGTTCGCTGGTCATCAGCGGTGACACGATCTATTCGGAATCTCTGCTTGAACAAGCCCAAGGCGTTGACCTGCTCTTCCACGAGGCGCTGAACGTGAACATGGTCAACATGATGAATCAAAATGCCGATGTGAGTGGTTCTCCCAGCATCGGAAATATCACGCACGACATCCCCAGTTACCATTCCACTCCAGAAGACGCAGCAAAAATCGCCGGGTTGGCGGGCGTGAAACAACTGGTTTATTACCACATCATTCCGCCCCTTCCTTCCCCGATTTTGAAAAATATGTTCCTGGGAGATGCCCGGAATTACTACACCGGCCCGATCACGATGGGCGAAGATGGCATGTTGTTTTTCCTGCCCGCCAACTCGGACAAAATCGAGATGAAAGACCTGTTCAAATAATCCGGAGAATCTATGAAAAAGACCTACCTCATCCTCGCCGCCCTGGTTTTGACCCTCATGGGCCTGATCTTTGCCCTCGCCCCTAACCGCTACCTGGCCGGTTTTGGCGCGGCGATCAGCGACCTCAGCCTGCTGAACGTCATCCGCAGTTTTGGCGGATTTTACCTGGGCCTGGCCGCTTTCCTGCTGCTCTCGTCCCGCAAAGCAAATCTCATGGATGGGGCCATTCTCAGCGTCGCCCTCGTCATGACCGGTTTCCTGGCCGGGAGAACCATCAGCCTGTTTGCAGACGGCCTGCCCAACCCGAAATTGTGGGGTTCGCTGGTCATCGAACTGATTTTTGCCGCCTGGGGTTTCGGCCTCGTTTTGAAAAATAAGGAAAGCCAGCCATGAAAAACCTCCTTAAAATCCTGCTGCCAGCCAAAGGCGACAAAGCAAGCCGCCACATCAAACTACCTTTTGACCGCTTTATCTGGAGTGTCGTCATCGCGGCAGTTTCCCTGACCGCCTGCGCGCCCACCGGGAACACGGCCCGCTCGATCGGCGAGATCGACCCGCTGCCGTCCTTGCCTAATTGCGTCACGATTGACAAGTCAGTGCCGGTCTTGACCACCGCCGCAGGCGTTGAATTCGTCCGCACACCCGATGAGTTTTTCCAAAACTTGAAGGACTTCCCCTACGAGGCGCACTATTTCGAGGTGGATGGTCTGCGGCTCGCTTACGAAGACGAAGGCCCACGCGACGCGCCGGTCGTTCTGATGCTGCACGGCCAACCGGACTGGTCTTACTTGTACCGCAAAATGATCCCACCCATTACATCTGCCGGATATCGGATTATCGCCCTCGATTTGATGGGCTTTGGGCGCTCGGATAAGCCAATCGATCCGTCCATTCACACCTATGAACAGCACATCACCTGGGTCAAGGCTTTCATCAAAGGGCTTGGGCTCAAAGACATCACCTTGTTTGCCCAAGATTGGGGCGGGCTGATTGGATTGCGTGTTGTCGGTGATGAGCCTGAGTTGTTTGCGCGCATTATTTCTGCTAACACCACTCTGCCTCTTTTCGAAAAAGGCCAGAACCCCTACAGCTTGCCCGCGAATGTCGGTATTGACTGCAATGCGACCAACCTGGCGTTGGCGGTTGGCCCGGCGTTATTGCTAGGCCAGCAGGTGCCAATGTTCAATGCCTGGATCAAGTACACCCTGACCTCACCGACTTTCATGCCATCCGAAGTGATGAAGCAGCAGGTCAAGGGGCTGAGTAATGAGGAAGCCGCTGCTTACGACGCGCCCTTCCCCTCGTTCATCTACAAAGCCGCGCCTCGAACCTTCCCTTCGATGATCGTGGCTGTCACCGACAATAACACCGCCGCCTGGGAAGCCCTCGGACACTTCGAGAAGCCGTTTCTCACGCTCGCGGGCGAGCGCGATAACCTGCTCGGGACAAAGGATGTCCAGGACCGCCTGATTGCCCACATTCCCGGTGCAAAAGGTCAACCGCACGCTCGCTTCGACGCCGGACATTTCATCCAAGACGACCTGGGCGCTGAGATGGCGGCCATCGTCATCAAATTTATCAGGGATAATCCGTAATCGCGTTCGCTCCAATTCATTAACACAAAAGGAACTTACCATGAATAAACGCTTCATCTGGATCATTATTGGGATAGCCTTACTGGCAATGGTTGCCGGAGGCTACTTTTACGTTAAGCAAGTGATGGCATTCCCGCCCTTACCTACCTACAAAACCACGGTCATTTCGGGCAAGCCTGTCGGGGCAAGCTGTGTCAACAAAGGCGGCAGTGTCCCAGCCATTGCCATTGAGGTGATTGATTTGGGCGCAGACCGAGTCTATCTTTCCGGTGGGAGCGATCCCATCACGAAAGCTGAATGGGAAAGCACAAATGTAGTCTTCCCATTTATGAAAAACTCGGAGCGGCACCTTTTATTTAATGATACCTGTCTGTATCGCTCGGCTGGAAAACCGGCTGACTGTCAGGGCGACGCCTGTTTGGAATACCAGGAACATTTTGGACATACCTGGTTCGTTATGAACGACATCTCCGGGCAAGGTTGTTACCCGGATGCAAGCGGCTGCAATCTCGATGTGGTCAAACCCGGCTATGTCAGCATTACCACGATAGACAAATGCCAGGAACTGACCTTCTCCGGCCCGACCATCTACGAACTGGTGGATGAGCGCGGCAATCGCTACGTGATGCACGCTACCGCAGACGGTACGCCAAAAGTCGAGGGTGTCGCGCTACCCCAAGGCTGGACTCTCTCGAAAGTGGCAATCAGCGAACCGCTCACCCTTCAGCCGCGCGGCGCAGGGCACTGCTACTACAACATTATCCGGGATAACCTGGTCCAGAGTTATCATCAATACTACTTTGTAGATGATGTGTTTTCGCCCGATGTCAAATGAAAAAGAAAATCATCTTCGTCATCCTCGGCCTGACCATCGTTCTGGCTGTCTTATTCCTGGTTTATCCCACAAGACAGGCGGATGATATTACCAATCCTGCCGGGAAAACCTTAATTCGACCCCAGACCGGGAAATTTGTCCCTGAACGGGCTGGCTATTACGAGACCGTCTGGCCGAGCGAACACACCGACTTGTGGCGCTCGCACGCTGCACTTGGCGCCGGGTTGCCCGCCAATTTTGCGCCAGAACAACTTACTGTTGCCACAGCCAGACTCAATTTACCGTCCTGGGGCTATACCCGCGCTAAGGATGAAGTCTTTGTCATCGGCGGCAGTCCCTTTGTACTAAACAGTTTCACGCAAGCGATTAAAAACGGCCAACCTCTCAGCGGCCTGGCTTCCATTGGTTCCACCATCCGAGATGTTTTCAATACAACCTCTCCCTATGTTGCCAGAGTCAACCCGCTAACCATGCAGGTCGCGCAATTGGATTTGACCAACGGCTCAACCGTCAACTACACTGGTGGGCTGCTCATGCACGCAAACGGTTACATTTACGCCGTCTCACAATCTGTCCTGTACAAGATTGACCCGCAAACCATGCAAATCGTCAGGCAGTTGAAACTGCCGCTAGTGGGTCAGAATCGCCTCGCTCAATATTGGACAACTTACAACGGGTTACAGGTTTTGGCTTCAGGCGAGTTGGTCGTCAAGGGTTTTCACCTGCTCGACAGCGCCAAAACCCCCGGCTGGCTGCTGCTGATTGATCCGGACGAGCTGTCGATTGACGTACAGCAGTCAACGGCAGTCTCCTCCGCGCGGCTAACCATCCAACAATTTGCGGATGGAACAACCTATCTGTACCACGTCAACGCTGTCGAGTCGCTGCGCTTCAAGGTTACAAATACTGGCTTTGAGTTGGATTCAACCTGGACGCGGAGCTACCGTGCCGCAGATTCACCCAGCACCCAAGCCAGTTCGCCCCTGCTGTTCGGGAAAATTGGGCAAGTGGCCTTTGCCGATAACACTGCCCCTGGCGCAACAACGCCCCTTCAGCTTTACACCCAGCCTGTGGACGCCGGGGAACTGCCGCAGACTCTCTCTGGAGTCCCCGCCTTCACTCAAAACCTGCCCAGCTTTAACTTTTTCATGCTGGCAGGCGACCCGTTTGAAAGCCAAATTCTAGTCTACTATGACCCGATCAACAACCTGCTGGCTGCCCACCGCCTGAGGGCGAATGGTAATTTGGAGTTGCTGTGGGAGCGAGATACCTACAAAGTCAGCGCCTCGCCGGCGATTGTCCCCGACTGCGATTTGCTGTATATTGACGACTATCACGATGGGAATGACCATCTGGTGATTCTAAAACTGTCCTCAGGTAAGGAATTGGCTTCAGTTGAACTGGCCGCCACCCTGCCGACCATTGGTACAATTTTTCCCGGTATGAATAACGATGTCTACCTCCTGAGCAGCGAAGCCGGGACAAAAAATGGCCTGATTAGCCGGGTTTATCTTCCATAAATACGCACTGCACAGGAGAAAAAAGATGATCCTGTTGAGGCGGCAGTTAAATAAATTTATAAGAGGAAAATATTAATGAACAATAACAAGGTTTATCTCGATTACGACCCGCAATACCAGGGGATTGTGAAAACTGCGGCGTACCTGTGGTTTGTGTGCTTCGCCATTTTCATGCTCCGGGTTTTTCTACTCGTCAGCAATCTCAAACTCTTCAACTATGCCTACACCTGCGACTGGAACAATTTCCTGCAACTGTTGAACACCAATGCGAA
>CAILYI010000001.1 GCA_903838415.1 uncultured Anaerolineae bacterium | reverse complement strand
TGGCGGCTCTGTTTTTATTTTTAACCGTTTGGCGGGTTTGTCAGGGATTAATTCCGTGAAGTAAAGGCCCACTATGAACCAGCAAACCTGCGACTTGAGGAACACGAACCATCGATGTATACTGACACTA
Source organism: uncultured Anaerolineae bacterium (assembly GCA_903838415.1). Classification (GTDB taxonomy): domain Bacteria; phylum Chloroflexota; class Anaerolineae; order Anaerolineales; family Villigracilaceae; genus UBA5195. Next base: position 6,698 of record CAILYI010000001.1, on the reverse strand, counting down.
TGCAGCCCATTCCGTTGACCCTGGCCCCATTTTTTCAAGAATACAATTTGTCCCAACTCAACCCGGAGCGGGATTCGGCCACGATCATTGAGCGTACGCTGAGATTTGGCACCCGCGACGAATTGCGCTGGCTATTTTCCACCTATTCGCGTGAACAGATTTCTGATTGGGTGCGCCACTGGGGGAAGTTTGGCCTGCCTGAACCGCACCTGTCGTTTTGGCGGCTGGTGCTTGGTATTTTGGGGGAATAATGGCCGAATTGCATTGGGAAACACTAACACCGGAAATGCGTCAGGTATTGGCTGTCTTTGGCCGCAGCCGTTTTGGTCAACGTTTTTACCTGGCAGGCGGAACTGCCCTGGCTTTGCAGTTGGGACACCGGCTGTCCGTCGACCTCGATTTTTTCTCTCCCACTGAAGATATATCCGCAATTACATCGACCCTCTTGACCAGCATGAAGGAGTTCGCGCCCACGGTTGCCGATACAGTTTGGGGTAATCTGGTTTTGGTGGTCAATCAAGTCCGGGTTGGATTTTATGGATACGGATATGACCTGCTCGAGCCCTTCGTCATGGCCGATGAGGTTCAGATGGCGGGCATTGCCGATATTGGGCTGATGAAACTAGATGCGTTACTGGCGCGCGCCAGTCGGAAGGATTTTTACGACCTTTACGTTATCTGCCAGCATCTTCCGCTGAAAACGCTTTTGGAGCTTGCGCCGCGCAAATATCCATCTTTGCGCGATTTTGAAGCCCAGGTTGTGCGTCACCTGGTTTATTTCGAGCGTGCCGAAGCAGAGTCTCCGGTTCCGCTGCTCAACGAGGTTGGCTGGGAAACTGTGAAAGAGTGGTTTCGGGAGCAGGCTCTTAATCTCGGGCGCGGCTGGTTCGGCGAGTAAACGAAGGTCAGTGGTCTTGGGCGCAAGCCGAGGCCGCCGCGCTGTGTTTTGAGGTCAACTCCCGATCGCACCGACGACAGCGAATCGGGTTACCAGCTCTTCTGTGACGAATGGACAATTTACGATAGCTCACCTGAAACCTGGTTGGCGCCACTGCAAATGAATGTGTTCGCGGATTGAAGTGCTGCCGCGCGGCAAAGCCAGCACCACCCGGTGGGCAGTTCAACAGTACCTGGAATTGCACGAAAAGTGATCTTATTTCACAACCAACTTGGAAGATATATTATCGGCAATTTATCGGCAATTTATCGGCAATGCAATGGGCGGAATCGGCTATAATGACTTTGTGAACAAACCATGGCAACCCAAATACAACATCACTTCCCAACTGGCTCGTTGGTTGATGGAAATCGAGTCAGTTCGCGTGATTGTTGCGCATACCCCATTGTCTCCGGCCGTTGAAGCGGAACTGCGTCAGCGGGCGCGTATTCGTGCCACGCACTACTCCACTCGCATCGAAGGAAATCGCCTGACGTTGGAGCAAGCCGAGCAGGTTATCCAGGAAAAGCGCTTCGCAATCCAGGGGCGGGAGCGGGATGTACGCGAAGTCCGTAATTATTGGGAGGCGCTCTTGCGGGTGGAAGAATGGGCCGCTCAAGGCAAGCCGCTGACCGAAGATCTGGTCCGTCGCCTGCATGCCCTGGTTGAGTACGGGAATCGTGCCAAGCCAACTCCATACCGGGATGGGCAAAACGTCATCCGCGATTCGATCAGTGGCGGAATTGTTTATTTGCCTCCCGAGGCGCCAGATGTTCCTGGCTTGATGGCCTCGCTGGTGGATTGGGTCAATCGTGCTCAGAAGGAACAAATTCCTGTCCCGCTGATCGCTGGCCTGGCTCATTATCAGTTTGTCACCATCCATCCCTACTACGATGGCAATGGACGAACCGCCCGTCTGCTGGCAACCTTCATCCTGCATCTGGGTGGGTATGGACTGAATGGTTTCTTTTCCCTCGAGGAATATCATGCCCGCGACCTGGAAAATTATTACGGAGCGCTTTCGGTTCATCCGCATCACAACTACTACGAAGGGCGGGCAGAAGCTGACTTGACCCTCTGGTTAAACTATTTTGTTGGCTTGCTGGCGGATGTCTTCCGCGGCGCGAAAGGCGAAGCTTTGCGCCTGAAGAATTCACCGCCTGTTCCTGTACCGGAATTCCTGCGGCGGCTGGATTATCGCGCCCGGATTGTGCTGGGTTTGTTTGGCAAACACGAAACGATCACCACCACACAAGTTGCCGAGACGTTGGGTCTTTCAGAACGTATGGCTCGCAACCTGATGCAAGCATGGGTCGAGCAGGGGTGGCTGTTGGTCGCAGATGGTTCTCGCCGCAAGCGGGCTTACAAGTTATCGGAAATTTATCGGCAATGAAACGGAAGTTTATCGGCAATGCTGCCGGGGTGCGCGCGCCGGGTTGGGCTCCCAAAAGCTGACCATCTGCGAGTGTCTTGTTCAAGATGATCGATTATTTGCGGGCCAAGTCCCTCTCCGCGCACCAAAAGAGAACAGAGTTGTCAGAATATTGGCGGCTCTGTTTTTATTTTGAATTGCTTGACGGGGATCAATCCATGCTTTTTCAGGTTTGGCGCTGACGTTCCCGATGTACAATAAAAGAGATGTTGCGTCGACCTTTCTTGATGTTGGCTGTTGTGACCCTTTTACTGGTTTCGCCGATTCCGCTCCAGACCTGGCGCTGGACGGATGCCACGCTGCAGCCGGTTGATATGGTTCCCGGTTGGCAGCCGGTCAGTGCGCTGATGCAGGCCGATTTCGATGGCGATGGCCGGATTGAGCGGCTCTCCCTGTTAAATGGACACGCCACCTTGCAGACGGATGCTCAAATCCGCTGGCAAAGCCCGCAGACCTGGCAGGTTCGTCAGGCTGAAGTCGCTGACTTGAATGGAGACGGGCTGCCCGAGGCTGTTTTGCTGGTCTGGCGGCCTTTCAAATCCTGGCCAGTGGATCAATGGCTGCCGAACGGCGGCCGCATCGATCAGTTCCATAATGCGGACGGCTTCTCCTGCCAGTTGATTCTGGTCGGCTGGTATCAAAATTTCTTTCGTGAGCGCTGGGCCGGGTCGGCGCTGGCGGAGCCGGTCAAAAGCTTCGCTGTGGTTGATTTATCAGGAAACGGGAAACAGCTTCTCGTCACGCTGGAAGCCAGTTATGAGGACGCCGAGTCCCTGCCAGCCCGGCGACTCAAAGTCTGGGAATGGAACGGATTCGGCTTCCGCGTCGTCTATCAAATGGATGGTTCATTCAGCCAGATGGTGATTGCCCGGGCAGGCGCCGGGTTGATTTTGTTGTCAGCACCGTAACACATTTATTCGTTCCCCAATTTACAGGTCACAGGAGGTTCTATGCAACTCAAACATAATCGACTATTAATCTTTATCAGCATGCTGGTAATCGTTTCGATGGCGTGCAGCCTGTTCACCACGCGCAGCGCAACACCCGCGCCATCCGAGGCGCCTTCTGACGTGCCACCATCGGCTGTGCCGCCCACTACCAGCGGTCCGGTGCCCACGCCGCCCGCGGATGTGTACGCCCCGGCTTTTGCCGCTTTCCAACCCGTGTCGGTCAATCTCCCGGCCAAATTCAACGGCGGCGATTACAGCCTGCCGCTTGACTTGAGCCAGGTGCAGTTTGCCAGTGAGCTGCAGCTCAGCGCCGCCCAGAGCCAACTGCTCGCGCAGAACGGATTTGTGGTGCAGTCGCCCAAAACGGGTGAGTTTAACGAGTTTTACCAGATCTATGAAACCAGTCGCTATGGACTGCGCCCGGTCTTCGTCACCACGGATTCGATTTACCACGTCTATCACCTGATCTTTGACAAGATGCTGCGTGACCTGGAGCGCGACTCGTTCATTGGCAGTTTGGGCAGTTTGACCAGCAGCATGCTGGGATCCAGTTATGCCCAATACCAGGCGCTGAAAGGCTCCCCGTTGGAAGAACCGGCCCGCCGCAACTTGGCTTATTTCGCCGTGGCGGCCCAACTGCTTGGTCTCCCCGATCCGGCGCCTGCCGAAGTGGCCGACCTGGTCAACGCCGAACTGGCGCTGATTAACGGCGCCGGTGGCACGCAGGTTTCGCCCATCTGGGATCGCGCCGACTTGCCCGAAGATAAGAAGTTGATCGAGGATTACTCGCAGTACATCCCGCGTGGACATTACACCCGCTCCGAAGAACTTAAAAAATACTTCCGCACCATGATGTGGTACGGACGCCTGACCTTCCGCTTGCGTGATGACTTTGAAACGCAGCGCGCCCTGCTCATGACCCAGGCGCTGCGGACTGCCAAAGCCGCCGATGGCACTTCTGCCGTCAAACTCTGGCAGAACATTTACGAGCCGACGGTGTTCATCGTCGGCAAAGCCGATGATCTGTCGTTTTTCGAGTATGGCGCTTTGATGGATTCCGTTTTCGGCGCCAACCCCGATCCGAAAGTCTTTGCTGACGAAACCAAGTTCGCGGCCTTTATGCAGGGCGCCGCCACGCTGCCGCCTCCGCAGGTCAATTCCATGTGGGTCTGGATTTGGGAAGATACCCAACAGGCCACCAAAGGCTTCCGTTTTATGGGCCAGCGCTTCACCCTGGATGCTTATGTCTTCGGACAGGTCATCTGGCGCAAAGTTGGCACGCTCGACAAACCGCGCGGCCTGCCCAAAGCGCTGGACTTCTTTGCGGCGCAGGGTTCGGTTGAAGCCTATTCCATTCTGAAAGAGATGGGAGAAACCCAATATCCCAACTACGACACGCAGATGAGCAAAGTCCAAAAGGAAGTTTCCGGCCTGGGAACTGATTCGTGGACGCAAAACCTGTACTGGTCATGGCTCTACAGCCTGCAGCCGCTCACCACGCCCAAGGACGCCCGTTATCCGGCCTTCATGCAGACTCAAGCCTGGACGCGCAAAGACCTGCAGACCGCGCTCGGTTCATGGACGGAACTCAAACACGACACCATTCTGTACGCCAAGCAGGTCATGGCTGAAATGGGCGGCGGTGGCGGCGATCAAAAGCCCCCGCTCAGCTACGTCGAACCCAATCCCGAGGCCTATGCGCGTTTGCTGGCGCTGGCCAACATGACCCGTGACGGTCTGCAGCAGCGCGGCCTGCTCAGTGAAGTGACCTCCGGCAATCTGGAAAACCTGATTTCCACGCTGCAGTTTTTGCAGCGCATCGCTGAGGCTGAATTGAACGGTGGCCAAATCAGCGAGGATGATTACTGGCGCATGTATTATTGGGGCGGCGCGCTCGAACAATTCACCCTGGCTGCCGCGGATACCGATCCCGGCGGGGCGCGCCCGATTTTGGAAGATCAAAAAGCCGCCCTGATCGCCGATGTCGCCACCGGGCCTTCCCCGGATGGCGGTCTCGCCGCCCTGGAGGAAGCCATCGGCCAACCCACCCGCATTTACGTTGTGCTGCCCGGCCAGCCCACTCGCGTCGCCATCGGGGCTGTCTACAGCTACTACGAGTTCCCCGTCGCTGCCGGTAGCCGCATGACCGATGAGCAGTGGCAGGCCATGCTCGCCGCTGGACAAAACCCGGCCGCACCCGATTGGACAAAACTATTTATCGCTCCTTGAGTTCCAGCGTTTCGGGATTGATCAGAATGACCATCAGCCTGACCCTCGTTTTCTTGACGGGGTGCCAGGCTGATGATCTTTCCGTTCCCACGCTGATTGCAACTCCGCATTCGTCGGTCACGCTGGCCCTGTTGGGGGATGTCATGCTGGGGCGTTCCGTCCGTCCTTCGGCGGAAACGTTTGCCGTTCTCGAACCTTATCTGCAATTCGCCGACCTGACGCTGGCGAATCTCGAATCCCCGCTGACCAGCGCCGCCGTGCAGACCGGCTCGCCCTATGCGCTGTGTGCGCCGCCAGAAAATGTCCAATACATCGTCCGCGCTGGTTTTGACCTGCTTTCCCTGGCCAATAATCATCATTTGGATTGTGGCCCAACTGGGCTGAAAGAGACTCAATCCACCCTGAAAGCCGCCGGTCTGGGTTTTATCGGTCCCGGGCCGGAGCCGGTCTACCGCGAAATTAACGGGATTCCGCTCGCGTTCCTGGGGTTTGACGCCACGGGTGAGTTCCAGCTCGCGGCCGCCGTGCAAGCTGTCCAGGCGGTGCGCCAGAGTGGAGCGCTGGTCATCGTCTCCATGCATTGGGGCGCGGAATATCAATCCGGCGCGTCTGCCGGGCAAAAGGAAATCGCCCTGGCGTTGGCCGGGGCGGGCGCCGCGCTGATCGTGGGCCAGCATCCGCATGTGCTGCAACCAGCGGCATGGCTCAACGCCCACAAAACGCTGACGCTTTACAGCCTGGGCAATGCGCTTTTCGATCAGTATGGCTTGGACAGCACGCGCCAATCGGCGCTGGCGCTGGTGACGCTGGATGCTGGTGGCGTGACGGGGCTGCAGGTCATCCCGTTTGTGCTGAAGGTTTCCGAAAGCCGCCTCATCGCGGCGGATGCGGCCAGCGCACGGACGATACTGAAAAACTTCGAGTCTGTTCTGGGTGGAGAGTAGCCCGATGGGCTGGGGGGTAGTAACTGTCTAGTAATATCTATTCATACCTGTTCACTTATTCAATTACATGTATAATTACTGTTATGAAAATTAGCATTGGAAAAGCCGCAAAAGAACTGGGAGTTTCCATCGCGACTTTGCGTCGTTGGGAAGCGGATGGGAAAATCCAGGCAGAACGCACTCCAACAGGCCATCGCCGTTATGAG